>NZ_JAMYQW010000002.1:0-458166 GCF_040321085.1 Mesorhizobium sp. M0522
GTCTCATCCCCAGCCTCCGTTCGCTGAAGATCAAACCGGACAACTCGTCTGCTACCTAACCCGGACAACTCATCTGCTTACGACATGACTGAGTTCGACCCCTTGCAGACGATTCTATGGAGGCTATAATCCAGCGATGGGGTATCGGCTCGTCCTTCGATGTAGCAGCCTTGCTAGCCCCGCTTGAACTTGATCATACCGCCCGCGAACATAGACCAAGACCTGTTTTTACAGTTTCGTTCGCCCAGTCGAGGTTCTGGCAATCCGGAACCTATGACCAACCCTGTCTGGGTATGGGCAATTGAGCACCGTCTCACCGGTTACTCCCTGAACAAAGCGTTCCACGGCCCGCCTTCAAAGGATGTCGGGCCGTGCTGGAGCTTCAGCCGGTACGGGCGCACTGAAACGGTGCTGCCAGACGGCCGCCTTGTCAGGATCGGCGGCGAGTATGAAGATCACTATGATGCAGATTTCTATATCTACAACGATGTGATCGTGAGTCATCCTGGGAGCGGCACCGAGATTTTGGGCTACTCGGATGAGGTTTTTCCACCGACCGACTTTCATACGGCAAATCTTGTCGACGACCGAATATTTATAGTAGGCAACCTATCTTATCCGAATGTTCGCGGTCACAAGGCCCAGGTGCTCGTTTTAGACATAACAAACTTTGGTGTTGGCCGCTTCGATACGACCGGAGAAACGCCGCCATGGATATACAAGCACTCTTCGGAACTCGTGGAAGATGGTGGCGCACTCCTGGTTCGCGGCGGGCGCCTGATCGGGCCGCGATGGCCTGGAGTGGTCGAGAACATCGACGATTGGCGCCTGGACCTCCATACAGGCCGCTGGGAGCGCCTTACCAGGCGGCTCTGGCCGCGATTTGCATTCGTTCGAGATGATGGCTGTCAAAATCATATCTTTTGGCTTCGCCGCCGCCTTTCAGATCGCGCCAGCGGCAGACCAGAGGACAGCGACGGCTTTCGAGCCAAACATCTTCGCCATCTCGGCCCCAATCCTCGAATAGACTTGCTCGAAACATTGTACACGCCCGACGTGCCTCACTCGAAGATGCCTGAAATCACGGACGAGCATCGTGTCTATCGCCTCTGCGTCGAAGGCGTCACCGTGCGCTATGTCGAGGACTGGTATGATATTCAGCTGACAGTGGAAGGGGTTCTACCGAGCCGGACTGTCGAGATGATCCGCTTGGACCTGCTGGCCAAACTGACGGCCATCGAGAATACGACCATCAACTGTACCCATCTGATGGTCGATTAGGCTCCGGAAGAAGTCCTATGCAAGGAAGAGATGGCCTCGGCCGTCAGGCTGTCTCCGTCACTCGCGCCGAAAGAAAATCAGGCAGGTCGGCCACCGAATCCAGAATGACGTCGGCTATCTGCGACAGCGATTCACGTGTGCCGGTGCCGGACAGCACGCCAATCGCCAGGCCGCAGCCGCCGGCGCGCGCCATCTCCAGATCGTGACGATTGTCGCCGACCATTGCGATCGTCGCCGGCCTGAGCCCTGTCAGATCCGAAAAGGCAAGGATCGTATCCGGCGCCGGTTTTGGATTGGCCACCGCGTCGTAACCATAGGCGGCTTCGAAAAGCTGCGCGACGCCCAGAGTGACCAAGGTCTTTTCCGCGCCGCTGGTCGAGTCGTTGGTGGCGACGCCAAGCCGGTAGGATTTTCTGTGAAGCAGCCCAAGCGTCTCGACCACACCCGGCAGCGCCACGGCCATCGCCGATCCTTGCGCCGAAGTGATGGCATTGAAACGGGCGACGGCAAGCATCTGGTCCTCGTCGGACAGCCGCGGAAACCACAGCTCGACGACGTCCATGTTGGTGCCGGAGGCAAAAATTGAATCCGGCTTGAAGCGCTTGTTGGCGAAGTCGAAGCCCGCCGCCGCAAGCAGCCTGTCTGCCCTCCAGCGATCGCCTTCGGCCGCATCCATCGCCATGAAGTCGGCGATGCCCAGCCATGTCGCGTTGAAATCTACGAGCGTGCCGTCCTTGTCGAACAATATTCCCTTGATGTCCGCCAAGCTTTTCACTCCAGGCCGCGCAAGCGGTGAATGTATTCCACCAGTCCGGCAGTCGAGGCATCCCGCTTTGCGGCGTTCTCCTTGCCTTCAACGACGGGCAGCAGCCCGGTCGCCAGTTCCTTGCCGAGTTCGACGCCCCATTGGTCGAAGGAGTTGATGTTGAACAGCGTGCCTTCGACAAAGACGCGGTGTTCGTAAAGCGCAATCAGCCGTCCGAATGTATGCGGGTCGAGCTTTCTGTAGAGAATCGTCACCGAGGGGCGGTCGCCGGAGAAGACGCGGTGCGGAGCAATCCTGTCGACATCGGCCGGCTTCATGCCTTTCGCCAGCATCTGCGCTCGGGCTTCCTCAAGCGTGCGGCCCTTCATGAAGGCTTCCGACTGCGCCAGGCAATTGGCAAGCAGAAGGTCGTGGTGATGCTTCAGTTCCGGCTCGTGGCCGACGGCAGCGGCAAGGAATTCGACCGGAATGAAATCGGTGCCCTGATGCAGAAGTTGGAAGAAGGCATGCTGGCCATTGGTGCCGGGCTCGCCCCAGACCAGCGGGCCGGTCGGCGTCGTTACAGCGCCGCCTTCCAGGGTGACGCTCTTGCCGTTCGATTCCATGTCGAGCTGCTGCAGATAGGCCGGCAGCCTGGACAGACGCTGATCGTAGGGGATGACGGCGCGAGCGGGGTATTTGCAGATCACGCGGTGCCACCAGCCAATCAGCCCCATCAGCGCCGGCAGGTTCTTCGCCAGCGGCGCGGTGCGGAAATGCTCGTCCATCTCATGGGCGCCGTCGAGAAAGGCGCGAAAATCCTTCGGGCCGATGGCGATCATCACTGGCAGACCGATCGCACCCCAGACGGAATAGCGGCCGCCGACCCAGTCCCAGAAGCCGAAGACGCGATCGGGCGCGATGCCGAATTTGGCGACCAGGTCGAGCGCCGTCGAGACGGCGGCGAAATGCTTGCCGACCGCTTCCTTGCCGAGCGCCTTCTCGACCCATCTGCGCGCGGTTTCGGCATTGGTCATCGTCTCGACCGTGGTGAAGGTCTTGGAGGCGATGATGAACAGGGTGGTTTCGGCGGAAAGACCCTTCAGCGTGTCGTGGATATGGGCACCGTCGATATTGGATACGTAATGCGCGCGCGGCCCGTCATGATAGGGCGCCAGCGCCAGCGTCGCCATGGCCGGGCCGAGATCGGAGCCGCCGATGCCGATGTTGACGATGTCGGTGATTTTCTTGCCGGTCGCGCCGGCCGCCTTGCCGGAACGCACCGCGTCGGCGAAGGCACCCATCGCGTCGAGTACGGCAAGGACTTCCGCCTTCACGTCCTGGCCGTCGAGCCCGATGCCCTTGCCGGTCAGGTTGCGCAGCGCCGTGTGCAGCACGGCACGGCCTTCAGTGACGTTGATCTTCTTGCCGGCAAACATCGCGTCGCGCCGGCCTTCGAGGTCAGCGGCCTCAGCCAGCTTCTCCAGCAACTCCATAGTCCGCGCATCGACCGCGCATTTCGACCAGTCGAGCAGCAGGTCGCCGTCACTGGCGGAGAATCTCTCGAAGCGCTGCGGATCGGCAGCGAAAACCTCGCGCATCGAGCCCGATTTGGCCGCACGATGATCGCGCAATGCGTCGAGCTGCTTTTGAAAGGACGATTGATCCACTGCTTCGCTCCGGTCTCTTGAGATGCATCTTATCAGGCCGGATGTTTCCGGCGCGTGTCGTCGCGGCAAACTATCGGGTCGAATTCCATCTGTTTCAATGCGCAGCGATGCCGCAGCGCAGCGTGGGCCGGCTCAAAGGATCACTGGCATAAATCCCAGCGATCAGAAAAATTGATTGGCGCAACACCTTGTGCCACCGGTACATTCGACTGGTCCAGCCAAGTGAAAAAAGCTGGCCATCGAGGAACATTTCCCATGCCACAGCGAAACGACACGGCCATATGGTCCGGCCTGTTCCGGATTTCGGCGGAATCCGGTCAGACCCTGCAGGCGCAGATCCGCCAGGCGATCGTCGCCGCCATCCTCGACCGGCAGATCGCGGCTTCCATGCCGCTTCCGTCCTGCCGGATTCTTGCCGAAAAACTCGGCGTGGCGCGCGGCACCGTGGTGCTGGCCTTCCAGCAGCTGGTCGACCAAGGCTTCCTGGTGGCGCGCGAGCGCCGCGGCCATTTCGTCAATCCCGAAGTGCTGGCGACGCCTGCCAAGCCGCATCAGAAGGCGCCCGACCAGGCCAACGAGATCGACTGGAAGGCGCGTCGGCAGATCGCGGCGAGCGACATGCCGCCGCCGGCCAAGCACGACAACTGGATCAAGTCGTCATACCCCTTCGTCTATGGCCAATTCGACCCGGCGCTGTTCCCGACCGCCGAATGGCGCGAGTGCAACCGCATGGCGTTGGCGGTGCTCGAAATCCGCAACTGGGCATCCGACATGGTCGACCGCGACGATCCGCTCCTGATCGAGCAGATCCAGGCACGGCTGCTGCCGCGACGCGGCATCTTCGCCAATCCGGACGAGATCATCGTGACGTTGGGCGCGCAAAACGCGCTTTACATGCTGGCGACGCTGTTGATGACCAAGGGCTCCAAGGTGGCGATGGAGGACCCGGGCTATCCCGATGCACGTTCGATCTTCCGGCTGGCCGGCGCCGAGATCCAGCCGGTTCCGGTCGACCACTCCGGCATCGTAACCTCGGCCATTCCCAATGATTCCGGCTTCGTCTTCGTCACGCCCAGCCACCATTGCCCGACCATGGTGCCGCTGTCGGCAGAGCGGCGGCAGGAGCTTTTGGCGCGCGCCAACCGGCACAACCAGATCATCATCGAGGACGGATATGACAGCCAGCTCCTGGACGAGGCGCCGCAGCAGGCGCTGAAGAGCCTCGATCGCTCCGGCCGCGTCGTCTATGTCGGCTCGATGTCGAAGACGCTGGCTCCCGGCCTCAGGCTCGGCTACATCGTCGCCTCGGCCGGGCTGATCTCCGAGCTTCGGGCGCTACGCCGCTTCATGCTGCGCCATCCGCCGGCGAACAACCAGCGCGCCGTCGCATTGTTCCTGTCGCTCGGCCATCACGAGGCGCTGGTGCGGCGGCTGTCGAGCGCCTTCGACGAGAGGCGCAAGCGTCTGGTCCATGCGATTTCCGCCTTCCTGCCGGAGTGGCGCTCGACCGATTCGGCCGGCGGCACGTCGCTCTGGCTCGAGGGGCCGCGCGGCACCGATTCGCGCGGGCTGGCGGAGGCCGCGGCCTCGCGCAGCGTCATCATCGAGCCTGGCGACCGCTTCTTCGACCGCACCGAAAAGCCATCGCGTTTCATGCGCTTGGGCATTTCCTCGATCGCGTTGCAGCACATCGAACCCGGCATCCGCGAACTAGCGACGGCAGCTGGACGCAGGCCGGCAGCGGCCTGATCTCCCTTCCCCGACCGGAGCCTGGCGCATGTAGTGCGGCTCCGGTTCTTTAGCTCCTTGGCATATGCGACGGGACCGGCTGGCACATAGGCTGTGCCAATGCCGGCGGCATAGTCGCTGTATAGAGGGGACGAAGCAGGCCGATGGTGGACCAACCGCCGCGCCCGCTCCGCAGCTAAAGTTGGAGTGCCTTCATGCCAATGGCCCATGAGAAGCAGGACGTGTCCGCAGACCAGCGTTCGCGGCGGTCCGGCGGGCGCGAGGCGCGCCGCGCCATGCGGGCGGCACCGCTTGCCGACGACGTCAAGCCGGTGCGTGCCGGCCTCGAAGGCGGAAGCTACAGCCCGCTCAGCGGCAGCGATTGCGAACGTATCCACGAGGCCGTGCTTACCCTTCTGGAGACGGTCGGCTTCGCCAACGCCATTCCCTCCTGCATCGAGGCGCTGACCAAAGCCGGCGCGACCTTCAGTGAGGACGGCCGCCTGCGCTTTCCTCGCGGCCTTGTGCTCGACACCATCAAGAACGCGGCGCGGCATTTCACCCTCCACGGCCAGGATCCGAAGCACGACATGGTGATCCAGGGCAAGCGTGTGCACTACGGCACGGCCGGTGCTGCGGTGCATCTTGTCGATGTCGAAAAGCGTGAGTATCGCGAGTCGCTGCTGCAGGATATTTATGATGCCGCGCGCCTGGTCGAAGGGCTCGACAACATCCATTTCTTCCAGCGGCCGATGGTGCCGCGCGACATTCCCGACCCGCTCGATATGGATTTCAACACGCTCTACGCCTGCGTCATGGGCACGTCGAAGCATGTCGGCACCTCGTTTACCGTGCGTGAGAACGTCAAGCCGGCGCTCGACATGCTCTATGCGATCGCGGGCGGCGAAGAGAATTTTCGCGCGCGGCCTTTCGTCTCCAATTCGAACTGCTTCGTCGTGCCGCCGATGAAGTTTGCCGAGGACGCCTGTGGCGTTCTCGAAGCCTGCGTCGAGGGCGGCATTCCGATCCTGCTGCTGTCGGCAGGACAGGCGGGTGCGACGGCACCGGCGGCGATTGCCGGCGCCGTGGTGCAGGCGGTCGCCGAAGTCCTCGTCGGCCTCATCTACGTCAACGCCATCAAGCCAGGCCATCCGGCGATTTTCGGTACCTGGCCGTTTGTCTCGGATCTCCGGACCGGCGCCATGTCGGGCGGTTCGGCCGAGCAGGCGGTGCTGACCGCGGCCTGCGCGCAGATGGCGCAATTTTACGACCTGCCGGGCGGTTCGGCCGCCGGCATGACAGATTCGAAACTGCCTGATATTCAGTCCGGCTACGAAAAGGGCATAACCGACGTGATGGCCGGTCTTGCCGGCCTCAACCTGGTTTACGAATCGGCCGGCATGCACGCCTCGCTGCTCGGCTTTTGCCTTGAGAGCCTGATCATCGACAACGACATGCTCGGCCACTGCCTGCGCTGCGTGCGCGGCATCGAAGTGACGGACGAGTCGCTGTCGATCGACACGATTGCCGATGTCTGCCTGAAGGGCCCGGGCCATTATCTCGGCAACGAGCAGACGCTGCGGCTGATGCAGACCGAATATTTCTATCCGGCCGTCGGCGACCGCTTTTCGCCGAAGGAATGGAATGAGAAAGGCAGGCCCGATATCCTGCAGCGGGCGATCATCGAGAAGAAACGCGTGCTTGCCGAACGCTTCCCGCGCCATGTGCCAAAGCCGGTCGACGACAAATTGCGCGCCCGCTTCGGCGATATGATCAAGCTGCCGCGCGGCAGAATGGGCGGCTGAGCGTTACCCGCTCGCCGCCAGCAACAAGACACCGGCCAGCGCCGATCCGGCAAGCGTCGGCAGCATACCGATCTTCAGCTTCAGAATGGCGATCATCGAGGCACAGGAAAGCAGCGCCGCGCGCCAGTCTATCGATGAAAGCACCGGCACGTCCATTCCAAGCCCGACATTGCGCACTTCGCCGAAGATGACGTGCAAGCCGAACCATAGAGCGAGATTCATGATGACGCCGACGACGGCGGCGGTGATCGCACCGAGCGCCGCCGACAGCGCCTTGTTGCCGCGCAGCGCTTCGATGTAAGGCGCCCCAAGGAATATCCATAGGAAACATGGGTAAAGGTCGCCCACAGCGTGAACAGCCCGCCAAACAGTCCGGCAAGCAGCGGCGCCAGCAAGCCCGGCTGGCGGAACGCGGCAACGAAGCCGACGAACTGCAAGACCAGGATGAGCGGACCCGGCGTGGTTTCGGCAAGTCCGAGGCCGTCGACCATTTCACCGGGTGCCAGCCAGCCGAAGTACTCGACCGCTGCCTGCGCGACATAGGCAAGGGCTGCGTAGGCGCCGCCGAAGGTGACGACCGCCATGACACTGAAGAAGCCACCGATTTGAGTCCAAACGCTGGCAGGGCCGGTGAAAGCCCAGACCAGCAGAACAGGCCCCAGCCAGATCGGCAGCCAGGTCGCCAAAGTGCGCGGCGCGTGCCATCGTGTCGGCCTGACGTGGGTCAGTTCACCGCGCTCGAACATCAGATCGACCACGCCCTTTATGTCGGGAACATCGCCCTTGCCATGCGAGGCGCCGGAAAAAACTGCCGGCGCACTACGGTTGCCGATCCAGCCTGCCAGCCCGGCAAGCAGCACGATCAGCGGAAACGGCACGTTCAACGCGTAGATGGCGATGAAGGCGGCGAGTGCGATCGACACCATGACCGGGTTTTTCAGCGCGCGTCTGCCGATCCGGATCACCGCCTCGATGACAATGGCGAGCACGGTCGCCTTGACCCCGAAAAACAGCGCCGCGACGAGTGGTACATCGCCATAGAGCGCATAGAGGCTGCTCAGGACGAGCATGACAAGCGCGCCCGGCACGACGAAGAGGAGGCCGGCAACAAGGCCGCCGACCGTTTTGTGCAGCAACCAGCCGATATAGATGGCGAGTTGCTGGGCCTCGGGGCCAGGGAGCAGCATGCAGTAGTTCAACGCATGCAGAAAGCGCTGTTCGCCGATCCAGCGCCGTTCCTCGACCAGTTCCTTGTGCATGAGCGCGATCTGCCCGGCCGGGCCGCCAAAGCTGAGCACGCCGATTTTCGCCCAGACCTTCACGGCCTGCCGGAAGCTCGGCACAGCGGGCTCCTGGATCTCCGCCGGCTTTTTCGAAAGGACGGCGCTCACGATGGTTTGCCTGCGCCGAGACTGACTGCGCCGGCGACCGGCCAGTTATGCGTCTCCTCGGTGGCATCGCGGCACCAGCGGAAAAACGCATCGTAAAGCAGCATGCCGGCCTCGAGCTGCTCCAGATCGTCGCGAAACATCCGTGACAGTCCAAGCGAGGCGGCCAGGAACCCGGCCGCCTGTGGAACAAGATCGAGGCTCGCAGTATCGGCAGCGCGTATGATCGTGGCCAGGCGATCGAGCGCTTCGGATTTGAGCCCGAACTCCTCGATCATGGTGTCGAAGGTGCAGCGTTCGCCGCGGTGGCTCCAGAACACGTTCTCGATGTCGAAAGGGATGGCCTGAAAGCGATCGGCGACTGCCGCCACTTCGGCCGGCTCGACGAAGAGAAAGACCGCGTGAGGATCGATGAAGCGCCGGATCAGCCAGGGGCAGGCGATGCGGTCGACTTTCGGGCGCGTACGCGTCACCCAAACGGTGCGGCCCTTGGCATCGGCGGGCGGTATCTTGTCGGCGTGAACGAGAAGGCCCTTGGCATCGCGCCACGCTTCAAACCCGCCATCGAGCGATTCGGCGGCAACGCCCTCCTGCCGTAGCCATGCGGCCACGCCTTGCGAGAGCTTTTTTTCCCTGTTGGCAGACGACTGTCACTTGCCTGCCGGCGAAGTCGGCAGCCCAGTTCGAGACACTCCTGAAATCACGACGATCCGACCCCGGCAGCAGGCGCGGATCGGCGTTGTAGTCATCATCGATGCGGACGTCGATGATTGCGGGTGCACCCGGCAGCCCAATCAGACGGGACAGTTGCGATACAGTGATAGCGGTTGTTGACGGCATGGCGTCCACCTCCTTGAAAGAGAAGCTTGGACGCGAACGTTGGGCTGACGCCTCACGGGGTCGTCGCGATGCACCCCTTGCGATGATCGTGGATTTGTCACGCCCGCTTGTCAAGCATTGCCGTTCTCGCGGGAGCAATCGCTGTTGACAAATGACCGCGTCCAACCCTGTGCCGGGCATTTCTGGCCATTAACGGCAGGCTATCGCGGGTGGAAAGCCGAGGCTTTCGCTCTACGATGTACCCCCACCCCCTACCCCTCCTGGCGCTGACCTCGGCAAATTGCCTGCACCGGCGGCTGGCTCGTGCGACGGACCCTGGTCAGTGATTGTCCCTCGGCACGCCGCTTGTATGAGCCACATCCTGGTATTTCACCGCCGGCTTCAGCACCATGCCTCCGGAAAACTGGTCGACCATGCCGCGCTGGATTTCCTGCCAGGGCGTCTGGTGCTTCGGATACTGATAGCCGCCATTGTTTTGCAGCTCGGCGCGGCGCCGCGTGATCTCGTCGTCGCTGACGAGGATGTCGGCGGTGCCCTTGCGCAGGTCGATGCGGACGCGGTCGCCGGTCTTCAGCAGCGCCAGGCCGCCGCCGATGGCGGCTTCCGGCGAGGCGTTGAGGATCGACGGCGAGCCCGACGTGCCCGACTGGCGACCGTCGCCGATACAGGCCAGCGCGTGGATGCCCTTTTTGATCAGATAGGCAGGCGGCTGCATGTTGACGACTTCGGCGCCGCCGGGATAGCCGATCGGGCCGGCGCCGCGCATGAACAGGATGGTGTGCTCGTCAATTCCCTGTGCCGGGTCGTCGATGCGGGCGTGATAGTCCTCGGGGCCGTCGAAGACCATGGCGTTGCCCTCGAAGGCTTCGGGGTCCTTCGGGTTCGACAGATAGCGCTCGCGGAATTCGGGCGAGATGCCGCTGGTCTTCATGATCGCCGAATCGAACAGATTGCCCTTGAGATTGATGAAGCCGGCATTGGCTTTCAGCGGCTCGGCAACCGTGCGGATGACGTCGAGGTTCTCGTTGACGGCGCCGCTGCAATTGTCGCCGATGGTCTTGCCGTTAGCTGTCATGGCTTCCGGATAGGGCAGCAGGCCGCCCTTCATCAATTCGGCGACCACGGCCGGCACGCCGCCGGCATGGTGATAGTCCTCGCCGAGATATTCGCCCGTCGGCTGCAGATTGACGATTAGCGGTATGTTGAGGCCGACCTTCTGCCAATCGTCATTGTCGAGCGGCACGCCGAGATGGCGGGCGATGGCGTTGAGGTGGATCGGCGCATTGGTCGAGCCGCCGATCGCCGAGTTGACGACGATGGCGTTCTCGAAGGCCTTACGGGTCATGATGTCGGAGGGCTTCAGATCCTCATGCACCATGTCGACGATGCGCTTTCCGGTCTCGTAGGCGATCTGGCCGCGCTCGCGATAGGGGGCGGGGATAGCGGCCGAGCCCGGCAATTGCATGCCGAGCGCCTCGGCCAGCGAATTCATCGTGGTGGCGGTACCCATCGTGTTGCAATAGCCGGTCGACGGCGCCGAGGAGGCAACGATATCCATGAACTCGTCATAGCCAATCTCGCCGGCCGACAGGCGCTGGCGCGATTCCCAGACGATGGTGCCGGAGCCGGTGCGCTTGCCCTTGTGCCAGCCGTTGAGCATCGGGCCGACCGAAAGCGCGATAGCCGGA
Organism: Mesorhizobium sp. M0522; assembly: GCF_040321085.1. NCBI lineage: Bacteria > Pseudomonadati > Pseudomonadota > Alphaproteobacteria > Hyphomicrobiales > Phyllobacteriaceae > Mesorhizobium > Mesorhizobium sp. M0522. Next base: position 11,146 of record NZ_JAMYQW010000002.1, read on the forward strand.
ATGTTGACGGTGGCCGCGGCCATCAGCATGGCCGGCGTCGTCTTGTCGCAGCCGATGGTGAGCACCACGCCGTCGAGCGGATAGCCGTAGAGCACCTCTACCAGGCTGAGATAGGCAAGGTTGCGGTCAAGTGCAGCAGTCGGCCGCTTGCCGGTCTCCTGGATCGGGTGGCAAGGGAACTCGAAAGGGATGCCACCCATCGAGACGATGCCTTCGCGCACGCGCTTGGCCAGTTCGATGTGATGGCGGTTGCAGGGCGACAGGTCGGAGCCGGTCTGGGCGATGCCGATCAGCGGCTTGCCGGACATCAGTTCGGCCCGCGTCAGCCCGTAATTCAGGTAGCGCTCCAGATAGAGTGCCGTCATGCCCGGATTGTCGGGATTGTCGAACCACTCCTGCGAGCGAAATTTTTTCTTGTGGGTGGGGGCGCCTGCCATCGTGGTCTCCGTATTTGTATGACAAATCGATATGACAACGCGCGGGAGCAGGCAAGGGGCACGCGCCATCCGAATCCGCTCTTTGGTACGAAAGACATACATCTGCCTCCGCGCTAGACGGGATCGTGGTTTGTCAGCCCGCTATCCCGGAAAAGTTGGAGCGCGTCGCCGCGGACCCTACCTGACCCTTCCGGCCACCCTCCCCCTCAAGGGGCCCACTTGGGGGAGGGACATCCGTATCACTCGAACACGATGCTCGGCACTGCAGCCTCGGCCGCGCCGCGCTCTTCATTGACGCGGTCCCAGACCTTGGCGGCGATGTTGCGATAGATTTTCGCCTCAGCGCCATCCGGCTTGGAGACCACCACCGGCGTGCCGGCATCGGAGCTTTCGCGGATGCCCATCTCGAGCGGCACTTCGCCAAGGAAGGTGACGCCGAGACGCTCGGCCTCGCGGCGGGCGCCGCCATGGCCGAAGATGTCGTAGCGTTTTCCCGTATCGGGGGCGAGAAAATAGCTCATGTTTTCGACGATACCCAATAGCGGCACGTCGACCTTTCTGAACATGTTGAGGCCTTTGCGCGCATCGATCAGGGCCAGGTCCTGTGGCGTCGAGACGATGACGGCGCCGGCCAGCGGCACCTGTTGGGCCATGGTCAGCTGGGCGTCGCCGGTGCCGGGCGGCATGTCGACGACGAGCACATCAAGCGGTCCCCATTCGACCTCGCGCAGCATCTGCGTCAATGCCGACATCACCATCGGCCCGCGCCAGATCATCGGCGTCTCCTCATCGACGAGGAAGCCCATCGACATGACCTTGAGGCCATAATTCTGCATCGGCTTCAGGATCTTGCCGTCGACGGTCTGCGGCCTGCCACGAATGTTGAGCAGACGCGGCATGGAAGGGCCATAAATGTCGGCATCGAGCACCCCGACCCGCAGCCCGTTGGCGGCAAGCCCAAGGGCGATATTGACGGCGGTGGTCGACTTGCCGACGCCGCCCTTGCCGGAAGCGACGGCGATGATCGCTTCGATGCCGGGTACGCCGCGCTTGCCCTGGCTGTGCGAGGCGGGCGCCTGCGGCGCGGGACGCGCAGGTGCGGCCGGCGGAGCGGGCCTCTGAGCCGGTCTTTGCGGAACCGGCGCCTCCATGCCGCCACCCTTCTTTTCCGCCGTCAGCGCGACCACGGCGCCGGCAACACCGGGGATCGCCTTGACGACACGTTCGGCCGCCGCACGCAGCGGTTCCATCTCCTGGGCACGGGCAGCGGGAACGGTGATCGAAAAGAACACCTTGGCATCGGCAATGAAAATCTCGGAAACCAGGCCGAGGTCGACGATATTGCCGGTGAAATCCGGCCCATTGACCGTCTTCAGGCGCTCGATAACGATTTCCTTGGTCACGTTTTCATTGGCGGCGGGCATGAGTTTTTCCTCTACTTTTCCGCTCCAGATAATGCAGTTCCGGAACAGAACCAAGCGATGGACCACCAATTGCAGCGGCGTATCGGGGAGGCAGCGAGCATATGACGGCATTTCCAGTGGGAGCAGCCGTCGCCAAATCGTCAACGCAGCCTATTTCATGAGCATGGAATGACAGCCAGGGAAGGAGACGAATCATGCTCGCAAACAGCAACGCGACGGCCAATCTCGCCGTGAAGGACCTGGCCAAGGCCAAGGCATTCTACGAAGGGGTCCTTGGCCTGAAAGAGGTGCACAATGAAGGTGGCGAACTGATCGTCTATAAAAGCGGCGACACCAGCATCAACGTCTACCGTTCGAACTTCGCTGGGACCAACAAGGCGACGGCTGTGACATGGACGGTCGGCGACGAACTCGGCAAGATCGTTGAGGCATTGAAATCGAAGGGCGTGACCTTCGAGCATTACGACATGCCAGGCCTGACGCTGGAGGGCGATGTTCATGTCGGTCAGGGCATGAAGGTCGCATGGTTCAAGGATCCGGACGGCAACATCCTGAACCTTGTGGATAGGTAGATACGGCGCATCGCCTGCCGCGCAGTGCTACGGTGCTGTCACCTTGCCAGGCCGACCGCGAGGTAGGTGAGAGCCGCGATCGCCGCGGTTGCCGGCAGGGTGACGATCCATGCCACCACGATGTTACCGGCAATGCCCCAGCGAACGGCGGAGACGCGGCGGGCGGCGCCGACCCCGATGATGGCGCCGGTGATCGTGTGCGTGGTCGATACAGGAATACCGAGCCAGGTGGCGGCGAACAGGGTGATCGCTCCGCCGGTCTCGGCGCAGAAACCCTGCATCGGGTTCAGCCGGGTGATCTTCGAGCCCATGGTGTGGACGATGCGCCAGCCGCCGAGCAACGTGCCCAGCGCCAGCGCCGACTGACAGGTGATGACGACCCACAGCGGCACGTAAAAATTCGCGCCGAGCATGCCTTGCGAATAGAGCAGCACGGCGATGATGCCCATAGTCTTCTGCGCGTCGTTGCCGCCATGGCCGAGCGAATAGAGCGAGGCGGAAAAGAACTGCATGACGCGGAAGGTGCTGTCGACGGCGAACGGCGTCCGCCGCACGAACAGCCAGGAGACCGCGAGGATCAGGACGAGCGCCAGCAGAAAACCTGCCGCCGGCGATAGCACGATGGCCGCCGTCGTTTTGCCCAACCCGGTCCAGACGATGGCGCCGGTGCCTGCCTTGGCAACGCCGGCGCCGACCAAACCGCCGATCAGCGCGTGCGAGCTGCTGGACGGGATGCCGACGAGCCAGGTGACGATATTCCAGACGATGGCGCCGACAAGTGCTGCAAAGATCACTGCCGGCGTGACGATGCTGGCGTCGATGATGCCGGTTCCGAGCGTCTCCGCCACGTGAAGACCGAAGAACATGAAGGCGATGAAATTGAAGAAGGCCGCCCAGAACACCGCATAATGCGGCCGCAGCACCCGGGTGGAGACGATGGTGGCGATAGAGTTGGCGGCATCGTGCAGGCCGTTGAGGAAATCGAAGAACAGCGCGACGACGACAAGGCCGACCAGCACGGGAAAGGCTATTGCGGCTTCCACTATACGTTCTCGATGACGATGCCGCTGATTTCGTTGGCGACGTCCTCGAAGCGATCGACCACCTTTTCCAGCTGGCCGTAGATCTCGCTGCCGATCAGATAGGCCATCGGATCGCTGCGGCCGTGCCGCTTGAACAGGTCCTTCAGGCCTTGCTCGTGCAGGTCGTCGGCCCGGCCTTCGGCGCGCATGACTTCCTCGGCGATGGCGTTGAGGCGCACCGTATGCGCCCCGACCTTGCCGAGAAGCGGGATCGCCTCGGCCACCAACTTGGCGGCCTCGACGATGACGCCCCCCATTTCCTGCATCAGCGGGTCGAATTCCTTCTTTTCGAACAGCTTTACCGTCTTGACGGTCTTGTGCATCATGTCGATGGCATCATCCATCGACTGGATCAGGTCCTTGATGTCGCCGCGGTCGAAGGGCGTGATGAAGGAGCGGCGCACGGCCAGCAGCACTTCCGCGGTGATCTGATCGGCTTCGTCCTCGAGATCGATGATCGTCTGACACCAGCGGTCGATGTCGTTGCCCTGCAAAAGCTGCTGCAGTGCCTCGGCGCCACCGACCACGGTGCGGGAATGCCGCTCGAACAGGTCGAAGAAGCGATCTTCGCGCGGCAGCAGCTTGCGGAACCAGCCCAGCATGTTCGGTCTCCCGTCGTGTCCAGTCCACGACCCCGTCTCATTCACATAGCGCCGCATTCCATCGCGGGAAACAGTAAGCCGGCTGAAAGATGTGGATGCGGACGATTTACACACGCGGCTTGCGGCCGAAGGCGATTTCCACGACGTTGCGCGCTACAATCGGACACAGCGTCCGTGACAGGCTCCCGACGGCATGATCGATAAGCTGGAATTCTTCATAGCACTTGCCAGGGAAGAACATTTCGGCCGGGCGGCGGAGGTGTGCGGCGTCACCCAACCGACGCTTTCGGCCGGCATCAAGCAACTGGAAGGCCAGCTCGGCGTGATGCTGGTGCTGCGCGGCTCGCGCTTCCAGGGATTGACGCCGGAAGGCAAGCAGGTGTTGGTGTGGGCGCGCCGCATCGTCGGCGACAGCAGGACCATGCGCGAGGAGATGCGGGCGGCACGCCACGGCCTGTCAGGGCGCATCCGCATCGCCGCGATCCCGACGGCGCTGGCCATGGTGGCGCGACTGACGACGCCGTTTCGGGCAAAGCACCCCGGCGTCACCTTCTCGGTGCTGTCGCGGACCTCGATCGAGGTGCTGTCGCTGCTCGGCAATTTCGACATCGACGCCGGTATCACCTATCTCGACAACGAGCCGCTCGGACGCGTCACCAGCGTGCCGCTCTACGACGAGCGCTACCAGCTGATCACCGCCGTCGGGAACCCCTATTTCGACCGCGACAAAGTGACATGGGCGGAACTCAGTCAGCTGCCGCTCTGCCTGCTGACGCCCGACATGCAGAACCGCCGCATCATCGACCAGCATCTGGCCGAAGCCGGCGTGCAGGTGCGGCCGACATTGGAATCCAACTCGATGATCGTGCTGTTTTCGCATATCCGCACCGGCAAATGGTCGTCGATCATGCCGCTTAACCTCTCGGAAACCTTCGGTTTTTCCGAGCCGATCCGGGCGATCCCGATCGTCGAGCCGGATGCCAGCCACACCGTCGGGCTGGTGGCGGCACGGCGCGAACCGCACACGCCACTGGTCTCGGCGCTGTTGGACGAGGCAATGGCGCTGGCGGACGATTTCCGCGCCCGCCGCTAGGCTAGACAAGGCTGGTGACCGCGAACGATAGAAAATTTCTATCGAGCAACGGATCGGCTTTATTGATTTAGCGGGTTTCCTCTGATTTCCTAACCACTTAGCGGAAGACCGCCACGACCAGGGAGGGCGCTGCATGACGATGCAGCCTGCAAGTACCGAGATCGCATCGCGCACCGCGGCGATCATCCACGAGCTGAAAGGCCTCGAAGGCCCGCTGCTGCCGATCCTGCACGGTATCCAGGAAGAGTTCGGTTATGTGCCGCAGGACGCGCTGCCGGTCATCGCCGAGGCGCTGAACATTTCCAGGGCCGAGGTGCACGGCGTCGTGACCTTCTATCACGATTATCGCAGCCAGCCGGCTGGCCGCCATGTGCTGAAGCTCTGCCAGGCGGAAGCCTGCCAGTCGATGGGTTCGGATGCGATCGCCGCCAAGCTCAAATCATTGCTGGGCATAGGCTTCCACGAGACAACCCGTGACGGTTCGGTGACGCTGGAGCCGGTCTATTGCCTCGGCCTTTGCGCCTGCTCGCCGTCGGCGATGCTGGACGGGGAGGTGATCGGTCGGATCGACGACGAAAAGCTCAACGAGATCGTTGCCGAGGTGCGCTCATGATCCCGCGTATCTATATTCCCGGCGATTCCGGCGCGCTGGCGCTCGGTGCGGAAAAGGTCGCCAAGGCGATTCGGGCGGAACTGGCCGAGCGCGGCATCGAGGCCAAGATCGTGCGCAACGGCTCGCGCGGCGCCTATTTCCTCGAGCCGATGGTCGAAGTGGCAACAGCTAATGGCCGCGTCGCCTATGGGCCGGTGAAGCCCTCCGACGTCAAAGGCCTGTTCGACTGCGGCTTCCTCACCGGCGGCCACCACAAGCGCTGGCTGGGCGCACCGGACAAGATCCCGTTCCTTGCCAGGCAGACGCGGCTGACCTTTGCGCGCTGCGGCGTCACCGATCCGCTGTCGCTCGATCACTACAAGGCGCATGGCGGGCTGAAGGGCCTGCAGAATGCAGTGGCGATGACGCCGGCCGAGGTCGTCAAGCAGGTGACCGAGTCCGGGCTGCGCGGTCGTGGCGGCGCCGGCTTCCCGACCGGCATCAAATGGAAAACTGTGCTCGATACGTCGGCCGACCGCAAATACATCGTCTGCAATGCCGATGAAGGCGATTCCGGCACGTTCGCCGACCGCATGATCATGGAAGGCGACCCCTTCGTGCTGATCGAAGGCATGGCGATCGCCGGCATCGCCACCGGCGCGACCAAGGGCTTTATCTATATCCGCTCCGAATATCCGCACGCGGTGGCGGTTATGCAGAAGGCCGTCGAGATCGCCCGCAAGGCCGGCGTGCTCGGCGTCAATGTGCTCGGCTCGGCCAATTCATTCGACATGGAAGTGCGCGTCGGCGCCGGCGCCTATGTTTGCGGCGAGGAAACCGCCCTGCTCGACAGCCTCGAAGGCAAGCGCGGACAGGTGCGGGCCAAGCCGCCGCTGCCGGCGCACAAGGGCCTGTTCGGCAAGCCGACAGTGATCAACAACGTCATCTCGCTGGCCTCGGTGCCGGTGATCATGGACAAGGGCGCCGCCTTCTACAAGGATTTCGGCATGGGCCGTTCACGCGGCACCATCCCGATCCAGATTGCCGGCAACGTCAAGTATCCCGGTCTCTACGAGGCGGCGTTCGGCATGACGCTGGGCGAGATCGTCGACGATATCGGCGGCGGCACGGCGACGGGACGCCCGGTCAAAGCGGTGCAGGTGGGTGGCCCGCTCGGCGCCTATTTCCCGCGCGCGCTGTTCGACACGCCGTTCGACTACGAAGCGTTTGCCGCCAAGGACGGGCTGATCGGCCATGCCGGCATCGTCGTTTTCGACGACAGCGCCGACATGCTGAAGCAGGCACGCTTTGCCATGGAATTCTGCGCCATCGAGAGCTGCGGCAAGTGCACGCCGTGCCGCATCGGCTCGACGCGCGGTGTCGAGGTGCTGGACCGGCTCGCCCAGAACGTCGAACCGGAAAAGCAGATCGCGCTGGTCACCGACCTTTGCAACACGATGAAGTTCGGCTCGCTTTGCGCTCTCGGCGGCTTCACCCCATATCCAGTGATGAGTGCACTCAACCATTTCCCGGACGACTTTCGGCCGACGCCGGTCGCCGAAGCAGCGGAATAGGAGCGGACAGGTATGAACGCGGCATTCGACATCAAATCGCTGGTCCAGGAAATCGACTACGGCACACCCGCCTCTGAAGCGGAACAAAAGGTAACGCTGACGGTCGACGGCAAGTCGGTGACGGTGCCGGCGGGGACCTCGATCATGCGCGCTTCGATGGAAGCGGGCGTCGAAATCCCGAAACTCTGCGCCACCGACATGCTGGACTCGTTCGGCTCCTGCCGGGTCTGCCTCGTCGAGATCGACGGGCGCGGCGGCACGCCGGCCTCGTGTACGACGCCGGTCGGCGAAGGCATGGTCGTGCATACGCAGAGCGACCGGCTAGACGCCATTCGCCGCGGCGTGATGGAACTCTACGTCTCCGACCATCCTGCCGCGTGGGGCGAGAAGGCCGGCACTGGCGCCAGCGAGTTCGACAAGGTCGTCAGGACGGTCGGCCTGACCGAGAACCGCTATGGCGTGGACGGCCGCAACCACGTCAAGCAGGAAAACGGCGTGGCGCCCGGCCATGGCTCGCTGACCATCGATTACATCGCCCGCGATGAATCGAACCCGTATTTCACCTACGATCCGACGCAGTGCATCGTCTGCTCGCGCTGCGTGCGAGCCTGTGAGGAGGTGCAGGGCACGTTCGCGCTGACCATCGAGGGCCGCGGCTTCGAATCCAGGGTCTCGGCCGGCATGCACGAGGCGTTCGTCGATTCCGAATGCGTGTCGTGCGGGGCCTGCGTGCAGGCCTGCCCGACCGATGCGCTGAGGGAAAAGACCGTGCTGGCGAAAGGCCTTCCCGAGCGCTCGACCGTCACCACCTGCGCCTATTGCGGCGTCGGCTGCTCGTTCAAGGCCGAGGTCAAGGGCGACGAGGTCATCCGCATGATGCCCTACAAGGCAGGCAAGGCCAACCACGGCCACTCCTGCGTCAAGGGCCGCTTCGCCTATGGCTACGCGACGCACAAGGACCGTGTCCTGAAACCAATGATCCGCGAGAAGGTCAGCGATCCGTGGCGCGAAGTGTCGTGGGAAGAGGCGCTCACCCATACGGCGAATGAATTCCGCCGCATCCAATACCAGTACGGCCGCACCTCGATCGGCGGCATCACCTCCTCGCGCTGCACCAACGAGGAGACCTACCTCGTCCAGAAGCTTGTCCGGCAGGGCTTCCGCAACAACAATGTCGATACCTGCGCCCGCGTCTGCCATTCGCCGACCGGCTATGGTCTCGGCCAGACCTTCGGCACCTCCGCCGGCACGCAGGACTTCGATTCGATCGAGCAGACGGACGTGATCCTGCTGATCGGCGCCAATCCGACCGATGCGCATCCGGTGTTCGCCTCGCGCATGAAGAAGCGCATGCGCGAGGGCGCCAAGCTGATCGTGCTCGATCCGCGCCGCACCGACATCGTGCGCTCGGCCCACGTCGAGGCGCAGTTCCATCTGCCGCTGAAGCCGGGCACCAACGTCGCCATGCTGACCGCACTTGCCCATGTCATCGTCACCGAGGGCCTGTTCGACGAGGCCTTCATCCGCGAGCGCTGCGACTGGGACGAGTTCCAGGACTGGGCATCGTTCGTGGCGCTGCCGGAAAATAGCCCGGAAGTGGTCGGCCAGCTTGCAAATGTCGATCCCGACGACATACGCGGCGCGGCGCGGCTCTACGCCCGCGGCGGTAACGGCGCGATCTATTACGGCCTCGGCGTGACCGAGCACAGCCAGGGCTCGACCACCGTCATCGCCATTGCCAACCTCGCCATGGCGACCGGCAATATCGGCCGGCCGGGCGTCGGCGTGAATCCGCTGCGCGGTCAGAACAATGTGCAGGGCTCCTGCGACATGGGCTCGTTCCCGCACGAGCTTCCCGGCTATCGCCATATTTCAGGCGACGCGGTGCGCGCCATCTATGAGAGCCTGTGGGGCGTCAAGCTCGACGACGAGCCCGGCCTGCGCATCCCCAATATGCTGGATGCGGCCGTCGACGGCTCGTTCAAGGGGCTCTATGTGCAGGGCGAGGACATCCTGCAGTCGGACCCCGACACCAAGCATGTCGCCGCCGGTCTCGCCGCGATGGAATGCGTCGTCGTGCACGACCTCTTCCTCAACGAGACGGCCAACTACGCGCATGTGTTCCTGCCCGGCTCGACGTTCCTCGAGAAGGACGGCACCTTCACCAATGCCGAGCGCCGCATCAACATGGTGCGCAAGGTGATGGAGCCGAAATGCGGCTATGCCGACTGGGAAACGACGCAGGAGCTCGCCAAGGCGCTCGGCCTCGGCTGGAACTACACGCATCCGTCCCAGATCATGGACGAGATCGCCAAGACAACCCCAAGTTTCGCCGGCGTTTCCTTCGACCTTCTCGACCGGGTGGGCTCGGTGCAGTGGCCCTGCAACGAGAAGTCGCCGGAAGGCACGCCGATCATGCATATCGGCGGCTTCGTGCGCGGCAAGGGCAAGTTCATCCGCACCGAATATGTGGCGACCGACGAAAGGACCGGACCGCGCTTCCCGCTGCTGCTGACCACCGGCCGCATCCTGTCGCAATACAATGTCGGCGCGCAGACCCGGCGCACCGACAATGTGGTCTGGCATAGCGAGGACCGGCTGGAGATCCATCCGCACGATGCCGAAAATCGCGGCCTGCGCGACGGCGACTGGGTGCGGCTGACCAGCCGCTCCGGCGAGACGACGCTGCGCGCGCTGATCACCGAGCGGGTGTCGCCGGGCGTCGTCTATACGACCTTCCACCATCCCGACACCCAGGCCAACGTCATTACCACCGACTTCTCCGACTGGGCGACCAACTGCCCGGAATACAAGGTGACCGCGGTGCAGGTGGGTGCATCCAACGGCCCGTCGGAATGGCAGCGCGACTATGACGAGCAGGCAAAGCAAAGCCGCCGCATCGCCCCGCTGCAAGCAGCGGAGTAGCGGTTTTGGTTTCGTGCCGGAGTACCCCCCTCTGGCCTGCCGGCCATCTCCCCCTCAGGGGGGGAGATTGGATGTCATCTCGACTTTCGCCAATCACCAAAGTCGAAAGGTGCGCTGCGACGCCTGAACTGCCGATCTCCCCCCTTGAGGGGGAGATGCCAAATGATGACAAAGAGGGCAGGCCAGAGGGGGATGCCGCGTGATGCCCAAACGTCGTGCTGTCACACAGATCAGCCGCCTGGCGCGCCGCGCCGGCGGTACTGCGGCCGCCAACCGCATGGTGCCGGAAGAGACGCCGGTGGCGTTCTCCTTTGCCGGCACCACGCATGCGGTGATGATGGCAAGCCCGGCTGATTTCGAGGATTTCGCGCTCGGCTTCTCGCTGACCGAAGGCATCATTGCCTCGCCGGACGAAATCGAAGCGATCGAGGTCGAGGATCACGGCGCCGGCATCGATATCCAGATCCGGCTGAAGGACCAGGCCAACACCCGCTTCGAAGCGCGGCGGCGCAGGCTCGCTGGGCCGGTCGGCTGCGGGCTGTGCGGCATCGAATCCATCGAAGAGGCAATGCGCTCGGTAAACCCGGTCGGTGCGTCGCAACTTACACTTCAGTCCGATGACATCGTCCGCTCGGTCAAGCTTTTGTCGAAGTTGCAGCCGCTGCACGCCGAGACCGGTGCCGTCCACGCCGCCGGTTTTTACCTTTCCGGCAAGGGCATCGTCATGGCGCGCGAGGATGTCGGCCGCCATAACGCGCTGGACAAGCTGGCCGGCGCGCTGGCCAAAGCCGGTATCGACGGCAGGTCGGGGGCCGTCGTCGTCACGTCGCGCGTTTCGGTCGAGATGGTGCAGAAGACCGCGGCGATCGGCTCGGCCGTCATCATTGCCGTCTCGGCGCCGACCGCACTTGCCATCCGCACCGCAGACGATTCCGGCATGACGCTGGTGGCGCTGGTGCGCGGCGACGATTTCGATATTTTCACCCATCCTGACCGAGTGGTTTCCGGAGTTGCCAAGCATGTCGCATGACGAGGGCCACCTCATGAGCACCAGCGAAAAGCTGGTTCGCATGGCCAACCAGATCGCCGCCTTTTTCCACTCAAAGCCGCGCGAGCAAGGCATTGCCGGCGTCGCCGAGCACATCAACAAGTTCTGGGAGCCGAGGATGCGCCGGCAATTGTTCGAGATGCTGGACAGCGGCGGCGAGGGGTTCAACGAGCTTGTCGTCGCGGCCGCGCCACACATCAAGCGGCCGGGCGCGCCGGAGGGCGCAGGTTTCAGCGCTGGCGGAGCGAACACCGAGACGACCGCCGCGTCACAGAAGTAGGCGCCGCGGGCCCACATTCACGCTCTCTAAAGTTTCACCTGCCGCAAGCTGCGCGCCTCTGCTATGATCCGGCGATAAGAAATCGTCGGGTCGGGCGGACAACTCGTGAGGCTGATCGAAACTCGATACGCGCTCAGTGGTGACGTGCGGATCGCCTATCAGGTGGTCGGCCAGGGATCGTTCGATCTCGTCTTGGTGCCGGGCTTCATTTCCAATCTCGATCTGCACTGGGAAGACGAGGGCTACAGCCGGCTGCTGAAGCGGCTTTCCGCGTTCTCGCGGCTGATCCTGTTCGACAAGCGCGGCACCGGTCTGTCCGATCGCGTCGATGCCCACCATCTGCCCAGCCTCGAAACCCGCATGGACGATGTGCGCGCGGTGATGGATGCGACCGGCAGCGGCCGCGCCGCCTTGCTCGGCGCTTCGGAAGGCGCGCCGATGGCAATGCTGTTCGCCGCCACCTACCCGGAGCGGACGCGGGCGCTGACGCTTTATGGCGGCTATGCGCATTTCCACAAATGGGTGATGCCGCCGGAACGCCTTGAGGCGTTCATCGCGACGGCGGAGACCGCATGGGGCACCGGCGCCACCCTGCCGCATTTCGCGCCCGGCCGCGTCGACGATCCGCGTTTCGCCACATGGTGGGCGCGCTTCGAGCGGCTGTCGGCGAGCCCGACCGCGGCAATCGCCCTGGCCCGCATGAATGCAGCGATCGACGTGCGCGGCGTGCTGGCGGCGATCAGCGCACCGACGCTGCTGGTCCATCGCCGCAACGATGCGCGCGTCGACCCGGAGGCCAGCCGCTTCCTGGCAAGGAATATCCCGAATTCGCGGCTGGTCGAGGTGGCCGGGCGCGACCACCCGATCTGGACCGGCGATGTCGACCGGGTGGCCGATCTGATCGAGGAATTCCTGACCGGAGCGCGCGCCGTTGCCGAGGCCGAGCGCGTGCTGGCTGCACTGCTGGTCACCCGGATCTACGACACGGCGCGGCTTGGCGACCGCATGTGGAGCGAGCGCAGCCAGCGTTTCCAGGAAACATGGCGGCTGCTGGTCGGGCGCCATGGCGGCCGCCCGGCCGGCACGCATGGCGAGCTGATGATGGCGCGCTTCGACGGCCCGGCGCGGGCCGTACGCTGCGCGGCGGCGCTGCGCGATGCGGCGCAGGAGATGGGCGTCGCCAGCGCGCAGGGCGTACATGTCGGCGAGGTCGAGTTGCGTGGGCCGCCGACGGGGTTGACGGCGCGCGTGACGATGCAGCTTGCCGGGCATGCCGGGCGCGGCGACATCCTCGCTTCGCGGCTGGTCGCCGACCTCGCCGCCGGTTCAGGCCTTCATTTCAATGACGCCGGGCGCATCGCGCTTGACGAGCTGGATGAGCCGCTGGCGCTGGTGCAGGCGACCTCGGAACAGCATCTGGAGCCGGCCTGCCGGCCGAAGGCCAAAGCTGCCGAGCCGGCCGCACTGACGGCGCGCGAAAGCGAGGTGGTGAACCTCATCGCCGATGGCAAGAGCAATGCCGCGATCGCCGCCGAACTCGGGCTGAGCGAACACACCGTCAAGCGCCACGTCGCCAATATTCTGCTCAAGCTGGACCTGCCGTCGCGGGCGGCGGCGGCGGCGTTCTCGGCCCGGCACGCTGGCCCGCACGGGCCATAGGAGCCATGGCGCTTTCGGGCGAAGCGGCCGGGCATGCGTAAGCGCTATCACTTCGTCCCATGCAGGCCAGGCGGATGTCGCCGGGAAAGGCGCTGCGAAGGGAGGAATAAAATGCTGAAGTCGACACTCAAATCACTGGTGCTGGCGGCAGGCGTTGGCGCGCTGTTGGCGATCGTTCCTGCCAAGGCCGAAGACGCCTCAGCGACCGCTGCCTACAAGGACATCCAGGCAACGCTCGGCTTGGTGCCGGACATGTTCAAGACGCTGCCGGATGTCGCCGTTGCCGGCGCCTGGGCCGAGATCAAGGGCGTGCAGCTCAACCCGAACACCGCGCTCGACGGCAAGACCAAGGAATTGATGGGCCTCGCCGTCGCCTCGCAGATCCCCTGCCAGTACTGCATCTATTTCCACACGCAGGCGGCCAAGCTCAATGGCGCCAGCGACGAGGAGATCAAGGAGGCGGTGGCGATGGCGGCGATCGTGCGCCACTGGTCGACGATGCTCAACGGCAGCCAGGTCGATCTCGCCACTTTCAAGAAGCAGTCCGACGAGGTGTTCGCGGCCGTCAAGGCGAAGTCGCAGTGAACCACCTGCCCGTCTATGAGCGCCGGGCGGTTCTGATCAATTGAACGCCCGGTGAAGACGGGCCTATGGAGGAAAAAATGCTGACCAAGACACAGACGATAGACGGCGCTGCGATCAAGAAGGCGATTGAGGGCCGTGATGGAAAATTGCTGGCGAGCTTCTATGCCGACGACGCATTGGTGCGGGTGATCGACCGCAACAACCCGCCGAGCAAGCCGCGCGAAATCCGCGGGCGCGCAGCGATCACCACGTTCTGGGACGACATCTGCAGCCGGGCGATGACCCACAAGGTCGACACCACCATCGCCGACGGCAACAATCTCGCCTTCACCCAGGCCTGCTCCTATCCGGACGGGACCAAGGTATTCTGCGCGGCGATGCTGGAGCTGAAGAACGGCCAGATCGCACGGCAGACGGTCGTGCAGGCCTGGGACGAATAAGGAGGCGGCGATGTTCAGTGCCAGATGGCAGATCGACGCAAAATTCGGCCACAAGCAGACCGTGCTCTGTTGAAGAAATGGGAACGCGAGATCGGCTCGCAGGCCGGTCTCGACGACCTCAAGTTCCAGATCATGACCGGATCGATCGACGCGGGAAGCGACGGTCGGGTCACATCACCAGGTCGAAAGCCTCGCCAGTTGGAGGCGTTCTTCGCCAGGATCGGCAAGATCGACGCGCACGCCAAATGGGGCAAGGAGATGGAGCCCTATGTGGTGTCGGGGCACCAGCTTGTGGAACAGGGCTATCGCATTTGGGAAGATGCCCCCTCACCCGGATTGCCAACCGAATTGCGAAAGGCAATTCGGGCAATCCGACCTCTCCGCGAGGGGAGAGGAGATCGCCGGCGTTGATCTCAGCCTCTTCTCCCCTCGGGGAGAAGGTGGCCGCCCGGCCGGGACGGCGCAGCCTCCATGATCACGGAGAGCAAAACCCCTACTCGCTCTCGCCGTCCAGCGCCGGCACCGACACGCCGGCAAGCTCGGCCGCGAGCAGCCGCGACGCACCGGCGCGTGCGATCCGCAGCATCAGCGCCTTGCGCGTCGCCGCTGCCATGCGGTGCTCGGGCGCATCGCGCAAAATCTCGGCACCGTAGCCGTCGGAGAGAATGAAGCCGCACTCCTCCGGAAATATCTCCTGGGGTACGCCGGGATGGGTGGCGAAGAAGAACCGGTCGGAATGCAGCCGGTAGTCCGGCCATTTGCGGTCGACCCTGAAATCCTCGATCGAGGATTTGATCTCGATGATCCAGATGTCGCCCTGGCGGGTCAGCGCGACGAGATCGGCGCGCCGGCCGGTGGCCAGCGACAGTTCGGGCAAGACATGCGCGCCCATCTGCCCGAGCAGCCGCTGCACGCCACGCCTGACCAGCATGGCACGCTCCGACTGGCGGCCGTCGATGAGCGGGTTGAGGGGAATCGGGGAAATGATGGGCATGGCGGACACCATGCCAGATTTTGTTCACGGTTTGAACTGTTTTATGCGGGGCGATTCTATGGTTGACAAACCCGCTGGCGAATTGCGCCTGCGCTGGTATGAAAGAGGGGGTCATTGGGGGAATCCAGCGATGCGGTTTTGGAAAAGCGTCAAACGGCACTTCATGGCCATAGACTTGAGTTACGTTTATGTGCCCCTTCGCGGCGCTTGGTCGTTTCGGTTCTTCATCAAGTTCGACCCAAACAATGACAAGAAATTCGTGGAATTTAAATTCTGCCATTTAGGCGCGGCCGAGGCCCTGTGCAGTCTGAGCGTCGAGGAGTTCAATGACCTCGTTGAAGGCGTTCTGAAGGGAAGGCAGAACTAGAAAGGCCACTACCCGCCAGCGTTACCAAGCCGTAGGGGAATGGCGATCCCCTTCATAGAGCGCAAAGCCCTTTCCCTCTGACGAAATATTGTTAGCGTACGTTTCGACTTTTTGAGTCGATTATTTCGCAATACTCCACCTTTCCACAAGGTGGGCCGCTTGCATCTGGCAGCAGCTAATTTAGCTGATCAATGGGCGCTTGTTTTGGACAGTAGGTTGAGAACCAATACGCCAGCCAAAATTAAGCCCATGCCGACGAACCCAGCCAAGTCCGGTTTTTGCCCACAAAATCCAGGCGACCAGCGCGACCAGAACAATGCCGCCGCCCCGGTCCTGCCGAACCCGCAGCTCAAGCTTGCCGACACGGGTGACAAGGGTGCGGCCATAATAACCCGAGCGGTAGCCAAGCCGCTCCGGTGTGCGTTCGCTCTTCGAAGCGCCCAGCGCCTCGTCCATTTCGGCCTCGAGCACCTTTAGCTAACCGGCATCATGCCCTCCAGAGCAATAATTCTCGTCTTTGCGCAGCGTTCGCGGATGGCTTTGAGGCGGCCGTATTCTGGAGAGTCGTACCATGCCAGGAGGGACGCCATGTCCGGGAATTCGACAATGACGAGGCGATGAGGTTCCCAATCGCCCTCCAGCACTTTGGTGGCTCCGCCGCGAGCGATGTACCTCCCCCCATAGCGGGCTTCGGTTGCCGGCACATCCCGGCGGTATTCCTCGAAAACGGCGGCGTCGGTTATGTCTACATCAGCAATAAGATATGCGGCCATTGACCTTACTCCCCTTGGGGAAAGGCAATTGAAACAGGTCTATTAGCAGACCCGCAACTAAGCCAGCGGTACTACGCCTCGGAAACGACTCGCGTTCTCCCGGATTGGGGCGCTTAACTGTCTTGGTGGGGGCAGCTCTGGGAGGAGAGACGAACCATGCCGATGTATCTCACGCGATTCAGCTACAGGCCCGAAACCTGGGCGCGCTTGATGGATAATCCCGAGGATAGACGCGAGGCTGCCCGTTCCTACATCGAGTCGGTCGGCGGAAAGCTGCACGGGTTCTGGTATGCCTTCGGGGAGTACGATGGCTGGAACCTATGGGAGGCGCCGGACAACGTGTCGATGGCATCCGTCATGCTCGCCATCGGTGCGGGAGGCGCGCTCAGCTCGTACCAGACCACCGTCCTGTTAAGTGTCGAAGAGACGATGGACGCGCTTGGCAAAGCGAAGTCGATCCGGTACCGCCCGCCGGGATCGTGACCGCCGCCCGCGCTTTGCGGAGTGTCGAAGGCTGGGGAACGCTTGCTCTCGGACGGCGCACGTTGCAGCTTGCGCTTTCAATGTCTGCCACGGATTCTAGGAGGAGCATTAGATGACGGAAGATGACGACCGACGCCGGAGGAAATCCGCTCGGCCATCAGAGGCTGGGCGGTGCTTGGGGCAATTATCGTTGCCGTGTTTGGTGCGGCCTACGTCATGATCGATAGTTGAATGGCCAACGATCCTGGTCGCCCCGATGGATTGCCTGAAAAGATCGGCACGGTCCTTGGTGCATTGGTGGTGATCGGCACGTTCGGGCTTCTGGCTTGGACCGTGCTTCGCGGCGTCCTTTATTAAACCCGGCCTGTCTGGACTTTCCCCTGCGGCGGCCGCGTCTCAGGCCGATCTCCTCGTAGCAACGGATGGTCTTGGCCGCAGGCCAGAGCGCCGGGCAGCGTCACCGACATTCATGGGTGATTTCCTCGGCTCGGGGTTCTTGTTCCTGGCCCATTGATTTTGCAACATAATCCTGCGGGGGCTGTTGCCGAAATGCCATAGTCGCAGGTTTACCAGCACGCAAGTCCAAGGATGTAGGCATCGCCCGCTTGGCAAGCAAAGCAAATGCCAGCATGAATGAAGATGAAAAAAGCGGCCGACTCGAGCCGCTGTTGTTTGGGCAGGCATCGGACCTTTTCATGCGCATGAAGTCACTTGCAATCGTCGCGGCCCTGGCGCTGTCGACGGCTGTCGCCGGTTGCAGCACCATCGGCTCGCAGATCTTCACCAACAACTACGGCGCGGTGACCGACGCCGGCTATCACCTGCCGCGCGTTCCGATCGAAAAGGTGCCGTTCAAATACCGCCGGCAGATCGTCGACTACGACACCAGGGAAAAGCCGGGCACCATTATCGTCGATACGCAGAACAAGTTCCTCTATTTCGTCATGGGCGACGGCGAAGCGATGCGCTACGGCATCGGCGTCGGCCGTGAGGGTTTCGAATGGCACGGCACCGCCCATATCGCGCTGAAGCGCGAATGGCCGACCTGGACACCGCCTTCGCAGATGATCAAGCGGCAGCCGGAGTTGGCCAAGTTTGCCGGTGGCATGGAGCCGGGGTTGAAGAACCCGCTCGGCGCGCGCGCTATGTACCTGTTCAACAAGGGCGGCGACATGGGTTATCGCCTGCATGGCAGCCCGGAATGGAATTCGATCGGCAAGGCGATGTCGTCGGGCTGCATCCGGCTGATGAACCAGGACATTATCGACCTCTACGACCGCACCTCGGTCGGCGCCAAGGTCATTGTGATATAAAACCCTTATACGCGGACCGTCTAGGCAACAACACAGACGTCGCAAACAGAAAACCGGGCACTTTGGCCCGGTTTTTTGTTGTCTATCGATGTTGACGATGGAACGTCGCGTCAGGAGACCTGTTCGACATGCTGCACTTCCGGCACAAAGTGCCGGAGCAGGTTCTGGATGCCGTGCTTCAGCGTCGCCGTCGACGACGGGCAGCCGGCGCAGGCGCCCTTCATGTGCAGGAACACGGTGCCGTTCTCGAAGCCGCGGAAGGTGATGTCGCCGCCATCCTGGGCCACCGCCGGGCGCACCCGCGTGTCGAGCAGCTCCTTGATGGTGACGACCAGCTCCTCGTCGGCCTTGTCGTAGAATTCGCCGGTCTGGCTGGTCTCGGCGGCGGGGCCGGCCTTGGCCATCACCGGGGCGCCGGACATGAAATGCTCCATGATGGCGCCGAGGATAGCCGGCTTCAGATGCTGCCAGTCGGGGCCGTCCTTGGTCACGGTGATGAAATCATAGCCGAAGAAGACGCCGGTGACGCCGGGGATTTCGAACAGCCGGCCGGCGAGCGGCGAAGCCGTCGCGGCACTATCGGCATCGCGGAAATCGGCGGTGCCTTCTTGCAGCACTTCCTTGCCGGGCAGGAATTTCAGCGTCGCCGGGTTTGGCGTCGACTCGGTCTGGATGAACATGGCCGTCTCCGTGCCCGTTTCGGGCAGCTAGTTTGGAATAATTCTAATTAGGCTTTATCCGCCCGACATTCAAGGGAAAGGCCTCGGGGGGAACGGCTGGCTGGCGGAATGTTTTGCTAGTTCGCTGAAACGATTGGAGATGTGTTGAGATTCAGGTCAGGCCGAGCCGAAAATGGTGGTTTCCGTGAACCGGAGCGGAGCGTACTTTTGGTACGTGAGCACCGGAAGCGCAGGAAGCTGCCATTTGCAGGCCGGCCTCACCTGAATATCAGCACATCTCAGGCGAGGCTGTCGATCTCTTCGTCCGACAGGTTCTGCGGCACCACCGTGACCGGGATGGGAAAGGCGGCGCCCTTGCCGGCGACCGCGCCGACCAGCGGCCCAGGCCCTTCCTTGCCGGCGCCTGCCGCCAGCACCAGGATGGCGATGTCCTGGTCTTCCTCGATCAGCTTGTGGATCTCTTCGGTCGGCTTGCCTTCGCGCACCACCAGTTCCGGCTCGATGCCGAGCTTCTGGCGCACCTTGTTGGCGTAGCTGTCCAGTGCGGCACGCGCCGTGGCGGTCGCCTCCTCGCGCATGATCTTCTCGACGCCCAGCCAGTGCTGAAAATCATCCGGCTCGATGACATAGAGCAGCACCAGTACGCCGCCCGTGCTTTGCGCCCGCTTCGAGGCGTAGGCGACGGCGCGCTCGCATTCGGGCGTGTCGTCGATGATCGCCAGGAACTTGCGGCGATGACCGACTTCGCGGCTGAGGCGTTTGGAGACCATATTCACCCTGTTCGATGGTTTCGGCCGCAATCTGCCACCGCCACAGCCCGCCCGCAAGCGACCGGCGGCTGTGGCAATGCTGGTGCAGCTTAAAGCGCGTCGCGTTCGACCAGCGACGCGCTTCAGGTTCTTGTTTTATGCATGTCGTTATCGCAAAACCGCTGCACACTTTTGCGCGACATGCATTAGCCTTGCAGCAGGCCGATAATGTCGCGCACTGTCTTCATGGTCGCTTCGGCCAATGTGCCGGCACGCTCGCCGCCATCCCGCAGCACCGCGTCGACATAGGCGCGGTCGCTGGAGATGCGGCGCATCTCGCCGGCGATCGGCGCCAGTTTTTCCACCGCAAGGTCGGCCAGCGCCGGCTTGAACACCGAAAACTGCTGGCCGCCATATTCCTTCAGCACCGCCTCTTTCGAGATTTCGGCGAGGCCGGCATAGATGCCGACGAGGTTTTCCGCTTCCGGCCGGCCGGCAAGCCCGTCCAGTTCGCCGGGCAAAGCCTCCGGGTCGGTCTTGGCCTTGCGGATCTTCTTCGAGATGGCATCGGCGTCGTCGGTCAGGTTGATGCGCGACAGGTCCGACGGATCGGATTTCGACATCTTCTTCGAACCGTCGCGCAGCGACATGATGCGCGCTGCCGGGCCGCCGATGACCGGCTCGGTCAGCGGGAAATAGCCGTTCACCGTCTCTTCGCCGACCTGCATCTCGACGCCGACGCCAAGCGCTGCGATGCGGTCCGAAAAGTCGTTGTTGAATTTCTGCGCGATGTCGCGGGTCAGCTCCAGATGCTGCTTCTGGTCGTCGCCGACCGGCACGTGGGTGGCGCGGTAGACGAGGATGTCGGCGGCCATCAGGGAGGGATAGGCGAGCAGGCCGAGCGAGGCGTTCTCGCGGTCCTTGCCGGCCTTGTCCTTGAACTGCGTCATCCGGTTCATCCAGCCGATGCGCGCCACGCAGTTGAAGATCCAGGCAAGCTCGGCGTGCTGCATCACCCTCGACTGATTGAAGACGATGTGCTTGGTCGGATCGATGCCGGAGGCGAGAAACGCCGCGGTGATCGAACGCGTCTGGTCCTGAAGATCCTCATAGACGAGCTGTGCGGTCAGCGAATGCAGGTCGACGACGCAATAGATGCAGTCGGAAGTGTCCTGCAGGGCGACGAATTTCTTGATGGCGCCGAGATAATTGCCGAGATGCAGATTGCCGGTTGGCTGGACGCCGGAAAAGACGAGCGGCTTGAAGGCGGGCTGGTTGAGGTCGGTCATAGTGTTTCCCTGGCTTGTGGAGGGCCGTTTCGCGCGCGGCGAAAGTCTTGCGACGGCGCGCTTATGGACGAGAGCGAGGAGGCGATCAAGAGGGGTATTGGCTAGGCCGCGCAGGGCCTTGGCCGTGGCCGAGCAAGACGCCGCAGAAGGCTGTTTGAAGGGATGGCGCCGACCAGAATCAAAAACCCCGCCTTGCGGCGGGGTCGTCGGTGCGAATCAGCACCATATTAGTAGCATAGCTGCCGGCACAAAGCAAGAACAAAATAGCTCGCCTCGGCAATCGCTTCGATTTGGCTCAGGGCCACATTGACGGACTGATGTAGATAGCTACATAATATTTGCTACACAGCGGAAGCAAAACAATGACGATCAACATCAACAACAAGGAAGCGGACAGCCTGACGCGGGCTTTTGCCAGGCTTGAAGGTGTCGGGATCACCGAGGCGATCGTGATCGCCATGCGCGAAGCCTTGGAGCGCCGGCGCAATCGCGAGACGCCGCTGGAGACGGCGGCACGGCTCCGGGCCGAGTTCGGTATTGAGCTGAGCGAGCAGGCGCGCAAGCCGCTGCCGCGCTCGGTCTACGACGAATTGTCCGGTGAAGACTGATGTTCATCGATGCAGCCGCTATCGTTGCAATACTGAGCAACGAGACCGAAGCCCCGCGCTGCGCGCAGGCGGTCATGAAGGCGTCGGCTCCGTTCACGTCGGCTATCGCGGTTTGGGAAGCCGCGATGGCGCTTTCGCGATCGGAAAAGCTAGCCGTCCCGGTCGCCACAAGCTTCAAGATAGTCAGCCGTTTTCTCGAAGAGCGTGGAATCACCTTGCGGGAGCTTCCGCCTGCCTCTGACGCGGCATCTCTGTCAGTCGAGGCTGCATCGCGGTTTCGCAACAACGCTGGCCGCCTGAACATGGCCGACTGTTTCCACTACGCCTGTGCGCGCTACTATGCCGTTCCGATGCTTTCGACGGCGGACGAATTCCGCTTCACGGATCTGGAGACTGTTGCTTGACCGGCTGGGAGCCCTTGCGCCCGATATTGCGGCGGATCATGCCGAAATCGGCGCCGCCGGTGGCGAAGGCAGTAACGAAGTAGAGCAGCGCCCCGCCGGCGACGAGCGCAAGCAGCGTTACCGCCTTGATCACCAGCGGCGAGCCGGAGCCGAGCCTTGCGGCGAACCAGTGTTCGGCAAGATAGAGCGCCGCGGCCATCACCGCCGCCGACAGCACCAGCCGCGGGATGCGTTTCATGAGCGGCACGTCGCGGCCCCAATGGCCGCGCCGGATCAGCACGGCGAGCAGCATCGCCGCATTGACCCAGCCTGCGACAGCGGAGGCAACGGCAATGCCGGGCGCGCCCATGGTCGGAAACAGCGTCAGCGCCGTCGTAATGTTAACCGCCACCGAGATGGCGGCAAAAATCATTGGCGTGCGCGTGTCCTCGCGGGCGAAATAGCCTGGGGTGAACGCCTTGATCAGCACGAAGGCCGGCAGGCCGAGGCCGAAGATCGCCAGGATTGCCGCGACCGTCGGCGTCGAATTGTTGGCGGCAAAGGCGCCGCGCTCATAGACCAGCCGCACGATCGGCTCGGACATGACCAGCAGCGCGGCCGCCGCCGGCAAGGTCATGAACAGGGTAAACTCGACCGAGCGGTTCTGCAGATTGGCGGCCTCGACCAGATTGCCTGATTTCAGCGCCCGCGACAGTTCCGGCAAAAGCACGATGGCGACGGCGACGCCGACGACGCCCAGCGGCAGCTGGTAGACGCGGTCGGCATAGGCCAGCGACGACACCGCGCTGTCCTGCGCCGACGCGATCGCCGTGCCGATCAGCTGGTTGATCTGGGTGATGCCGCCGGTGATCGCCGCCGGCAGCGCCAGGATCAGCAGCCGCTTGACGTTCGGCGTCATCTTCGGCCGCCGGAAGCCGATCGAAATGCCGGCATGGCGCACCGCCGCCCAGACGATCGCCAGCTGCACCAGGCCGGCCGCCAGCACGCCCCAGGCCAGGCCGAAACCAACGGTGCGGGCGTCCGAACCCTTGTACCAGGCATAGGCAAGCACGGCGATAAGGATGACGTTGAGGAACACCGGCGCCACCGCAGCGGCGAAATAGCGGCGCAGCGAATTCAGCATGCCGGCCATCATGGCGCCGAGCGACATGCAGATCAGGTAGGGGAACATGACGGTCGCCAGCGCCACCGTCGTCTCGAATTTTCCCGGCGTGTCGGCAAAGCCCGGCGCCACCAGGTAGCGCACGATCAGCGGCATCGCCAGTTCCATGGCGATGGTCAGCGCCAGAAGCGCCGTGAACAAGACGCCGAACACCTCTTCGGAAAAGCGCTTGGCGCCGTCGGTGCCGTGCGTCTCGATCTCCTTGGCGAACAGCGGCACGAAGGCGGCATTGAAGGCGCCTTCGGCGAACAGCCGGCGAAAGGTGTTGGGAAACTGGAAGGCGGCGTTGAAAGCGTCGGCGATCGGCCCGGTGCCGAGTGCGGCAGCCATCAGCATCTCGCGGCCGAAACCGAGGGCGCGGCTCATCAGCGTGCCGGAAGCGACCGTGGCGAATTTCTTGACAAGGCTCATGCGCTTGAAGACTGCCTGTGCGATTGGGGCAAATGGAAGGTAACAGTCACTCGGCGGCCGTTTTGGTCTTGCCGCGCTCGGACGCCGTGCCCTCGAGCACCGCGATCAGCCTGTTGCGGATGGTCGCCGTACGCGACGGGCTGTCGATCTTCTGGCCGGTGAGATCGGTGACGTAGAACGTGTCGATGACCTTTTCGCCGAAGGTGGTGATGTGGGCCGAGGCGATGTCGAGCGACAGGTCCGACAACATGCCGGTGATCTCCGACAGAAGGCCCGGCCTGTCCAGCCCCTCGACCTCGATCACCGAGAAACGGTTCGACAGCGTGTTGCGGATCTCGGCGCGTGGCGGAATACGGAAAACCTTGGCGCCGCGCCGCGGCTTGGTCCGCTTCTCGATCATTTCGGGCAGCCAGCTCTTGCCCGATAGCACGTCCTCGATCAGCCGGCCGACGCGCTCGGCACGGCGGCGCTCGTCCTCGTCGAGGTCGAACTCCCTCGAGATCAGGATGGTGTCGAGCGCCCGACCATCCGAGGTGGTGAAGATCTGCGCGTCGACGATGTTGCCGCCGGCCGCGGCACAGGCGCCGGCAATCACCGAAAGCAGGCGCGGATGGTCCTGCGCAAGTACCGTGATCTCGGTCACTGCCTCGAACTGGTGGGTTTTCACCATGGTGGCGAGCTTCTTGCCGGCGTGATCGGCCTCGCGGATGAATTCGGCATGGCGGAGTTGGTCGGGAAGATCGACCGCCAGCAGATAGTTCTCGTAGTGCTGGCCGACATAACGCTTGCGGGCCTTTTCCGGCCAGTCGGCAAGCGCCTCGGCCAGTTGTTCGCGCGCCGCCGCCGTCCGTTTGGCGCGCGACACCTCCGAAAACCCGCCGGTCAACAAAAGCTCGGTCTCGTAATAGAGCGTACGCAGCAACTGGCCCTTCCAGCCGTTCCAGACCCCGGGCCCGACGCCGCGGATATCGCAGACGGTAAGCACAAGCAGCATCTTCAGCCGTTCGACCGACTGCACGATGGCGGCAAAATCCTCGATCGTCTTGCGGTCGTTGAGATCGCGGGTCTGCGCCGTCATAGACATGACGAGGTGGTTCTCGACCAGCCAGGCGACCGTTTCGGTGTCGGCCGGCGAGAGCCCCATATGCGGGCAGATGCGCCGGGCGATCCTGGCGCCGGCTTGCGAATGGTCCTCCGGCCTGCCCTTGGCGATGTCGTGCAGCAGCACGGCGACATAGAGCGCCTCGCGGCTCTTCTTCAGCCCCGGCATCAGCGAGTGGGCGAGTGGATGGATCTTTTCCCCGTCGCCGCGCTCGATCTCGGCCAGCACCCCGATGCAGCGGATGAGGTGCTCGTCCACCGTGTAGTGGTGGTACATCGAGAACTGCATCATGGCGACGATCTTGCCGAAGTCCGGGATCAGCTTGGCAAGCAGTCCGGCCTCGTTCATGCGCCGTAGATTGAGCTCGGCGTTGCGGTCCGAGGTCAAGATGTCGAGGAACAGCCGGTTGGCTTCCTCGTCGCGCCGCAGTGCCTTGCCGACGAGGCCGAGCGAACGGGTCAACAGCTTCAGCGCATCGGGGTGAAATTCCAGGCCGTGCTTGTCGGCGAACCAGAACAGCCTGAGGAGATTGACCGGATCGCGCTCGAACACCTCGTCGTCGGCAATGTTGATGCGGTGGTTGTCGACGATGAAATCGGCCGTGCCGGCGAGCTTGCGCTTGCGGCGCGAAAAGGTGAGGAAAATGCGGTTGAAGCCCGGCACATGCTTGGCCTGCTCCTCCTCGAGCGCGGCGCAGAAAATGCGGGTTAGGTCGCCGACATCCTTGGCGACGAGGAAGTAGTGCTTCATGAAGCGTTCGACCGCCGACAGGCCGGGATGGGTGGTGTAGCCCAGCCGCTCGGCAATGTCGCGCTGGATGTCGAAATGCAGCCGCTCCTCGGCCTTGCCGGTGAGGAAATGCATGTGGCAGCGCACCGCCCATAGGAAATCCTCGGCCTTCTGGAATTCCCTGTATTCGGCGTCGGTGAAGACGCCCTTGTCGACCAGTTCCTCGCCGGTGCGCACGCGGTAGAAATATTTGGCGATCCAGAACAGCGTCTGCAGGTCGCGCAGGCCGCCCTTGCCGTCCTTGACGTTGGGTTCGACCAGGTAACGGCTCTCGCCGGCCTTGGCGTGGCGCTCGTCGCGTTCGGCGAGCTTGGCCTGGACATATTCGGGGCCGGTGGTGCGCACCACCTCGTGGTCGAAGCGTTGCAAAAGCTCGTCATAGAGCTTTTGCTCGCCCCACAGGAAGCGCGCCTCCAGGATCGAGGTGCGGATGGTGATGTCGGTGCGCGACAGCCTGAGGCACTCGTCGATGTTGCGGGTGGCGTGGCCGACCTTCAGCCCGAGATCCCACAGCATGTAGAGCATGTATTCGACGATCTGCTCGCCCCATGGCGTCTGCTTGTAGGGCAGGAGGAACAGCAGGTCGATGTCGGACCCGGGCGCCAGCGTGCCACGGCCATAGCCGCCGACGGCCACGACCGCCATGCGCTCGGCCGATGACGGGTTTTTGACGCGATAGACATGGGTGGCGGCGAAGTCGTAGAGCGCGCGGATGATCTCATCCATCAGATGCGACAGCCGGGCGGCGCAGGCGGTACCGCTGCCATCGTCCATCAGCATGCGTTCGGCGACCGTGCGGCCGTCAGCGAGCCGGCTTTTGAGAAGCTTGAGAACGCCGCTGCGCGCGGCCTTGCCGGAGCCGTCGCCTGCCGACGCCTCGGTCAGTTCGGTCATCTCGCGGCGCAAGGCTTCGCCGTCGATCAGTTCCTCGAGCTTCAGGGATATTCTTGCCATAAATGCCGTTCGGCCTCGCCGTTTCGGCGGCGTCTATAGCGCGTTTTCGCGGCGCTGGGTATGGGGCGGACGGACGCGTTCTCCGCAGCCGTGGAACGGGACGATCGTCTCATGCCCGCGGCCGGTGCAGTTTGGGCCTGGCCACGAAAAATCGAAATCAGCCCTTGACCTTCCAGTTACTGGAAGCACTACCTCCGCCGCAACATCGAAATACAGGGGCTTTCGGCATGACGCATTCCGATCACCATCATCACGCCCATGGCAGCTGCTGCTCGCCAAAAGGCGTCTCCTCTGCTGCGGACGCCGTCGTCCGCGATCCGGTCTGCGGCATGACCGTCGATCCGGCTGCCGGCAAGCCGACGGCCGAGCATGACGGCCATCGCTATCATTTCTGCAGCGAAAGCTGCCGTTCGAAATTCGTCGCCGAACCGGAAAAATACCTGACCGCAACCGATCCCGTCTGCGGCATGAGCGTCGACCGTGCCACGGCCAAGCACTTTTTGCGGCACGAGGGCCGGGGCTTCTATTTCTGCTCGGCCGCTTGCCAGGCGAAGTTCGAAACCGAGCCGGCAAAATATCTCGGCGACAGGCCGGCGCCGCAGCCGATGCCCAAGGGCACGCAATACACCTGCCCGATGCATCCGGAAATCATCCGCGACAAGCCCGGCTCCTGCCCGATCTGCGGCATGGCGCTGGAGCCGATGGGCGTGCCGACCGGCGACGAGGGACCTAACCCCGAACTGGTCGACTTCACCAGGCGCTTTTGGGTGAGCGCGGTGCTGTCCGTGCCGTTGCTGGTCATCGCCATGGCGCCGATGCTCGGCCTGACGTTCCAGGCCTTCATCGACGACCGCGCGAAGGTCTGGCTGGAGCTGGCGCTGGCCAGCCCGGTGGTGCTGTGGGCGGCATTCCCGTTCTTCCATCGCGGCTGGAACTCGGTCCTCAACCGCAGCCCCAATATGTGGACGCTGATTTCGCTCGGCGTCGGTGCCGCCTATCTCTACAGCGTCGTCGCCACGCTGTTTCCAGGCCTCTTTCCGCACCAGTTCCGCGGCCATGACGGCACCGTGCCGGTCTATTTCGAGGCGGCGGCGGTGATCGTCGCGCTGGTGTTCCTTGGCCAGGTGCTGGAATTGCGCGCCCGCGAGAAAACCGGCTCGGCGATCCGCGCGCTGCTCGACCTGGCGCCGAAGACGGCGCGGCAGATCGGCGCGGACGGTTCCGAAAACGACGTGCCGCTCGAAACCGTCAAGGCCGGCGACCGCCTGCGCATCCGCCCCGGTGACGCCGTGCCGGTCGACGGCATTGTGCTCGAAGGGCGCTCGTCCATCGACGAATCGATGATCACAGGCGAGCCGCTGCCGGTCGAAAAGACCGAAGGCGACAACCTCACCGGCGGCACGCTCAACAAGAACGGTTCGCTGATCATGCGCGCCGAAAAGATCGGCGCCGAGACGACGCTGGCGCGCATCGTCGAGCTGGTCGCCAAGGCGCAGCGTTCACGCGCGCCGATCCAGGGGTTGGCCGACCGCGTCTCGTTCTACTTCGTCCCGGCCGTCGTTCTGATTGCCATCATTGCGTTTGTCGCCTGGGCGATCGTCGGACCGGAACCCAGCCTGGTGTTTGCCATCGTCTCGGCGGTCTCGGTGCTGATCATCGCCTGCCCCTGTGCGCTCGGCCTTGCCACGCCAATGTCGATCATGACCGCCACCGGGCGCGGCGCGCATGCCGGCGTGCTGATCAAGGAAGCGGCGGCGCTCGAGCGCTTTGCCTCGGTCGATACGCTGATCGTCGACAAGACGGGAACGCTGACCGAAGGCCGGCCCAAACTGACCGACGTCATCGCGGTCGAAGGCATGGCACAGGACGAGCTGCTGGCGCTCGCCGCCGGTCTCGAAAAAGGCTCGGAGCATCCGCTGGCCGAGGCGATCGTCGAAGGCGCCCGCGAACGCGGCGTGAAGGTCCCCGACGCCGGCGGTTTCGAGGCCGTCACCGGCAAGGGCGTTTCCGGCACGGTCTCGGGGCAGAAGGTAGCGCTCGGCAATGCCGCGATGATGGTCGATCTCGGCATCGAGACGGCTTCGGTCCTGGCCAGCGCCGAGGCGCTGCAGGCCGATGGCAAGACCGTGATGTTCGTCGCTGTCGCAGGCAAGCTCGCCGGCCTCGTCGCCGTTGCCGACCCGATCAAGGCGACCACCGCCGAGGCGATCAAGGCGCTGCATGACAGCGGGCTGAAGATCGTCATGGCGACGGGCGACAATGAGCGCACCGCCAGGGCCATCGCAGCCAAGCTCGGCATCGACGCGGTGCGTGCCGGACTTTTGCCCGAACAGAAGAACGCGCTGGTCGAGGAATTGCGTGCCGGCGGTGCCGGCGTCGCCATGGCCGGCGACGGCGTCAACGATGCGCCCGCACTTGCCGCCGCCGATGTCGGCATCGCCATGGGCACAGGCGCCGATGTTGCGGTCGAAAGTGCGGGAATTACGCTGGTCAAGGGCGATCTCAACGGCATCGTCAGGGCGAGGACGCTGGCCCGCGCGACGATCCGCAACATCCGCCAGAACCTGTTTTTCGCTTTCCTCTATAATGTGCTTGGCGTGCCGGTTGCTGCCGGCGTGCTCTATCCGCTCACCGGCACGCTGCTGTCGCCGATGATCGCGGCGGCGGCGATGAGCCTGTCTTCGGTTTCGGTCATCGCCAACGCATTGCGGCTCAGGACGTTGAAACTCTGAGTAAAACTTCCAGATAGACCCTGTTCAAAAAAGGAGACGATGAATGACCTTGGCCAAGAAGATCGTGCTGCTGATGATGGCGGCGGGAATGCTGCTTGCTGTTTTCCTCGAAAGCGTTCCGGCACAAGCCGAGGAGATGAAGCACGACATGGGCGCAATGGGCGCGCAGAGCCCCTCGACCGAGGGCTACAAGGCGGCGATGGACAAGATGCATACCGACATGATGGCAATCGAATATTCCGGCAATGCCGATGTCGATTTCGCCCGCGGCATGATCCCGCATCACCAGGCGGCCATCGACATGGCCAAGATCGAGCTCGCCAATGGCAAGGATCCGGAAATCCGCAAGCTGGCGGAAGCAGTGATCGCCGCGCAGCGAGCCGAGATCAAGCAGATGCAGGACTGGCTCGCCGCCCATCCGGTGAAGTAGGCGTCACGCTGTCGGGGAATCCGGGCGAGAGGCTTCACCTGGATTTCTGCTTCACCTGGATTTCCCTTGGCGGCTATGGTGCTATCCGGGCCTCGGACTGGAGCATGCCATGCCATCGACGATAAGAACGACCACCCTGCCCTGCGGCGAAGCTGTGCCGGTGCTCGGCCAGGGCACCTGGAAGATGGGCGAAGACGGCCGCCGCCGTGGCGACGAGGCCAATGCCCTGAAGCTCGGGCTGGATCTCGGCATGACGCTGATCGACACCGCCGAAATGTATGCCAGCGGCGGTGCCGAGGAGGTGGTGGCGGAGGCCATCGCCGGGCGCCGCGACGAGGTTTTCCTGGTCTCCAAGGTGCTGCCGTCCAATGCCTCGCGCGCCGGCGTGAAACGGGCATGCGAGAACAGCCTGAGGCATCTCGCCACCGACCGCATCGATCTCTATCTCTTGCATTGGCCGGGCAGCGTTCCTTTGATGGAAACGGTAGAGGCGTTCGAAGCGTTGAAGGCGGCCGGCAAGATCCGCCATTGGGGCGTCAGCAATTTCGATACCGGCGAGATGGAGGAGCTGGTCCGGTTGCCGGCCGGCGGCAACGTCCAGACCAACCAGGTGCTCTACAATCTGTCGCAGCGCGGCGTCGAGTTCGACCTCGCCCCGTGGAGCCGGCAACGCGGCATGCCGCTGATGGCCTATTCGCCGGTCGATCAGGGGGTATTGGCGCGCAACGCCAGGTTAGATGCCATCGCCGCCCGCCACGGTGCGACGCCGGCGCAGATCGCACTTGCATGGGTGATGGCGCAGGAGGGCGTCATCGCCATTCCGAAGGCCAGCCGCCCGGAGCATATCCGGCAGAATGTCGCGGCGTTGGAGATCGAGCTCACGAGCGAAGATTTCGCCGAAATTGACCGCGCCTTCCCACCGCCGAGGCGGAAGTCCGGCTTGGCGATGATTTGAGGGGTGGGGCGGAAGGCAAGCCAAAGCAGCGTTCCGTCATACCCCCTCTGTCCTGCCGGACAGTCCGGCAGGACAGAGGGGGGGTGCCGTAGAGCGCTATCGGACGAGCACTACTTCCCAGCCATCCCCTTCAGCCGGTACAGCGCCTCCAGCGCTTCCCTTGGCGTCATCTCGTCGGGATTGATCTCCGCTAGCGCCGCGCCCAGCCCGTCACTCTTCGCCGGCTTCGACGCTTCCCGCTTCGCCGCCACGGAAAACAGCGGCAGGTCGTCGACCAGGCGGTTGGCCTTGCCCGAAACCTCGCCTGCTTCAAGCTGGTGCAGCACTTCCTTGGCCCGGCCGACGACGGCCTCTGGCAGGCCGGCCAGCCGCGCTACCTGGACGCCGTAGGAACGGTCGGCCGCACCCTTGCCGACCTCGTGCAGGAAGACCACGTCGCCCTCCCATTCCTTGACCCGCATGGTGACGTTTGAGAGCCGCGGCAGTTTTCCGGCCAGCGCCGTCATTTCGTGGAAATGCGTGGCGAAGATCGCCCGGCAGCGGTTCTTCTCGTGCAGATATTCGACCGCCGCCCAGGCGATCGACAGGCCGTCGAAAGTGGCGGTGCCGCGGCCGATCTCGTCGAGGATGACCAGTGCGCGCTCGCCTGCCTGGTTGAGGATCGCCGCCGTCTCGACCATCTCGACCATGAAGGTCGAGCGGCCGCGCGCCAGATCGTCGGAGGCGCCGACCCGCGAAAACAGCCGGTCGACGACGCCGATATGGGCTGATGCCGCCGGCACGAAGGAGCCGGTCTGGGCGAGGATGGCGATCAGCGCGTTTTGCCTGAGGAAGGTCGATTTGCCGCCCATATTGGGGCCGGTCAGCAGCCAGATCGCGCCGGCCTTGGCATCGCCTTGCGGCGACAGATCGCAATCATTGGCGACGAACGGGCCTTCGCCGGAACGCCGCAGCGCCTGTTCGACCACCGGATGACGTCCACCCGAAATCTCGAAGGCAAGGCTCGCATCGACCAGCGGCCGGCACCAGGCCTCGCTCTCGGAAAGCAAGGCAAGTGCGGCCGAAACGTCGAGCACGGCGAGCGCTTCGGCGCCGGCACGGATCGTGTCGGCCTGGCCGACCACTTCCGCCGTCAGCGCCTCGAAAGCGGCAAGCTCGATCGCCAGCGCCCGGTCGGCGGCGTTGGCGATCTTGGTTTCCAGTTCGGCGAGTTCCGTGGTGGTGAAGCGCATGGCGTTGGCCATGGTCTGGCGATGGATGAAGCGCGCCTTGGCGCCGTCGCTGCCGGTCATCAGCGCATGGTGGTTAGCGGTGACTTCGATATAATAGCCCAGCACATTGTTGTGCCTGATCTTCAGCGAGCGGATGCCGGTCTCGTCGATCAGCGAACGCTCCAGCCCGGCGATCACCTTTCGCGACTCGTCGCGCAGTGCCCGCATCTCGTCGAGCTCGGCGTGGTAGCCGCCGCGGACGAAGCCGCCGTCGCGCCTGAGCAACGGCAGCTCGTCGCAGAGCGCCTGTGCCAGATGCGTCGCCAGTTCACTGGGCAGTGCCTTGATAGCTCCCAACGCCGCGGTCAGTTCGGCCGGCAATGCGGTTTGGCCGAACAGTTCGGCGATGGCGCCGGCCGCTTCGAAACCAGCGCGCAGCGCGCCGAGGTCGCGCGGGCCGCCGCGGTTGAGCGCCAGCCTGGATAGCGCGCGCGGCATGTCGGCAACGCTCTTCAGGCTTGCCCGCACCGCCTGGCAAAAACGCGTCTCGGAGCGGAAGAACGACACCGAGTCCAGCCTTGCAGCGATTGCCGCCGGGTCGGTCAGCGGCGCCATCAGCCGGTCGGCGAGCAGTCTTGCGCCGCCACCCGTCACCGTGCGGTCGATCGCCTTGAACAGCGACCCCTCGCGGCTGCCGGACAGCGTGCGCAGCAGCTCCAGATTGGCGCGCGTCGCCGGGTCGATGAACAGCGTCGAACCCTGCTCCTCGCGCTGCGGCCGCGACAGCGGCGGCCGTTCGGCCTTCTGCGTCTTCTCGACATAGGCGATGACGCCTGAGATCGCCGACAGCTCGGCGCGCGAAAACGTGCCGAAACCATCCGGCGTTGCCACCTCGAAGAAGCGGGCGATGCGGCCGGCGGCCGAAGCCGAATCGAACAGTGACGGCGGCTGCGGGCTGGCGACGCGGCCGAGCACATCGAAGACCGGTTTCAGCTCCGGGTCGTAAAACACCGGCTCGGCGACGATCAGCTCGCGCGGGTCGACGCGGAAGACATCGGCGAGCAGCCGGTCGGCGGTTGTCTCGGCGACGCGGAAGACACCGGTCGAGATCTCGATCCAGGCCAAGGCAAAAGCGTGCTCTGCCCCGCCCTTGACCCGTCCCAGCGCCATCAGGAAACTCGATTCCGACGGCGCCAGCAGTTTGTCTTCGGTGATGGTGCCGGGTGTCACCAGCCGCACCACATCACGGCGCACCACCGATTTGCCGCCGCGCTTCTTGGCCTCCGCCGGATCCTCGATCTGCTCGCAGACGGCGACGCGGAACCCCTGGCCGATCAGCTCCTGCAGATAATCGTCGGCGGCATGCACCGGCACGCCGCACATCGGGATGTCGAGCCCCTGATGCTTGCCGCGCTTGGTCAGCACGATGCCGAGCGCCCGGCTTGCCTTCTCGGCATCGTCGAAGAACAGCTCGTAGAAATCGCCCATGCGGTAGAACAGCAGCGAATCCGGGTTCGCCGCCTTGATCTCGATATACTGCTCCATCATCGGCGTCGCCGGCGCGAAGGCCGGCGTGGCGTTGTCGCTTCGAATGGGCGTCTCGTCGTTCAAGAAGCTGCTTCCAAAATTTTGCAAGCCATGCTTGGCGGTTTACAGCGGCGAAGTGTAGCCTTAATCCCGAACCTTCCACAAAAGAAAGCATGCGCACCCCATCTCAAGCGGTGCCGTACGGGCGAGGAAACCAAAAGTACCATGGCCAAGAAAACCGAAAGCAACGGGCCCTCCGTCAGCGCCCAGGAGGCGCTGGAATTCCACGCCATGGGGCGTCCGGGCAAGCTGGAGATCGTCGCCACAAAACCGATGGCGACGCAGCGCGATCTCAGCCTCGCCTAT
The DNA here is from genome assembly GCF_040321085.1 of Mesorhizobium sp. M0522. Taxonomy (NCBI): domain Bacteria; kingdom Pseudomonadati; phylum Pseudomonadota; class Alphaproteobacteria; order Hyphomicrobiales; family Phyllobacteriaceae; genus Mesorhizobium; species Mesorhizobium sp. M0522. The sequence continues at coordinate 44,758 of NZ_JAMYQW010000002.1, forward strand.
TCGCCGGGCGTCGCGGTTCCGGTTCTCGCCATCGCCGAGGACCCGAGCCGCGCCTTCGACTACACGGTTCGCGGCAACATGGTCGCCGTCATCTCCAACGGCACCGCTATCCTCGGCCTCGGCAATCTCGGCGCGCTGGCCTCGAAGCCGGTGATGGAAGGCAAGGCGGTGCTGTTCAAGCGCTTCGCCGATGTCGATTCCATCGACCTCGAGGTCGATACCGAGGATGCCGACGAATTCATCAACTGCGTGCGCTTTCTCGGCCCCTCCTTCGGCGGCATCAACCTCGAGGACATCAAGGCGCCGGAGTGCTTCATCATCGAGCAGCGGCTGCGCGAGCTGATGGACATCCCGGTCTTCCATGACGACCAGCACGGCACCGCCATCATCTCGGCCGCCGGCCTGATCAACGCGCTGGAAATCACCGGCCGCGACATGAAGACCACGAAAATGGTCTGCAACGGCGCCGGCGCTGCCGGCATCGCCTGCATCGAATTGATGAAGGCGATGGGCTTTGCGCCCGAAAATATCATCCTCTGCGACACCAAGGGCGTCGTCTTCCAGGGCCGCACCGAAGGCATGAACCAGTGGAAATCGGCGCATGCCGTGAAAACCGGCGCGCGCTCGCTGGCCGAGGCGCTGGACGGCGCCGACGTGTTCCTCGGCCTCTCGGCCAAAGGCACGCTGACCACCAAAATGGTGCAGTCGATGGCCAAGAACCCGATCATCTTCGCCATGGCCAATCCCGACCCCGAGATCACGCCTGAGGAGGTCGCCGAGATCCGCACCGACGCCATCATGGCGACGGGACGGTCCGACTATCCCAACCAGGTCAACAACGTGCTTGGCTTCCCCTACATCTTCCGCGGCGCGCTCGATGTGCGGGCGACCACCATCAACGACGACATGAAGATCGCCGCGGCCAAAGCGCTCGCCGAACTGGCGCGCCAGGACGTGCCCGACGACGTCGCCGCCGCCTATCAGGGCATGCGGCCGAAATTCGGCCCCAACTACATCATCCCGGTGCCGTTCGACCCGCGCCTGATCTCGGCCATTCCGATTGCGGTGGCCAAAGCGGCGATGGACTCCGGCGTCGCGCGCAAGCCGATCCTCGATCTCGACCGCTATGCGCAGGAGCTTTCCGCCCGCCGCGACCCGATCGCCTCGACGCTGCAGCGCATCTACGACCGCGTCCGCCGCCAGCCCAAGCGCATCGTCTTTGCCGAGGGCGAGGAGGAGCAGGTGATGCGCGCCGCCGTCTCCTATGTGAACCAGCGGCTCGGCACCGCCATCCTGCTCGGCCGCGACGACATCATCAAGGAAAACGCCAGGAATGCCGGCATCGATCTCGGCAAGCAAGGCATCGAGATCATCAATGCGCGGCTGTCGCGGCGCAACTCGGTCTACACCGACTATCTCTACGAACGCATGCAGCGCAAAGGCTTTCTGTTCCGCGACTGCCAGCGGCTGATCAACAACGACCGCAACCATTTCGCCGCCTGCATGGTGGCGCTGGGCGATGCCGACGGCATCGTCACCGGCGTTACCCGTAACTATTCGACGGCGCTCGACGACATCCGCCGCGTCATCGACGCAAGGCCCGGCCATTGCGTCATCGGCGTGTCGATCGTGCTCGCGCGGGGCCGCACTGTGCTTGTCGCCGACACCGCGGTGCACGACATGCCGGATGCCGTCGAGATCGCCGACATCGCCGAGGAGGCCGCCGGCTTTGCCCGCCGCATGGGCTACGAGCCGAGGCTCGCCATGCTCGCCTATTCGACCTTCGGCCATCCGCAGGGCGAGCGCTCCGAGCGCGTCCAGGAAGCGGTGCGCATCCTCGACAAGCGCCGCGTCGATTTCGAGTATGACGGCGAGATGGCCGCCGACGTGGCGCTCAACGCCCGTGCCATGGCGCAGTACCCGTTCATCAGGCTGACCGGCCCGGCCAACGTGCTGGTCATGCCGGCCTTCCACTCGGCCTCGATCTCGACCAAGATGCTGCAGGAGCTCGGCGGCTCGACCGTCATCGGCCCGCTGCTGGTCGGCCTGAACAAGCCGGTCCAGATCGTCTCGCTGAACGCCAAGGATTCGGACATCGTCAACATGGCGGCAATCGCGGCGTATAGCGCGGGAGCTTGACGAGCGGGGGGCAGCAGCAGCGCCTCTCCCTTCTCCCCCTGTGGGAGAAGGTGGCCGAGCGAAGCTCGGTCGGATAAGGGGTGTTCCAGCTTGGCACCGGCAGCACTCCGTCCAGCACCCCTCAACCGTCTCGGCGCTGCGCGCCGATCCACCTTCTCCCACAGGGGGAGAAGGGAGAGGTGCCGCTACAGCAGCCCCGCCTGCTCGGCCTCGCTGCGCAAATTCTGCCGTGGCCTTGGGCCGATCTGCTGGATGACCAGCCCGGCCGCCAGCGAGCCGAGATCGCCGCACTGCTTCAGGCTGCGGCGTTGCGTGTAGCCGTAGAGGAAGCCGGCGGCGTAGAGGTCGCCGGCGCCGGTGGTGTCGACCAGCTCGCGGATCTGGGTCGCATTGATGGTCACGGTCTCGTCGCCGCGCACGATCACCGAGCCCTTTTCCGAGCGGGTGACGGCGGCGATCTTGCAATCCTTGCGGATCTGGGCCAGCGCCTCGTCGAACGACGCGGTCTGGTAGAGCGACTTGATCTCGTGGCTGTTGGCAAAGACGATGTCGACGGTGCCGGAGCGCATCAGATCGAGGAATTCGTCGCGGTAGCGGTCGACGCAGAACGAGTCCGACAATGTCATCGACACTTCGCGCCCGGCGGCGTGGGCGAGTTTCGCCGTCTGCCGGATCGCTTCCTTGGCGCGCGGCGGGTCCCACAGATAGCCCTCGAAATAGGTGACGGCCGCGCCCGACGCCTTGTCGGCCTCGACGTCCTCCGGGCCGAGCTCGACGCAGGCGCCGAGATAGGTGTTCATCGAGCGCTCGCCGTCGGGCGTGACGAAGATCATCGAGCGCGCTGTCGGCGGTTCGCCGTTAAGCGGCCTGGTGTCGAAGGCGACGCCCTGGGCATGGATGTCATGCGCGTAGATTTCGCCGAGCGCGTCGTTGGAGACCTTGCCGAAGAAAGCGGCGCGGCCGCCGAAGCTGGCGACGCCCGCCGCCGTGTTGCCGGCGCTGCCGCCCGAGGCTTCGATGGCCGGGCCCATGCGGCTGTAGAGCAGTTCGGCGCGCCTCGTGTCGATCAAATTCATCGCGCCCTTGATGATGCCGTTGGTCTCCAGGAACGCCTCGTCGCACTGGGCGATGATGTCGACGATGGCATTTCCGATACAAAGCACGTCATAGTCCGGCATCAATTCATGTCTCCGCCAAAAAACCCACCGGCTTTCTGCCACGCCGGGCGCGGGCGGGTCTAGCGGTTTGATGCGGCTTTGCCTAGGCCGCGAGTTATAAATCCGGGCAGAACGCATGCCTCGTACCGCGCGGTTTGCGCTTGTCTCGCGACCTGTCTCCGCCTATCCCGAAATATCGCCCATGGGCCTCGTTTGACATGGAATTGGAAACGCCGTGATCCTCGACGCCGCCCGTGCCGCGTTGAGCCGGCTGTTCTCGCCCGAATTCCGTTCCGTGTTCCTGAAGACGCTGGGGCTGACCTTGCTGGCGCTGGCGGCGCTTTGGTTCGGGATCAAGAGCCTGTTCGAATGGCTGGCCTGGCCGTGGATCGATGCATGGCTGCCTGCCCTACCCTCCTGGGCCGGGTGGCTGGGTGCCGTCGTCGCCGGCGTCGGCCTTGCGCTGGGCTTGGCGCTGCTCATCGCGCCGGTGACGGCGATCATCGCCGGCCTGTTCCTCGACGACGTCGCCGAAGTGGTCGAGCGCACCGATTATCCAAACGACCCGCCCGGCCGCGCCGTGCCGGCGTTGCGCTCGCTGGTACTGGCGATCCGGTTTTTCGGCGTCGTCATCCTCGGCAACATCGTCGCCCTGCTGCTGCTCTTGTTGCCGGGCATCAACATCGCCGCCTTTTTCGTCGTCAACGGCTATCTGCTCGGGCGCGAGTTCTTCGAGTTCGCCGCCATGCGCTTTCGCCCGGAGACCGAGGCCAGGGCGCTGCGCAGAAAGCACTCCATCACCGTGTTCCTGGCCGGGTTGGTGGTCGCCGCTTTCCTCGCCGTGCCGCTGCTCAACCTTCTGACGCCACTGTTCGCCGCCGCCATGATGGTGCACCTGCACAAGGCGATCTCGGCACGGGAAGGGAGCTAGCGCAGCAGAAAGCCGCGCCCCAGTTCATCATCGTCCTCGGCGATGAGTTCGGCCCGCCCTGAGTAATAGGCGCGGCCGCCGACGCGGGCGATGATGGCGTCATGCGGCCCGGCTGTGGCCGTGCGTACGACGGCGCCGGAAAAGCGCGAGCCGGCGATGCTCTCGAACAGCCGCGTCCGGCCAATCTCGATTTGCCCCTTGGCGTGCATGGCCGCCAGCCGCGCGGTGACGCCGGAGCCGGTCGGCGAACGGTCGACCTCGGCCTCGGCGAAAACGCAGATGTTTTTGGTCGGCGTATCGGAGAACGCATCCTGTCCGTCGGTCAGGATGGTGCCGTAGAGAAAGGCGAGATCGGCATGGTCGGGATGCGACAGCGGCAATTCGGCCTTCAGCTTATCAGTCAGCGCGGTCGCCGCATCGACGAAATCGCGGACGCGGTTCCTGCCAAATTCCAGCCCGAACTGGCGGCAGTCGGCCAGTGCATAGAAGGCGCCGCCATAGGCGATGTCGAAGCCGACCGGACCATAGCCCGGCAGCTCGATCCGCTGGTCGCCGGCGAACAGAAACGCCGGCACGCTTTCGAAGGACACCGCGCCGGCCTTGCCATCCCTTACCTCGACCGCAGCCGAAATCAGCCCGCATGGCGCCTCGATATTGACGGTCGTCATCGGCTCGCGTGGCGCCACCAGCCGCTCGTCGACGGCGTAGCGGCCGAGCGCGACGATGGCGTGGCCGCACATCGTCGAATAGCCCTCATTGTGCATGAACAGCACCGCGAGGTCGGCGCCCGGCAGGTCGGGCTCCACCAGCAGCGCGCCATACATGTCGTAATGGCCGCGCGGCTCGAACATCAGGATCTTTCTGAGATGATCGAGATGGTCGCGCACATAGGCACGCTTTTCGAGGATCGTGCCCTTGGGAATGTCGGGGTAGCCGCCGGTGACGATCCGCAGCGGCTCGCCGCCGGTGTGCATGTCGACGACGGTGAGCGTCATTCGCCCGGCCCGACCTAGGCGGAAGGTTTGGCAAACAGCGCCTGCAGCTTGCCGAACGGCATGGCGGCGCGGGTGAAGCCGAAGGTGCCGTCCTGCTGGATCTCGCGCGCCGCGGTCTCCAGCATGCCGAAGGCGAAATTGGTCAGCCATGGGCCGAGCGAGATGCGCTTTACCCCCGCCATGGCAAGATCGGCGATCGTGAAGCCGGGCCTGGCCATGACGTTGACGGGCTTGGTCAGCGCCGAGCAGACGGTTCGCACCATCTCGATGTCGCCCAGGCCCGGTGCATAGAGCACGTCGGCGCCGGCTTTCTCGAAAGCCTGCAGCCGCTTGATCGTGTCGTCGAGATCGGGCTTGCCCCAGAGGAAATTCTCGGCCCGCGCGGTGAAGACGAAATCGCGTTTCAGCGCCCGTGCCGCTTCCGCCGCCGCCGCGACGCGCTCGACGGCATGCGCGAAATCATAGATCGGCTTGTCGGGCTCGCCGGTATGGTCCTCGATCGAGCAGCCGGCGAGGCCAGCCGCCTCGGCGGCGAAGATGGTTTCGCCGGCACTTGTCGCGCTGTCGCCCTTGCCCTTTTCGAGATCGGCCGAAACCGGCAGCCCGGTCGCCGCCGACACTTCGCGGCAATGGTGGATCATTGCCTCGAACGTCACCGCGCCATCGGGCAGGCCGCGCGAAAAAGCAAAGCCGGCGCTAGTCGTGGCCAGCGCCTTGAAGCCGAACGAGGCCAAAAGCTTGGTCGTGCCGACGTCCCAGGAATTGGCCATGACGAAGATCGAGACATGCAGGTCGCGAAAAATCTTGCCCTTGTCCATGGATGCTCCCCTCCAGTGCAGAATGTGAGGCAAATTCTAGCCCGGCGGAAGGCGCCGGGCAAACAAATGCGATTGGCTCAGAAGCGTTTGGCGTTCTCATCCGCCAATCGGTCCAGCGCATCGGAATCCTTGACGTAGCGCGAAGCGATTTTGTCCCAATGATAGGTGACGGAGATGTCGCGCGAAGACGCCTCTGGCGGCGGCTGGCCGTCGCAGCTTTCATCGCCCGGCACTGTCGCGTCGGTCACCGTGACCTTGATGGCTGCATAGGGCTGGCCGTCGGCAATCGCCTGGAAGGCCACATTCTGCGTCCTTCGGTTGGTGCAGAGGTTTTCGTCGAACGTATAGATCATGTCGATCAGCTCGAACCTGTCGTTGCGGACCATGACCAGCGGCGTGATCACATAGCCCTGGCTCGAATTGAAATGCGTGCTCGTGGTGATGATGACGTCATCGCCGGGCCCGATCGACAGCTTGCCCGGATCGCGAAAGTAGGTGCTGCGGTCGACGGCAACATTGACCGCGTCGAGCAAGGCCGGCTTGCCGGTGATGTCGTAGAGTGCCAGCACTGCATAGCCCTCGGCGCTGTCAGGCGAGTCGCCGAGGTCGAGCAGCATCGCCAGCCGGTCCTTGCCGCCGGCCTTGATGTCGAGCACGTCGCCGCTGGAAAGACCCGACGTCGCCGGCGGCGAGCCGTCGTACTCCGGTCCAGCGATGTGGCGCATCTCGATCGGCATCGAACCCCGGAAAAAGCCGGCCTTGTCCGCCGCCAGATCGGGAATGACCATCCTGGCGAGATCGAGATAGGTGACATCGCCGTGACCGGGGACGGCGCTGCCGAGCTCCGGGAAGCTGACGGCCTCCGCGCTGGCCGTCGTCCAAAGACAGGGCAGCAGCAGGCAGGCAAAGATGAAACGAAGCAGGGAGAAGGTCATGCGCGCGCGCTCGTTATGTCGGGCGCGCGCAAGCTAGAGCATTTTGCGGCCAAGAGGAAACACCTGGCGTTGCCTCACTATGTTGGCTTGGCTTGGCTCGCCAGAGTCTGCCGGAAAACCGGCACCAGCTGATCCATGGCGGCTGCGAGCCATGCGCCGAGTTCGTCGGGCAGAGTGTCGTGGATCCAGACCAGGCGGCTCCGGCCCTCGCGCTCGGCAAAGACCTGCATGGAGGTATTATCGTGGGTGACCTCGTCGCCGAGCCATCCCCACACGATCCGCCGGCTCTGCTCGTCGCGGGCGATGAGCCGCTCTCGCACAATCTTGCCGTCGGCGAAAGTAAGGGCCCGCACGTCGCCCTTATCAACCCGGCAGTCGACGAAAACGCCTGGGGCTATCCGTTGGGCGCCGCCGGCGAAGTCGCCGACCGTCGCCCATACGCTTTCCGGTGAAGCGTCTACGATGATTTCCCTGATTATCGAAGCCATGTTCGCTGGTCCCTCTGTTAACAGGTAGACCTATCTGTCTACATGTGGATGTATACAGACCTGTCTGCTATACGGTCAAGGCATGTCCGCAGCCCGAATCAACGATCGTCCCGAAAGTCTTGCGCGCCGCCGCATCCTCGATACGGCGACCGCGCTGTTTTCTCTGGAGGGGGTCCGTGCCGTCGGCATCGACCGCATCATCGCCGAGGCCGGCGTTGCCAAGGCGACGTTCTATCATCACTTCGCGGCCAAGGACGATCTCGTCCGCGCCTATATCGAGGAGATCAGCAAGGGAGGACGGGCAGCAATCGCGAGCCTTGGCCGGCGGCCACCTCGCCCGATGATCCTTGCCATATTCGATCTCATCGCCGACGCGGCGGATCAGCCGGGCTACCGCGGCTGCCCGTTCCAGAATGCCGCGGCCGAATACCCCAACCCGAGGAGCCCGGTTCGCGAGGCAATCGATAAGCATCGTCACTGGAAGTGGGGCATCCTAAGGGATCTGCTGATCGCTGAAGCAAATCCCGATCCGGACCGCACCGCGGACGCGCTAACGGTGGCGGCCGACGGCCTCCTTGTCGTCAGTCATCTCGACAGGCCGGCCAATCTGCGCAGTCTCATACGCGACACGGTCGACCGAGTACTTGGAGCGCCGCGCCCGGTCTGAGATCGGGCGCGCGTGCAGCTTGCGCATAGGCGATCAGTGGATCGGCACCAGCCCGGCCAGTTCACGCATGTCGTCGAACAGGATGCCGCCGGCTTCGATCAGTCCATCGCGGTCGGAAAGCGGGTCGCCGTGGTAGGAATAGACGCGCATGCCGGCGGCGATGCCGGCTGCCGTGCCGGCGACGCTGTCCTCGATGACGATGCAGTCGGCGGGCGCGAAGCCCATCGTCGCTGCCGCATGCAGGAAGAGGTCGGGGAACGGCTTGCCGCGCGAGACCATGGTCGAGCTGAACAGCGCATGCTCGAACAGCGGCAGCAGTCCGGTCTGGCCAAGCGTGATGTGCATTTTGGACACCCGTGCCGACGAGGCGACGCAGGTGGCGATGCCGGCGGCGTGCACGGTTTCGATGAACTCGCGAACGTGGGGGATGGCCTCGACGCCATGCGCGAACAGGTCCGGCAGGCCGGCGTTCCAGCGCTCGACGAAATCGGCGCCGAGGCTGACGCCGGTCGCCTCGACTTCCTTCTGCACCGAGACCATGCTGCGGCCGGAGAAATTCTTGCGGCAATATTCGAAGCTGGCCGGAAAGCCGGCCGCGGTCAGCCATTCGGCGAGGCGCCGATTGGCCAGGTTCTCGGTGTCGACCAGAACCCCGTCGCAATCGAAGATGACGAGCTTGGGTATTTTCATCAGGCCGTGCCGGTCGATCCGAAGCCGCCCGAGCCGCGCGTTGTGCCGCCAGCCAATGTGCGCTCCTCGACGGTCGCCTGCGTCACCGGGGCGAAGACGATCTGGGCGATCCGCATGCCGCGCGTCACCGCGAAATCCTCGTCGCCGAGATTGATCAGCAGCACCTTGACCTCGCCGCGATAGTCGCTGTCGATGGTGCCCGGCGTGTTGAGGCAGGTGAGCCCGTGCTTGAAGGCGAGGCCGGAACGCGGCCGGACCTGGCCCTCGACGCCCTCCGGAATTTCCAGGACCAGCCCGGTCGGCACCAGCGCGCGCTTTCCCGGCAGAATCAAGAGCGGCCTGTCGTCCGGGACGGCGGCGCGCAGGTCCATGCCGGCGGCGCCCGAGCTCTCATAGGCAGGAAGCGGCAATCCCTCGCCATGCGGCAGCCTGACGAAACCGACAGCCGGACCGATGACGGAGGTGGGATAAAGTGCTGCGCGCATGAGGCTGATCCTATCGTCGCGAACGCCGGTTCAGTCAACTCGGCGGCAATGCTATCAACGGCTTTCTTTCAGCACAGTTCCGCTTCAGCGCAGTTCCATCGGAACGACCGTGGTCTCCTTGATCTCCTCCATGACGAAGGAGGCCGAAACGTCCGACAGTGCCACCTTGGCGATCAGCCGTTGATAGAGCCGGTCATAGGCCTTCACATCGGCGACGCGGGCGCGCAGGACATAGTCGAGATCGCCGGACATGCGGTAAGCGCCGGTGATCTCGGCAAAGCCGGTCACCGCCGCTCGGAATCTTTGCAGCCAGTCGGGATCGTGGTTCGAGGTGCGGATCAGGATGAACACCGAAAGGCCCAGCCCAAGCTTGTCGGCGTCGACCAGCGCCACCCGGCCGGTGATGACGCCGTCTTCCTCCAGCCGCTTGACCCGGCGCCAGCAGGCATTGCGCGACAGCGATATTCTTGCCGAGAGCTGGTCGACGGACAGCGTGCCGTCGCGTTGCAGCTCGGCCAGCAATCTCCGGTCTATTTCGTCGATTTCCGGCGTCATGTGAGATGTTTGTCCCAAAATTCAGCCTTTCACAAGGACAATTTGAGACCGATGAACCGAACACCCATGCCAGTATACTCATCGCCGGCTCTTCATGCCGGCAGGAGGGATCGACATGACGGCACGACTCGCAAGACTTTTCACCTCTCACCCGGCCGCGGTCGGCGAGAGCTATTTCGGCCATATGGCTTTCGCCGCATGGTTCTCGTCGCGATTGTTCATGGCGGCCTTTGCCGCGCTCATTCATGCTTTCTTGCCGTTTCTGTTCGAGACCACGGCAAGCGGCATCATCCGTGAGCTCTATGAGCGGACGCATAACAGAGGACGGTAAGCCGTAGAGGTAACGAGCGCGGCGAGGCCGCTGGACGGCGCCAACGCTCAACGGATCCCGGCAGCGCAATCCCGATCAAGCGCCGCCATCGTCGAAATGTCGAGCCAGGCTTGAAGCCGCGCCGCAATCCGCCATTTTGAGGAGCGCGGCGCGATAGCCCGGAGCATCCACGATGGATATCGTCTTTTCCCCGACGACAGAATTGGCTGCCGCCATTCGCGACCGCAAGATTTCCGCTGTGGAAGCGCTGGACGCGCATCTGACGCAGATTGACAGGCACAATGAGGCGGTCAACGCAGTCGTAACCCTCGATCGGGACGGTGCGCGGCAACGCGCTGGCAAGGCCGATGAAGCCCAGGCCCGCGGTGAGGCCCTTAGGCCGCTACACGGCGTGCCGTTCACACTGAAGGACACGCACGAAACAGCGGGCATGAGACCACTGTCGGCTTCCCGGCTTTCGCCGACTATGCCCCGAGGGCAGACAGTCCGGTCGTTGCCCGGCTGAAGGCGGCAGGCGGCATACTGGTGGGCAAGACGAACGTGGCGACAATGCTCGGTGACTGGCAGTCGAGCAATCCACTGTTCGGCCGCACGGGCAACCCCTGGAACCTCCAGCGCACCGCCGGCGGCTCCAGTGGCGGTGCGGCGGCGGCGCTCGGCACTGGAATGACGCCGTTCGAGGTCGGCACCGACATGCAGGATTCGATCCGGCTGCCCGCTGCCTTTTGCGGCGTCTACGGCCTCAAGCCGACCGAGCACCGCGTCTCGCTCGCCGGCGCCTTTCCCGATCCAGGCGGGGCGCCGCGCAGCGTGCGGCTGATCTCCTGCCTCGGACCGCTGGCGCGCAGCGTCGAGGACCTGGCGCTGATCTACGGCCTCATTGCCGGGCCGGATGGAAGCGATACCGACCTTGCGCCGGTACCGGTCGAAACCATGCCGGAGCTGGATCTCAGAAATTTGCGGATTGCCGTCGCGCCGTCCTTTCCGGGCTTTCCGGTGGCCGGCGAGATCAGCGCGGCGGTCGAAAGTCTGGCAAAGGAGCTTCAGTCGGCAGGCGCCATCGTCGAGGATGCCAAATTGCCGAAGCTCGACCTGCACGACGACCTAGCACAAGGCGGTGCGCTGATCGGCATGATGCTGGAGGCGGCCCAGCCCGAACCGCGGGAGAAGCCGACACCGGTCTCGCGCTGGTTCGAGGCGCTCGCCCGCCGCGACCGCTCCATACTGGCGTGGGAACGGTTCTTCGACGGCTGCGACGCCTTGCTGTGCCCCGTCGCCATGACCACGGCCTTTCCGCATTGCGAGCCAGGAACGCCGATCGGGGTCGACGGTAGCGAGCAAAGCTACTGGATGCTGCCGGCCTATGGCGCGGTGTTCAACTACAGCGGCCACCCCGCCCTGTCGCTGCCCTGCGGACAGGACAGCAATGGCCTGCCCATCGGACTACAGCTTGTCGGCAAACGCTGGTCGGAGTCGCGCCTGCTCGGGATCGCCAGGGCAATCGACCCGCTGGCCGGCGGCTTTCGCCGCCCGCCCGGTTATTGAGTAAACCGCGCCAGCCCGTAGGGATCAAGCAGCGGATCGCGCTCGCCGTCGAGGATTTCGCGGACGGCGAACAGGCCGACGGCCGGCGCCAGCGTGATGCCGGAATGCATGACCGCGACGTAGACGCCGCTCGTGCCTTCGGCGCGGCCAATGATCGGAAAGCCATCGACCGGCGTCGGCCGGTAGCCAATGGTGTGGAAATCGAGTTCCAGCTCATCCGCGCCGCGCAGCATCGCCTTCATCGCCGCAAACAGGTCGCCCGCGGTGGCCGCAGCATCCATGCCGGGATCGGCGCCGCCGAAATCCGAGCCGGCGATGATGCGGCCTTCCGCCGTCTGGCGCATATGCAGGCGGTCGCCGATCACCAGGCCGTTGAGCAGCTTTTCGTAGGGGCGCGAATGCACGATCAGGCCGGGTGGCGTCTCGATCGGCAGTTCTATCCCGGCTGTTGCCGCTAGTGCCGGAGAGCCGGCTCCGGCCGCGATCACCACCTCGTCGGCAGCAATCCGCCCGCCGGATGTATCGACGCCGGCAATCCTGCCGTTGGCTTGCACCAGAGCGGTGACGGTCGTCCCGGCTACAATTCGCGCGCCGCGCCGTTCGGCGTCGGCCAGCAGTGCTTGCGTGGCCGCGACCGGCTCGGCAACGCCTTCCTCGGCGACATAAAGGGCGAAATCGGGAAGCTCGGCCAGATTGGGCTCGATGCGCGCCGCTCCGGCACGGTCGACACGCTCGATGCCGTAGCCCCATGCGGAGTGCTCGGCCGCATAGGCCTCAAGTTCGGGACGTGGCAGGTCCCAGCATAGGCCACCGCACCACTGCAACGGGATGCCGGGCACCTCGTTCGCCAGCCGCGTCCATTCGGCCATCGACCGAATGCGCAGGCGGAAATAGACCTCCGGATTACCCCAGCTGGCATTGATCCAGGCAAAGGAATTCGGTGTCGCGACGCCGCCGGCGCCGCTGCCGGCAACGACCGTCACCTTTGCTCCGGCCCTGGTCAGGTGCCAGGCGATGGAGGCGCCGATGATGCCGGCGCCGATGACGATCACTTCTTTCGCCGCTGTCATGCTTCACTCCTCGTTCCAACGCCACCACTGCGATGCCATTGCCCGTGGGTTCTGCCAAGAGCGCGCGGTATCAAATATGCCTCTTGACTTTAATACGTACGTACGTATTGTATCGCGATGGCTAGACATTCACTTCGCGAAAAACTTCTCGACGCCGGTTTCAAAACCATCTGGAATTCCGGCTATTCGTCCGCCGGCGTACGCGACATCGTCGCCGCGGCCGATGCCCGCCCGGGGTCCTTCACCAATCATTTTGCATCCAAGGAGGCGTTCACCGGCGAGGTGCTGGACCGCTATTTCGCCTATGTGAGCGGTTTGGCGGAGCAGGCCCTTGCTCGGGACGGCACGCCCCCGGTCGGGCGCTTGCGCCGCTATCTCGAAATCATCACGTCGAAGCTGGAGGCGCATGATTGGGCACGGGGCTGCATGATCGGCAATCTCAGCCTCGAGACGGCGGCTCATAGCGAGGCGCTGAGGCTGCAACTCGTCGCCATTTTCGAACGCTGGCGTAAGCCCTTTGCCGAATGCATCGCCGAGGGCCAGGCGGCTGGCGACATCACCGACGCGTTCGATGCCGAGGACCTCGCCGATTTCCTGTTGAGTTCCTGGCAAGGCGCGATGCTGCGCATGAAGGTGGAGCGCAGTCCCGAACCGCTCGAGCGTTTCAAGAACATCGTCTTCGAAACAGTCTTCGCAAAAAGGAGCTGATCCGATGAACCCGAAACTCGAAAAGCAGCAATCCCGCACAACGGTGCCGCGCTCGCAAGTCGCGGTACTCGATTCCACCATCTCCTATGTCGAGGCAGGCACGGCTGGCCCGACGGTGCTCTTCCTGCACGGCAACCCGACGTCGTCCTACATCTGGCGCGACATCATCCCGCATGTGGCGCCGTTCGGCCGCTGCATTGCGCCCGACCTGATCGGCTATGGCCAATCCGGCAAGCCGGACATCGACTATCGCTTCTTCGACCACGTCCGCTATCTCGACGCCTTCATCGAGACGCTTGGCATCACCGACATGGTTGTCGTCGCGCAGGACTGGGGCACCGCGCTCGCCTTCCATCTCGCCGCACGGCGGCCGCAGCGGATCCTCGGCCTCGCCTTCATGGAATTCATCCGTCCCTTCGAGAGCTGGGACGATTTCCACCAGCGTCCGCAGGCGCGCGAATTGTTCAAGGCAATGCGCACGCCTGGCGGCGGTGAGAAGCTTGTCCTGGAAGATAACGTCTTCGTCGAAAAGGTGCTGCCGGCTGCGGTGCTGCGCACGATGAGCGATGAGGAAATGGCCTCCTACCGGGCACCGTTCCCGACGCCGCAATCGCGCAAGCCGATCCTGCGGCTGCCGCGCGACCTGCCGATTGAAGGCCAGCCCGCCGATGTCGCTGCCATCAGCGAGCACGACCATCGGGCGCTCCGGCTCTCCTCCTACCCGAAGCTGCTTTTCTCAGGCGATCCGGGGGCCCTCGTCTCGCCGCAGGCGGCACGGGAATTCGCGGCCGGCCTGAAGAACTGCCGGTTGATCGATCTCGGACCCGGCGCGCATTATCTGCAGGAGGACCATGCCGACAGGATCGGCGCCGCAATTGCCGAGTGGATTCCGGAGGTGGCCTTCGAGAGCCATGCCGCCGAACCGGCCTGACGTCGGGACGTGAACCGGCGGCTGCGGCAGCCGGGGAGGTCGACAGCTTAGCTCTGCCGGTGCCAAGCGATGGAGGCGCCAATGATGCCGGATCCAATGACGATGATGTTCTTGCTCGCGGCCGTGTACCTTCAAACGCCCAGGACTTCTTGCCCTCATTGCCACCATGCTGCAGACTTGCCAAGAGCGTTGCCGGGACCGCTCTCGAAGCGGGTCGATGACGATCGCCTCACTGGAAACGTTCAGCTCAATCACATGAGGGTCATTTGCGCCGCTGGATAAAAGGGCTGGTTTTTGCTGCAGCCGGAGCCGCCATTGTCTATGCCGTCTTCTTCGGCCCGCTGCCGATCGTTCGATCTTGGTGGCAGGACGACAACTGGCTGGATCCTTTGCATAAGCGCCATCGCATTGCTGACGGTTTGGTGCTGACCGGGGCGTTGGTTGGGAAATCGCGGGCAGAAGTCGTTGCCATGCTCGGCGAGCCGCCGAAGACGGACTATTTCGAGGACTGGAGTCTGGTTTATATTCTTGGTTCGGAAAGAGGATTTTTTTCGATCGACTCTGAATGGCTGGTTATGCGCCTGGATGACGCTGGCTCGGTCACGCAGGCGGCTATCGTCAGAGACTGAACCTGCTGCCGGGGTATCAGCGGTGTTTCCGTTCGACAGGCCGGAAAAGCGCTGCTAGAAGCCCGCGCCACAGACAGGATTCCATGAAATTGGCTGAAGACATCGAACAAGCGGTATCGCGCCGCCGCACTTTCGCGATCATTGCCCACCCCGACGCCGGCAAGACGACGCTCACCGAAAAACTGCTTTTGTTCGGCGGCGCCATCCAGCTTGCCGGCGAGGTCAAGGCCAAGAAGGACCGCATCCAGACCCGCTCGGACTGGATGAAGATCGAACGCGAGCGCGGCATTTCGGTGGTCACCTCGGTGATGACCTTCGAATACGAGGACACCGTCTTCAACCTGCTCGACACGCCCGGCCACGAGGATTTCGCCGACGACACCTATCGCACGCTGTCGGCGGTCGACAGCGCGGTCATGGTGATCGACGCCGCCAAGGGCATCGAGCCGCGCACGCTGAAACTGTTCGAGGTCTGCCGGCTGCGCGACATCCCAATCATCACCTTCGTCAACAAAATGGACCGCGAAAGCCGAGACCCATTCGACATCCTCGATGAGATCGAGCAGAAGCTGGCACTGGATACAGCGCCGATTACCTGGCCGATCGGCCGCGGCAAGACCTTTTCCGGGACCTACCATCTGGCGCTGAACGCGGTGCGCAAGGGCGACGCCGAAAAGGAGCGCACGCCGGTCAATGGACCCGATTCCAACCGCGTCGCCGGCCTGTTGCCGGAGAACGAGCGGGAGGCCTTCATCGAGGAGCTGGAGCTGGCGCGCGAGGCCTGTCGCCCGCTCGACCTCGATGCCTTCCGCGAGGGCCATTTGACGCCGGTCTATTTCGGTTCGGCGCTGCGCAATTACGGCGTGCGCGACCTGATCGAGGCGCTCGGCGCCTACGGGCCGCCGCCGCGCGCGCAGGAGGCCGACAGCCGCAAGGTCGAGGCGACCGAGGACAAGATGACCTCCTTCGTCTTCAAGATCCAGGCCAATATGGACCCCAACCATCGCGACCGCATCGCTTTCGTCCGCGTCTGCTCCGGCAAGCTCGAGCGCGGCATGAAGGCCAAGCTGGTGCGCACGGGAAAACCGATGAGCCTGTCGGCACCGCAATTCTTCTTCGCCCGTACCCGCGTCACGGCCGACGAGGCGTTCGCCGGCGATGTCGTCGGCATCCCCAACCACGGCACGCTGCGCATCGGCGACACGCTGACCGAGGGCGAGGAGATCCTGTTTCGCGGCGTGCCGAATTTCGCGCCTGAAATCCTGCGCCGCGTTCGCCTCGGCGATGCCATGAAAGCCAAGAAGCTCAGGGAAGCACTGCACCAGATGGCCGAGGAAGGCGTCGTGCAATTGTTCTCGCCGGAGGACGGCTCGCCAGCCATCGTCGGCGTCGTCGGCGCCCTGCAGCTCGACGTCTTGAAGGAGCGGCTAAACTTCGAATACACACTGCCGGTCGATTTCGAGATGTCGCGCTTTTCCGTCTGCCGCTGGATATCGGCCGACGACAAGGCCGAACTCCAGCGCTTCATCGAGGCACATCGCGGCGATATCGCCCGCGACCTCGACAATGATCCGGTGTTCCTCGCCCAGCACGCCTTCTCGCTCAACTACGAGGCCGAGCGCTGGAAGGCTATCCGCTTCACCGCGGTCAAGGATTATCAGGTCCGCGACAGAGCGGCTTGATGCGCCCCTTCCCTTCTCCTGTGGGAGAAGGTGTCGCCGAAGGCGACGGATGAGGGGTGTTCCAGGAAACACCAACGTCTCATTCCGTCCAGCACCCCTCAACCGTCTCGGCGCTTCGCGCCGATCCACCTTCTCCCACAGGGGGAGAAGGAAAGATCGCGTTCGTTCACCCTTTCGCTGCCTCTTCGATCTTGGCGATGTCGATCTTGCTCATCTGCATCATCGCCTGCATCACGCGGCCGGCCTTTTCCCTATCGGGGTCCAGCAGCAGCCTGGGCAACTGCTCGGGAACGACCTGCCAGGAGAGGCCGAATTTGTCCTTCAGCCAGCTGCACTGGCTGGGCTGGCCACCGCCCGCGATGAGCCTGTCCCAGAAATAGTCGACCTCTTCCTGCGTCTTGCAGTCGATGGAGAGCGAGACTGCCTGGGTGAACTTGAATTGCGGGCCGCCGTTGAGCGCCTGGAACTGAACGCCGTCGAGCTCGAATGAGACCATCAGCACCTTGCCCTCATTATCGCCGCTGCCCTTGGGCCAGCGCATCACGCTCAGCACCTTCGAATTCTTGAAGATGGAGATGTAATGGTTCATGGCCTCCTCGGCCTGGTCGTCGAACCACAGGCAGGGGGTGATCTTTTGCATTCTCTTGCTCCTCAGGCTGGTTTTGGCTTGTTTCACTCGCAAAACGGCCGGCTGGCAATTGATGCCCGGTCGCGCCGTCTGCTCAAGGACGCTCGAGCAAAACACGATCCGACAGCACTTCTGACTTTTTTACGGCGGCTGCGTCTTTGGCTGGCCGCTCGTTCCGCACCCTGGCGCAGCGCAAAATTGTGGCCAGACCAGAGTGTGCCGTCTATAAGGCCTGCGGCTCAATTCCGGTTTTCCGCACCTTTGGGCGCGACGCAGACAGCAAGGACAGTTCAATGCCCGCCTACCGTTCCCGCACCACCACCCATGGCCGCAACATGGCCGGCGCCCGCGGCCTGTGGCGCGCCACCGGCATGAAGGATTCGGATTTCGGCAAGCCGATCATTGCCGTGGTCAATTCCTTCACCCAATTCGTGCCGGGCCATGTCCATTTGAAGGATCTCGGCCAGCTGGTTGCCCGTGAGATCGAAAAGGCCGGCGGCGTCGCCAAGGAATTCAACACCATCGCCGTCGATGACGGCATCGCCATGGGCCATGACGGCATGCTCTATTCGCTGCCGTCGCGCGAATTGATCGCCGACTCGGTCGAATACATGGTCAACGCGCATTGCGCCGACGCCATGGTCTGCATCTCGAATTGCGACAAGATCACGCCGGGCATGCTGATGGCGTCGCTGCGCCTCAACATCCCGACTGTCTTCGTCTCCGGCGGACCGATGGAGGCCGGCAAGGTGGTGCTCGCCGGGAAGAGCCAGGCGCTTGACCTGGTCGACGCCATGGTCGCGGCCGCTGACGACAAGGTGTCCGACGAGGACGTCAAGATCATCGAGCGATCGGCCTGTCCGACCTGCGGCTCGTGTTCGGGCATGTTCACCGCCAATTCGATGAACTGCCTGACCGAGGCGCTCGGCCTGTCCTTGCCCGGCAATGGTTCGACGCTGGCGACGCATGCCGACCGCAAGCGCCTGTTCGTCGAGGCCGGCCACCTGATCGTCGATCTTGCCCAGCGCTATTACGAGCAGGACGACGACACCGCGCTGCCGCGCAGCATCGCCTCGAAGGGCGCCTTCGAGAACGCCATGACGCTCGACATCGCCATGGGCGGCTCGACCAACACCGTGCTGCACATCCTTGCCGCGGCACATGAGGGCGAGGTCGACTTCACCATGGAGGACATCGACCGGCTGTCGCGGCGGGTGCCAGTGCTGTGCAAGGTGGCCCCGGCCAAGGCAGACGTCCATATGGAGGATGTCCACCGCGCCGGCGGCATCATGGCCATCCTCGGCCAGTTGGATAGCGCCGGGCTGATCAACCGCGACCTGCCGACGGTGCACACCGCAAGCCTCGGCGAAGCGCTAGATCATTGGGATATTTCGCGCACCACCAGCCAGAATGTCCGCGATTTCTTCCTGGCGGCACCCGGCGGCGTGCCGACGCAAGTCGCGTTCAGCCAGGACCGCCGCTGGGACGATCTCGATCTCGACCGCGAGAAGGGCGTCATCCGCTCGGCCGAACATCCTTTCTCCAGGGATGGCGGCCTTGCCGTGCTGAAAGGCAATCTGGCACTCGATGGCTGCATCGTGAAGACGGCGGGCGTCGATGAATCGATCCTGAAATTCACCGGTCCGGCAAGAGTGTTCGAAAGCCAGGACGCCAGCGTCAAGGCGATCCTGTCGAACGAGATCAAGGCCGGCGATGTCGTCGTCATTCGCTATGAAGGGCCACGCGGCGGACCCGGCATGCAGGAAATGCTCTACCCGACCAGCTATTTGAAATCGAAAGGCCTCGGCAAAGCCTGCGCACTGATCACCGACGGTCGTTTTTCCGGCGGCACCTCCGGCCTGTCGATCGGCCATGTCTCGCCGGAAGCCGCGGAAGGCGGTCTGATCGGGCTGGTCAGGGAAGGCGACACGATCGATATCGATATCCCCAACCGCACCATCAGGCTTGCTGTCGACGACGCCGAACTCATCGCCCGTCGCGCCGCGATGGAGGCCAGGGGAACGGCTGCCTGGAAGCCCGAAGAAAAGCGCAAGCGCAAGGTGACGACGGCCTTGCGCGCCTATGCGGCGATGGCGACAAGTGCCGCCAAGGGGGCGGTGCGGTACGTGCCGGAATAGTGGCTTTTCCTTCTCCCCTTGTGGGAGAAGGTGGATTGGCGCGCAGCGCCAAGACGGTTGAGGGGTGCTGGACGGAGTGTCGTCGGCGCCAAGCTGGAACACCCCTCATCCGGCCGCTTCGCGGCTACCTTCTCCCACAAGGGGAGAAGGGAAGGGCCGCGCCTGAAGGTTCCGCCTTGCGGCAGCACGCTGCATGGGAAGAAACGGCTTTTTTGAACGAGGTGGCGCTAGATGGATTTTGACCTTGTGGTGCGCGGCGGGACGCTGCCCGACGGCAGGATCGCCGATATCGGCATCGTCGGCGAAACGATCGCAGCGATAGAGCCCGAGCTGAACGTCAGCGCCGGCACGGCGATCGATGCCCATGGCAATCTGGTCTCGCCGCCCTTCGTCGATCCGCATTTCCATATGGACGCCACGCTTTCGCTCGGCATTCCGCGCATCAATGTCTCGGGCACGCTGCTCGAAGGCATCTCGCTTTGGGGCGAGTTGAAGCCGCTTCTGACCCACGAAGCGGTGCGCGACCGTGCGCTCGCCTATTGCGACTGGGCGGTGTCGATGGGCCTGCTCGCCATCCGCACCCATGTCGATGTTTGCGACGACCGCCTGCTGGCGGTCGAGGCGCTGCTCGACGTGAAGAAGACGGTTGGCCCCTATATCGACCTGCAGCTGGTCGCCTTCCCGCAGGACGGGTTTTACCGCTCGCCGACGGCGCGCGACAACACCATCCGGGCGCTCGACATAGGCGTCGATGTCGTCGGCGGCATTCCGCATTTCGAGCGCACAATGGCCGACGGCACGCGCTCCGTCACCGAGCTCTGCGAAATCGCGGCGAAGCGCGGCCTGATGGTCGACTTGCATTGCGACGAGACCGACGATCCGCTGTCGCGCCACATCGAGCAGCTTGCTTATGAGACGCAGCGGCTCGGGTTGCAGGGCAGAGTGGCCGGCTCGCACCTGACATCGATGCATTCGATGGATAATTAC
Organism: Mesorhizobium sp. M0522; assembly: GCF_040321085.1. Lineage (NCBI taxonomy): Bacteria > Pseudomonadati > Pseudomonadota > Alphaproteobacteria > Hyphomicrobiales > Phyllobacteriaceae > Mesorhizobium > Mesorhizobium sp. M0522. The sequence goes on from NZ_JAMYQW010000002.1 coordinate 65,267, forward strand.
TACGTTTCGAAGCTATTGCCGCTGATTGCCGAGGCCGGCGTTTCGGCGATCCCCAATCCGCTGATCAACATCATGCTGCAGGGCCGCCACGACACCTTTCCCAAGCGCCGCGGACTGACGCGGGTCAAGGAGATGCTGGCGCAAGGCATCCGCGTCGGCTGGGGCCAGGATTGCGTGCTCGACCCCTGGTATTCGCTGGGCACCGCAGACATGCTCGACGTCGCCTTCATGGGCCTGCATGTCGCGCAGATGTCGAGCCCGGCCGAGATGGCGCGCTGCTTCGACATGGTCACCAACGTCAATGCCGCCATCATGGGCCTCGACCACCTTGGCCTGGCGGTCGGCAAGCGCGCCAGCCTGGTCGTTCTCGATGCCGGCAACCCAGTCGAGGCGCTGCGCCTGCGCCCAGAGCGTCTCTGCGTCATCGCCAGGGGCAAGGTGGTGGCCGAGCGCAGCCGGCAGGACACGCGGCTTTCGATCGCCGGAAGGCCGGGCACGGTGAACCGGCGCCACGCTTAGTCCAGCCGATTTCCGGCGCTGGTCTTACCGAATTCTCGATTTTCGCCTCGTCATGGCTGCAGCTTGCGACTACGACGCGGGTCACCGTACCCCACGGCGAGGAACCGGTAACGGAATGGCGCGGCCCGCAGCCCAGTACTCAACGATCATGAACGTGCTGCTGGCCGGCATCCTGCTGATGCTCGCCGGCGACTTCCTGTTTGCGCTGAACGACGCGATGGGCAAGTGGCTGGTCGCCAGTTTTTCCGTCGGCCAGGTCGTGCTGATCCGCTCGATCGGCGCGTTTTTCATACTCGGGCCGATGATTGCACATCAGGGCCCGGCCAAGCTGTTTCGCATGGAGCGGCCGGAGCTGCAGCTGCTGCGCGTGGTGATGACGACGCTCGACACGGCGCTGTTCTACGCGGCGGTCGTCTATCTGCCGCTCGCCGATGTGATGAGCTTTTACATGGCCGGGCCGATCTACGTGGCGGCGCTGTCGCATTTCCTGCTCGGCGAAAGGGTCGGCTGGCGCCGCTGGGCGGCGATCCTGGTCGGCTTCTGCGGCGTGCTGATCATGCTGAAGCCATCCTCGGCCGCGTTCTCGCTGTCCTCGATGTTCGCGCTCGCCGGCAGCATTTCATTTGCCTTCGCCATCATCCTCAACCGGCGGCTGCGCGGCACCAGCGACACTTCGCTGGTCACCTGGCAGAGCATCGGCACGCTGCTGGTCGGCGCTGCGTTGACCATAGGCAGTTGGAAGACGCCGTCATCGCTCGATTTCGGCGCCATGCTGCTTCTTGGCGTCGTCTCCTGCGGCGCGCACCTGATGATCACCCGGGCGTTGAAGCTTGCCCCTGCCTCGACCTTGGCGCCGCTGCATTACAGCCTGCTTTTGTGGGCAGTGGTCTTCGGCCTGGCCTTCTTCGGCGATGTGCCTGGGCCGCGTATCCTGGTCGGCTCGGCCATCGTCGTGCTGGCCGGCCTGTTCATCTTCCACCGCCAGAAGGTGGTCGACACGGTACCGCCCGAAAACGTGCCAAAGGGCGTGAACTAACCCCGGCGCATCGCCGCAAGATGCCGCGAAAATTCCGGCGTCTCCATCAGCGCCTTGCAGCGCGCAAACCGGCCGTCGGCATAGGCGCGAAAGTCGTCGGCCGGATTTTTGTTGGCAAGCTGGATCAGTCCCCACAGCGTCCACAGCAGGTCGCACATCGCCTTATAAATGACGATGCGGGCGCGCTCCGCCGGTCTCGGCTCGCCGCCGAAATAGGCCAGCGTCATCTCCTCGTCCTGCGCGGCGTCGAATTGCCCTTCGACGCTGAGGTCGCCGATATCCCAGAGCGGATCGTTCATGCCGGAATATTCCCAGTCGACGATCCACATCCTGTCCCCAGTATCGAGAAAGTTTTCGCATAGCGGGTCGCAGTGGCAGGCGACGATCGGCAGAGGTTGAGCCGCAAGTGCTGAGCGCACTGCCTCCGCCTCGCGGACCACATCGTGGTAGCCGGCAGGCAGGGCGACGTCCTTGGTCGACAGCACTTTCAGATAATCGTCGATCATCGCAAACAGCTCGAAGCGGAAGGGGAACACCGCGCCGGATGTGTGCAGTTTGCGAAAGGCCTTGCCGGCGCGTGCCGGACTGCCCGGCCGAGTCTTGAACTTTTCCGGTGACATCGTCTCGGCACCGGCAACGAAGCGGGTCACCAACACGCCGGTCTCGGCATCGACATGCAGCACATCGGGACTGACGCCGGCCTTCGCCGCTTCCCGCGCCGCCACTGCCTCGTTGGCGCGGTTGATGTATTCCTCGGTACCCTTGCCGGGGATACGCAGGCAGAAATCTCCCGCTCTGAAGACGAGATTGGTGAGGCCGCCAAGCCGTTCCAGCGGCCCCTCGTAGCCGGCCAGCACCGGAATAGCCGCAAGTGCGGCGCGCGCCCGGTCGTCCGCCATGGATTTCGCTCCTTTCCCCGTGTTATTGGGACGACGACGGTTCCACAGTTTTCGCCGTTTGGCTATGATCGCGTTGCGGATCGATACCAGGCGACGGAAAGCGATGACGGACAGCAATCAGCAGAGCGCACTCGCCGCAGCCTATGCGGCGAAGCGGCCGGAAGACGTCGCGGCGCTCTACGACAGTTGGGCAGGCACCTATGACGCCGACATGTCGGCGGCTGGCTATCGCCATCCCACCATCTGCCTTGCCTTGCTGGCCCGCCATCTGCCGCGCGGCGCCGCACCTCTCCTCGATGCCGGGGCAGGCACCGGGCTTATCGGCGAATGGCTTGCCATCACCGGTTATCCGCAGGTCGAGGCGCTCGACATCTCGGAAGGCATGCTGGCCCAGGCGGCGCGCAAGGGCGTCTATTCGGCGCTTCACTGCCTGGCGCTTGGCGGACCGCTGCCGTTCGTGGACGATGCCTATGCCGGGATCATCTCCGCCGGCGTCTTCACTTCGGGCCATGTCGGAGCCGAGGGGCTGGACGAGCTGATCCGCATCTGCCGGCCGGGTGGGGTGATCGTGCTGACGGTGAAGAACACGCTGTGGGATGCCGGGTTTGCCGCGCGGATCGCCGAGCTCGAGGCGCAAGCCACCGTCACGCGCGCCGAAGAGACGCTGCCCTATGTTTCGATGCCAGGCGAGGCCGATACCGTGCCGAGCCGGGGGCTGGTGCTCATCGTGAACTGAGGCTGAAACCGGAAGGCTCTACGCCTTCACCTTTGCTCCTGCCGGATCGTAAAGCGGCTCGAGGTGTATCTTAGCCGGCGTCCGTTCCATTGCCACCACCAGCTCGTAGTTGCCGGAAGTGAGGAAATCATCGTTGACGCCATCGGCATTGCGCACATAGCCGTAGCCGATGTTCTTGCCGATGGTGTAGCCATAGCCGCCGCTGGTGAGATAACCGACCGCCTCGCCGTTGCGCAGGATGGTCTCGCGCCCGAGCAGGACGATGTCCGGATCGTCGACCGTGAAGCCGGCAAAACGTTTCCTGGGCGGCGAACCGTCGACCTTCTCCAAGGCCCGCCGGCCGAGGAAATCGGTGTTTTTTCTGAGCTTCACCGCCCAGCCGAGGCCGGCCTCCTGCGGCGTGTCGTTGGGCGTGATGTCGGAGCCCCAGGCGCGGTAGCCTTTTTCCAGCCGCAGTGATTCCAGCGCCCGGTAGCCGACCGGGCGGATGTCGTAGGTCTCGCCCGCCGCCATCAGCGCATCGAAAACCTCGCCCGTCGCCGCGATCGGCGCATGCAATTCCCAGCCGAGCTCACCGACATAGGTGACGCGCAGTGCCCGCACGATGTGGCCGGCAATGGCGATCTCGCGAACATGGCCGAACGGGAAAGCTGTATTCGACACATCCGCGTCGGTCACATCGGACAGCACGTCGCGGGCGCGCGGCCCCATCAGCGACAGCGTGCCAAAATCCTCCGTGACGTCGGTCAGCGTCACGTCGAACTCCCTGCCGATATGATCGGCAATCCAGGAGAAATCATGCGTGCGGAACCCGGTGCCGGTGACGATGTAGAATTTCTCCTCACCGAGCCGCGCCACGGTCAAATCGGCCGCGATGCCGCCGCGCGTGTTGAGGAGCTGCGTGTAGGTCAGCCGGCCGACCGGTTTGGCGACGTCATTGGCGCAGATCCAGTCCAGCGCCTTCAGCGCGTCCGCGCCCGTCATTTCGTATTTGGCGAAGGATGACTGGTCGAAGATGCCGATCTTTTCGCGCACGTGGCGGTGTTCGTCGCCGACCGGCGAAAACCAGTTCTGCCGGCCCATCGAATAGACGTCTTTAGGCTCGAACCCTTCCGGCGCGAACCAGTTCGGCCGCTCCCAGCCGAGCTTCGAGCCGAACACGGCGCGATGTTCTTTCAGCCGTTCATAGAGTGGAGAAACGATGCGCGGCCGGCCGCTGACATATTCCTCATGCGGAAAGCCGATCGTGTAGTGCTTGCCATAGGCTTCAAGCGTGCGGTCGCGGACCCATTGCCGGTCGCGGTGCAGATTGGAGAAGCGGCGGATGTCGACCACCCACAAATCGAGCGGCGCCTCGCCGTCGACCACCCATTGCGCCAGCACCCAGCCGGCGCCGCCGCCGGATGCAATGCCGAAGGCGTTGAAACCGGCGCCGACGAACATATTCGGGCATTCCGGCGCCACGCCGAGGATGAAATTGCCGTCCGGCGTGAAGCTCTCCGGTCCATTGATCATCTGCTTGACGCCGACATTGGCGAGCGCCGGGACACGCTCGATCGCCTGGCCCATATGCTGCTCGAAATGATCGTAATCATCGTCGAACAGCCGGAACTCCCAATCGTCCGGCACATCACCACCGGGCAGATCGGTCGTCCAGGCCTGCGGGTTCGGCTCATAGCCTCCCATCACCAACCCGCCGACCTCCTCCTTGAAATAGGTGCGGCGGTCGGGGTCGCGGATCGTCGGCGCGTCACCCGCCAAGCCGTCGATCCTTTCGGTGATGATGTATTGGTGCTTCACGGGCTGCAGCGGCACGTTGATGCCGGCCAGCGCACCCACCTGCCGCGCCCATTGCCCGGCGCAGTTCACCACCTTGTCGCAGGCGATATCGCCCTTGTTCGTCCTTACCTTGACGATCCGGCCGTTCGTCATTTCGAAGCCGGTGACCCGCACCTCCTCGAACAATTTTGCGCCATGCATGCGCGCGCCCTTGGCCAGCGACTGGGTGATATCGGAAGGGCTTGCCTGACCGTCGCTCGGCAGCCAGGAAGCGCCGACGAGGTCGCCGGTTTCCAGCAGCGGCCACATTTCCTTGACCTCGGCCGGCGACAGCAAATGCATATCCATGCCGAAGCTCTTTGCCGTCGTCGCCAGCCTCTTATACTCGGTCCAGCGGTCGGCCTTGGTGGCGAGGCGCAGGCAGCCTGTCATCTTCCAGCCGGTGGCCAGGCCGGTTTCGGCTTCCAGCCCCTTGTAGAGATCGACCGAATATTTGAGCACGCGCGTGATCGACGCCGACGAGCGTAGCTGGCCGACCAGCCCGGCAGCATGCCAGGTCGAACCCGAGGTCAGTTTGCCCTGTTCGAGCAGCACGATTTCGGCCTTGTGGTCGCGCGCCAGATGATAGGCCGTCGAACAGCCGATGATGCCACCGCCGATGACGACGATGCCGGCCTGGGCGGGCAAGGTCATGTCCGCGTCCCGTATTTTGTCCTGTAGTTTTCCAGGGCGGCTTCGAGCCGCGCCAGGTTTTCGTCGGCGTAGGCGGCGTAGTCGACACCGGGCGCGTCGAGGTAAAGCTCGGAAACCATGCCCCACATCGCCTCACGCAGCAGCGACGCGCATTGCATGGCGGCATGCGAGCGCCGTATCGCCGGGTCCGGCTCCTTCATGAAATAGGCGGTCAGGAAGGCGAAGGACTCCTCGTCGCTCATGCCTGCATTCGACGCCGCGCCGGCAAGGTCGAACATCGCGGTGTTGAAGCCTGCATATTCGAAATCGATGAGCCACAGCCTGTGACCGTCGTCGATTATGTTAGCCGGCAAGAGGTCATTATGGCCGAAGACGATCGGCAGCAGCTTTTGCGCGCGCTCGAGCTCGTTCGCCAGCGTCAGCAGGCGCGGCAGTTCGCCCAGCTTGCGGCTGCGGCCTTCCTCCAGCGTGCGCGCATAGTCGCGAATGACATGGAATACCCAGAACATGAAGCCGGCGCCGGAGACATGACCGGGCATCTCCCGGTGGAAACCGCGCAGCAACGCGGCAACGCGGCCGAGATCGGCGCGCACGTCCTGCGCGACATAGGCCTTGGCGCCGAGATACTCCGTCACCATGACGCCGGGTCCAGTGTAGTGGACGGCCGGAGCGAAGCCTGCCGCGTGCGCTGCCCGCGCCGTCATCATCTCGCGCTCGCGAAAGACATGGTGGAACGGATAGTCCTGGCCGAGCCGCACGACGTGCCGCCCGGCCGCGTCCTTGACCAAATAATTCGCATTGCTCAGCCCGCCCGGCAGCGGCGCGATGTCGATGCTGCCGGTCCAGCAAGGCAGCGCACGGATGCGGTCTTCGACAGTCACGATCTCGTCCAACATTGGGTCAATTTTCCACGCATGTCACGGCTGGCCAGCGATGACAATCGGACGGAGGAATGGAGGCAACGCGAAGATCTCGTCGGTGCAGATCTCGGGATCGGTATCCCGCACCGCACCGACGAGCCCCTTTGTGCCGGGTTCTTCGACGCCGGCATCCGCCCCCGCGGATCCTGAATTTCGGTACCCTTGCACCCGACGATCTCCCGGGCGTTCGGGCAAGCGATTTTTCGTGCGGCTCAGCCGTCGTCCTCCGTTCCGAGCCTGTCACAGCGATAATGTCGCGCCACGCTGGAGGTGTTGTCAACGCGAAATTGTGGTATTTTCTGGTTTTTTGCCCGAATTTTGCTAAATTCCTTGGAGTTAGTGGCATTTATGCCGTAGAAACGGTCAGCGGTGCAACAATCCGACCGGATGGAACCGATGGTCCACTCGAAGCGGCATGGCGAAATCCTGCGCCTCCTCAAGGAGGAAGGCACCGTGACCATTGCGAGCCTGGCCGACCGGCTGGGCGTCTCGCTGGAGACAGTACGCCGCGACGTCAAGCCACTGACCAGCGACGGTTCCATCCTCAAGATGCACGGCGCCGTCGGCCTGCCGTCGATTGCCGGCGAAGCGCCGTTCGAGCGGCGCATGCGCGAGAACGCCGATGCCAAGGGGGCAATAGCGCGCATGGTCGCCGCCACCATCCGCGACGGCGAATCGATCATGCTCGACACCGGCACCACCACCTCTTTCCTGGCCCGGGAACTGCTCGGCCACCGGCGGCTGACGGTCGTCACCAACTCCTCCGACATCGCCCGCACATTGGCCACCGTCAACGGCAATAAGGTCTACATGGCCGGCGGCGAGCTGCGCAGCGATTCCGGTGCTGCCTTCGGCGTCTCGGCCATCGAATTCGTCAGCCGCTTTTCCGTCAGCCATGCAGTGATATCGACCGGTGCGGTCGATGCCGTCACCGGCGTCATGGACTATGATCTGGAAGAGGCCGAATTCGCCCGCATGGTGCTGTCGCGCGGCCAGCGTTCGCTTGTCGTCACCGACCATAGCAAATTCGGCCGCCAGGGCCTTGTTCAGGTCTGCGGCTTCGGCGGCTTTTCCGAACTCGCGACCGACCGTCCGCCGCCGCACGACATCGCCGCCGCCCTTGCCCAGGCCGGCGCACGGCTCAGCATTGCCGATGGCGGAAGCGAGGGCTGAGCTCTATCGGGAGCTCTATCGGGAGATCTGCGCCAGCACCCACTTCCCAGCGCCGCCTCTGCCGTGTTTAGTCCGGCCATGGCTTTCACCATCCGCCAATTGCAGTTCTTCATCGCCGTCGCCGAGCAGGGCACAGTGTCGGGCGCCGCCCAGAACCTGTCGATCTCGCAATCCTCGGTCACCGAGGCGATCAAGGAGCTGGAGCACGATCTCGGCGTCGAGCTGTTCGAGCGCCACCCGCGCGGCTTGAACATCACCCACAAAGGCCACCAGTTCCTGCGCCATGCGAGAAAGATCCTGGCCGACGTTTCCGATGCGCGCCGCGCCTTCTTCGGCGAACAGGCCGCGGCAAGCGGGCGGCTGCAACTTGGCGTCACCTCGCTGGTCGCCGGCTATGTGCTTTCCGATCTTCTTGCCCGCTACCGCCGCGCCTATCCGGGTGTCGAGGTCTCGGCGATCGAGGACAATGGCGACTATCTCGAGCACCTGTTAATTGGCGGCAAGCTCGACATTGCCGTCATGGTCACCTCGAACCTGCGCGACCGCACGGCACTGCAGTCCGAAATCCTCGAAGTCTCGGCCTACCGGCTGTGGCTGCCGCTCGGCCATCCCTTGGCCGGTGCCGACATTATCGGCATCGGCGACATCGCCTCGGAACCGCTGATCATGCTGACCGTCGACGAGATCGAGGAGAATACCGGAAAGCTGCTGACGGCAATCGGCGCCAAGCCGCATGTCGCCTTCCGCACCCGCTCGGTCGAAGCGGTGCGCAGCCTCGTCGCTACCGGCGCCGGCGTGGCGCTGCTGCCCGACCTCGTCTACCGGCCATGGTCGCTGGAAGGCGACCGCATCGAATCGCGCGATATTTCGGGGTCGTTACCAGTCGTCCAGGTCGGCATGGTCTGGCGGCGCGGCTCCGGCCTGCCGCAGGCGGCTCGCGACTTCATCGGACTTGCCCAGTCGCAGCGCATGGTGCGCCAACGGCCCGAGAAGATCGGCCGCTGATGTATCGGAAAAATCGATATCGGGTTTCTGATAAATGAATTTGCGAAACCGGAAATTTCGCAGCACTTTTCGGTCAGGGAACAAAGCTGCTGTTAGAGCGACGTGCATCCAATTGGACGCACATAGTAGGCTCTAAGACTTTCAATTTTCGCATCGGGCTTTCCGAAAATCGATTCCGATTTTCGGGCCGATGCGAGGAGCACGGCCCTTCAGAGCCGCGCATCCAACGTTTTTGAACGGGCGCATGATCTTCTTCCGGTTTCGAGGTCATGCAAAAAATGGGAGATCGACGATGAATTCATTGCTGAAATCATGCACTGCCTTGACGGTCGCGCTGAGCTTCTCCGGCCAGGCCATCGCCCAGGTCAAGGAGCTCGGCAAAGGCGAAGGCGAGGTCAATATCGTCGCCTGGCCGGGCTATATCGAGCGCGGCGAAACCGACAAGGGCTATGATTGGGTCACGTCCTTCGAGAAGGAAACCGGCTGCAAGGTCAACGTCAAGACCGCTAACACCTCCGACGAGATGGTCTCGCTGATGAACGAGGGCGGTTTCGACCTGGTCACCGCCTCGGGCGATGCCTCGCTGCGTCTGGTCGCCGGCAAGCGCGTCCAGCCGATCAACACCGACCTCATCCCGAGCTGGAAGACGGTCGACGACCGGCTGAAGGATGCGCCCTGGTTCACCGTCGGCGGAGTCCATTACGGCGTCCCCTATCAGTGGGGGCCGAACGTGCTGATGTACAACACCGAAGTGTTCAAGGAGGCGCCGAAGAGCTGGAACGTGGTCTTCGAGGAATTGAAGCTTCCCGACGGCAAGTCGAACAAGGGCCGCGTCCAGGCCTATGACGGGCCGATCCACATCGCCGACGCCGCCAATTACCTGATGGCTCACAAGCCGGAGCTCGGCATCAAGGATCCGTACGAACTGACCGAGGATCAGTACAAGGCGGCGCTCGACCTGTTGCGGGTCCAGCGTACGCTGGTCGGACGCTATTGGCACGACGCCGCCATCCAGGTCGACGATTTCCAGAACGAAGGCGTCGTCGCCTCCGGTTCTTGGCCCTACCAGGTCAACACGCTGATCGCGGCCAAGAAGCCGGTCGCCTCGACTATCCCCGAGGAGGGCGTCACCGGCTGGGCCGATACCACGATGATGGAGGCCGATGCTGCCCACCCGAACTGCGCCTACATGTGGATGGAGCATTCGCTGTCGCCAAAAGTGCAGGGCGACGTCTCCGCCTGGTTCGGCTCGCTGCCGGTGGTGCCCGCCGCCTGCAAGGGCAACGAACTGCTCGGCGAAGAAGGGTGCAAGACCAACGGGTACGACAATTTCGACAAGATCAAGTTCTGGAAGACGCCGGTCTCGAAATGCGCCACCCAGAACGACCAGTGCGTGCCCTATTACCGCTGGGTGTCGGACTATATCGGCGTCATCGGCGGGCGGTGAGTTCGCCTCACCTACGAAGCTCGGCGCTGCCCCTCACCCTTACCCTCTCCTCGTGAAGAACGGGGGGTCGCCAGCGTTGGAGCGCCTCCCTTCTCCCCGTCCACTATACGAGGAGAAGGTGCCGGCAGGCGGATGAGAGGCAGCGCTACCGCCTGAAATTTGATGAGCCTGACAGATCAGGACAGCCCCATGACCTCCGCCGTTTCCTTCCAAAACGTCTCTCGCCATTTCGGCAGCGTGCGTGCCGTCGACGCGGTCGATCTCGACATCGTGCCGGGCGAGTTCTTCGCCATGCTCGGGCCTTCCGGCTCGGGCAAGACGACGTGCCTGCGCCTCATCGCCGGTTTCGAGCAGCCGACGGCGGGCTCGATCTCGATCTTCGGCGAACGCGCCGAGGGCGTGCCGCCCTATCGCCGCAACGTCAACACCGTGTTCCAGGATTATGCGCTGTTCCCGCATCTCAACGTGCTCGACAACGTCGCCTATGGGCTGATGGTCAAGGGCGTCGGCAGACCGGAGCGGCAAAAGGCGGCGGAAGAAGCGCTGGCGCTGGTGCGGCTTCCCGGCTACGGCGCCCGTCGCCCTGGCCAGCTTTCCGGCGGCCAGCGCCAGCGCGTCGCGCTCGCCCGTGCGCTGGTCAACCAGCCCAAGGTGCTGTTGCTCGACGAGCCGCTCGGCGCCCTCGACCTCAAGCTTCGCGAAAACATGCAGGAGGAGTTGAAATCGCTGCAGAAGGCGCTCGGCATCACCTTCGTGTTCGTCACCCACGACCAGGGCGAAGCGCTGTCGATGGCCGACCGCGTGGCCGTCTTCAATGACGGCAAGATCATGCAGATCGGCACGCCGGAAGACATCTACCAGCGCCCCAAGACCCGCTTCGTCGCCGATTTCGTCGGCTCGTCCAACGTGCTGCCGCCGGATTTCGTCCAGCGCTATGCCGGCCAGCGTCGCTGGGGCAGCCTGCGGCCCGAATCCATCCGTATTGGCCGGGCCAACGGCGAAGGGGTTGCCGCCCGCCTGGTCTCGACCAACTATCTCGGCGCCACGACAAGACTTGCTCTCGATGCAGAGGGCTTGCGGCTGCATGCCATTGTGCCGGCGGGTGCTGCCTTGCCCCGGGAAGGCGAGGCGGTGGTGCTCACCTTCAACCGCGAGCATTTGCATCTGATGGACGAGCTAGGATGAGCCTGGACGCTGCCATGCCGCGGGCCACGGCCCCCGCCATCCTGCCGGGTAGTGGCGGCGTACGCGGCGGGCTCTCCGATCTCTTCTGGCGCCGGCCGCAATTCTTGCTGCTCCTGATGCTGCTACCCCCGGTTCTTTGGCTCGGCATCGTCTATATCGGCTCGCTGTTTGCGCTGCTTTTGCAGAGCTTCTTTTCGATCGATGAGTTCTCCGGCCTCATCAACCGCGAGTTCACGCTGAAGACTTATGGCGACCTGCTGCAGGCCGCCAATCTCGACATCATCCTGCGCACGGTGACGATGGCGGCGCTGGTGACGCTGGCTGCGGCGGTCATCGCCTTTCCCATCGCCTATTACGCGGCGCGCTATGCGCGCGGCCGTTGGAAGGCGCTGTTTTATCTCGGCGTCATGCTGCCGCTGTGGTCGAGCTACCTGGTCAAGATCTATGCCTGGAAGCTGATCCTGGCCAAGGAAGGCATCCTGACATGGCTGCTGGCCAAATTGCATCTTCTCTGGCTGCTTGATGCCTGGCTATCGCTGCCGATCGTCGGCGGCAACTCATTGTCGGTCTCCTCAACCGGCACCTTCATCGTCTTCGTCTATGTCTGGCTGCCATTCATGATCCTGCCGGTGCAGGCCGCACTCGAGCGCGTGCCGGGCAATTTGGTCGAGGCTTCGTCCGATCTCGGCGCCTCGCCCGGCCAGACCTTCGGCAACGTGCTGTTCCCACTGGCGCTGCCCGGCATCGTTGCCGGCTCGATCTTCACCTTCTCGCTGACGCTCGGCGACTACATCATTCCTCAGATCATCGGCACCTCGCGGCTGTTCATCGGCCAGGCCGTCTATTCGCAGCAAGGCACCGCCGGCAACATCCCGCTCGCCGCCGCCTTTACCGTGGTGCCCATCGTTATCATGGGCTTCTATCTCTGGGGCGCCAAGCGCATGGGGGCTTTCGATGCGCTCTGACCGTGGCCCATCCGCGCCGATCGGCCTGAAGCTCGCTGCCACCGGCGGCCTGCTCTTTCTGCACCTGCCGATCCTGCTGATCTTCGTCTATGCCTTCACCACCGAGGAGAAGAGCTTCGTCTGGCCGCCGCCGGGCTTGACCACGCAATGGTTCGCCGTCACCTGGAACCGCCCCGACGTCTGGCAGGCGCTGTCATTGTCTGTGCGGGTCGCGGCGATCTCGACTGCCATCGCTCTGATCCTCGGCACGCTGTGCGCAGCCGCCGTGTCCCGCACAAAATTCTTCGGCCGCGAAACCATCTCGCTGCTGGTCATCCTGCCGATCGCGCTGCCCGGCATCATCACCGGCATCGCGCTGCGCTCGGCCTTCGCGCTGGCCGAAATCCCGTTCTCGTTCTGGACGATCGTGCTCGGCCACGCCACTTTCTGCGTGGTCGTCGTCTACAACAATGCGGTCGCCCGTTTCCGCCGCACGTCCGGCTCGATGATCGAGGCGTCGATGGATCTCGGCGCCGATGGTTTCCAGACCTTTCGGCATGTCGTGCTGCCCAACATCGCAACCGCGCTGCTGGCCGGCGGCATGCTTGCCTTTGCGCTGTCCTTCGACGAGGTCATCGTCACCACCTTCACCGCCGGCCAGCAGCAGACGGTGCCGATCTGGATGCTCGAAGAATTGATCCGTCCGCGCCAGCGTCCGGTCACCAATGTCGTGGCGATGGTGGTAGTGCTGGTGACGCTGCTCCCCATCCTCGCTGCCTATTACCTGACCCGCGACGGCGACCAGATCGCCGGTTCGGGCAAATGATCTCGTTCATAAGGGAGAGACTTCCATGGACACGCAGATGCTGATCGGCTCGAAATTCGAAAAAGGCACCGAGACCGAGGAGCCGATCCTCAACCCGAAGACCGGGGCGACCATCCTCAATCTGCCTGAGGCCAGCCCAGCGCAGATCGAGGCGGCCGTGCTTGCTGCCGAAAAAGCCTTCGTCACCTGGTCCCGCACAACACCGGCGCAGCGCGCCGGCTATCTCCTGAAGATCGCCGATCGCATCGAGGCTGCTGCACAGGATTTCGCGGCGCTCGAGGCGCTGAACTGTGGCAAGCCGATCAATGCCGTGCTCAATGACGAGATCCCGGCGATCGTCGACTGCTACCGTTTCTTTGCCGGCGCGGTCCGCTCGATGCCCGGCCAGGTCGCCGGCGAATACATTCCCGGCCACACCTCGATGGTCCGCCGCGACGCCATCGGCGTTGTCGCGTCGATCGCGCCGTGGAACTATCCGCTGATGATGATGGCCTGGAAGCTGGCGCCGGCGATTGCCGGCGGCAACACCGTCGTCTTCAAGCCGTCGGAACAGACGCCGCTGACCGCGCTGAAGCTGGCGAAAATCCTTGCCGAGATCCTGCCGGAAGGCGTCGTCAACGTCGTGCTCGGTCGCGGCGACAGCGTCGGCAACACGCTGATCAACCACCCGAAGGTCAACATGATCTCGATCACCGGCGACGTCGCCACCGGCAAGAAGGTGCTGCAGGCTGCCGCCAAATCGGTCAAGCGCACGCATCTCGAGCTCGGCGGCAAGGCGCCGGTCATCGTCTTCGACGACGCCGATCTCGGCGCGGTGGTCAACGGCCTGCGCGCCTTCGGCTATTACAATGCCGGCCAGGACTGCACCGCCGCCTGCCGCATCTACGCTGGCAAGAAGATCTACGACAAGCTCGTCGCCGACCTCTCCGCTGCCGTCTCGACCATCAAGTATGATCGTCCTGACGATACCGAAAACGAGATCGGCCCGCTGATCTCGCGTCGCCAGCGCGACCGCGTCTCGAGCTTCGTCGAGCGCGCCTCTGAGCTCAAGCACATCGAGATCACCACGGGCGGCAAGCCGGGCGAGGGCTCCGGCTTCTTCTACCAGCCGACCGTCGTCGCCGGCGCGCTGCAGGAGGACGAGATCGTGCGCCGCGAAGTGTTCGGTCCGGTGGTCTCGGTCACCCGCTTTTCCGAAGTCGACGAAGCGGTGGACTGGGCCAATGACTCTGACTATGGCCTGGCGTCGTCGGTGTGGACCAAGGATGTTTCGCGCGCCATGGCGACGGCGGCCCGGCTGCAATATGGCTGCACCTGGATCAATACCCATTTCATGCTGACCAACGAGATGCCGCATGGCGGGTTGAAACAATCCGGCTACGGCAAGGACATGTCGCTCTACGCGCTGGAGGACTATACGGCCGTCCGCCACGTCATGGTCGCTCACGGGTAGCGCCCGCGAGGAGACGCCTATTCTTCCGCCTCCTCCGCCTCGCCTCCGGCCGGCGCCACCAGCAGCACAGCGGCGCCTAGGAGCGCGGCGATAAAGGAGCCAGCGAGGATGCCGACCTTGACCGCGTCCTGCAGGGCGGCGTCGCTGGCGAAGGCGAGCAGGCCGATGAACAGGCTCATGGTAAAACCGATGCCACAGAGCAGCGAAATGCCGACCATGTGCAGCCAGCCGGCATTGACCGGCAGATCGGCGAAGCCAAGCCGGATGGCAAGCGCGGAAGACCCGAACACGCCGACCAGCTTGCCCAAGACGAGGCCGGCGGCGACGCCGAGCGTCAGCGGCTCGGCCAGGGCGGCAGCGCTGAGACCGGCGAGCGAGACGCCGGCGTTGGCAAAGCCGAAAATCGGGATGACGAAAAAGGCGACGACTTTGTGCAGGCCGTGTTCGAGCCGGTGCAGCGGCGAATGGTCGAGATCATGGCCGCTGCCCGGCGATATCTTCAGCGGTATGGTGAGGGCCAGCGCGACGCCGGCGAGCGTCGCATGGACGCCCGATTTGAGCACCAAAACCCACAGAACGATGCCGAGCAAGATGTACGGCAGCAGCGTCAGCACCCGCATGCGGTTGAGCACCACCAGCAGCGCGATCACGGCGAAGGCGGCGCCGAGATAGGCGAGCGAGAGGCCGCTGGTATAGAACACCGCGATGATGAGCACCGCGCCGAGATCGTCGATGATGGCGAGCGCGGTGAGGAATATCTTCAGCGAGCCCGGGACGCGCCTGCCGAGCAGCGACAGCACGCCGAGCGCAAAGGCGATATCGGTGGCGGTTGGGATCGCCCAGCCAGACAGAGCGGCTGGATTGTTGTGGTTGATGGCGACGTAGACCAGTGCCGGCGCTGCCATGCCGCCGGCGGCGGCGATGCCGGGCAGCACGCGGCGCGGCCAGGTCGACAGCTGGCCGTCAAGCATTTCGCGCTTGATCTCGAGGCCGACCAGCAGGAAGAACACCGCCATCAGGCCGTCATTGATCCAGTGCGAGACGCTGAGCGGTCCGAGATAGGCATGGAGGGCGGAGAAATAAGCCTCGCCCAGCGGCGAATTGGCGACGATCAGGGCCAAGGCCGCCGCAGCCATCAGGACGAGGCCGCCGGCCGCCTCGCTGTCGAGGAATTCGCGCAGCATGGAGACCAGCCGCTTTTCGTCCTGCATGTCGCCTCCGTCGTATCAGTAGCAAGGTCCGACACCGCCAAGCGATGATGCGCAAACAGCGCTGGCCGGGCAAGCCTGTAATGAGAGCCCTTTAGCGCGGCGCGCGCTTGGCGAGGATGCGTTGCAGCGTGCGGCGATGCATGTTCAGGCGGCGTGCGGTTTCCGAGACGTTGCGGTCGCACATTTCGTAGACGCGCTGGATGTGTTCCCAGCGCACGCGATCGGCCGACATCGGATTTTCTGGCGGCGCTGCGCGTTCGCCCGCGGTGCGGGTCAGGGCGGCAAAAATATCGTCGGCATCGGCCGGCTTCGACAGATAGTCGATGGCGCCGAGCTTTACCGCCGTCACCGCAGTGGCGATGTTGCCGTAGCCGGTGAGGATGATGGCGCGGGCATCGTCGCGCTTCTCGCGAATCGCGGCGACGACGTCGAGGCCGTTGCCGTCGGCCAGCCGCATGTCGACCACCGCATAGGCCGGCGGATTGGCGCGCGCTTTGGCAACCGCCTCCTCGACGCTCTCCGCCGTCTCGACCACGAAACCCCTGGTTTCCATGGCGCGGGCAAGCCGCGTCAGGAACGGCTTGTCGTCGTCTACGATCAGCAGCGAGGTATCCTCGCCTTCGACCATTGCGCCAATCGTTTCGTCAGTACTCATCGTGCTGAAAATCCTGCTGCCTGATTTTTACGCAAATATAGTTTCGCAACGCTATTGTCCAATTTAGGCCGTGTCGAACATGGTGGCCGAAGCCTGCTCGGGATTGAGGAAGACGCTGCGCGGCCACGATATCTGCACGATAGCGCCCTCGCCGGGCTCGCTTGAATTGCGGAAATCGAGCGTCGCGCCGGAGCGTTCGAGCAAGGTCTTGGCGATGAATAGGCCGAGGCCGAGGCCGCCGCCGGCTTCGGTGCCTTGTCGTGTCGACATATAGGGTTCGCCGATACGGTCGATGATCTCCGGTGGAAAGCCCGGCCCGTCGTCGATGATCGAGAAGCTGACGGCGGCTTCATTCCAGTTCCAGCGCACTGTCACGCTGTTGCGGGCGAAGTCGACCGCGTTCTCGACCAGATTGCCGAGGCCGTAAATGACGCCGGGATTGCGCCGGCCCACCGGTTCCGGGCCGATGCGCTCGCCCGGCCGAAGCTTGATCGAAATGCCGAAATCGCGGTGCGGCGCCGTCACCTCCTCGACCAGCGAGGTCAGCGGCAGGCGCGAGAGGTGCACCTCGCTCTCGGAGGACAGGCTGGTCAGGCGCTTCAGGATTTCGCGGCAGCGCTCGCTCTGCGAACGCAGCAGCTTCACGTCCTCGCCGTATTTCGGATCTTCGCCAAGCGCCTTCTCCATTTCCTTGGCGACCAGTGTGATGGTGGCGAGCGGTGTGCCGAGCTCGTGCGCGGCGGCCGCGGCGAGGCCGTCGAGGGCAGAGAGATGCTGCTCTCGCTGCAACACCAATTCCGTGGCGGCAAGCGCGTTGGCAAGCAGCCGCGCCTCCTCGGCCACCCGGAAGGCATAGATCGCGGTAAAGGCGATGGAGCAGAACACCGCCATCCACATGCCTGCGACATAGATGAACGGCATCGCCAATGGCGCGCCCTCATGCCATGGCAGCGGCAGGTGGTAAAAGACCAGCAGCGTCGCCGCCACGATCACCAGCGCGCCGAGCATGGCGGTCAGCCGCAGCGGCAGCGACGTCGCCGAGACGACGACGGGCACGGTCATCAGCAGCGAAAACGGATTGGTGAGTCCGCCGGTCATGTAGAGCAGGCCGGCAAGCTGCAGGCTGTCGAAGGTCAGGATGGCGAAGGCCGAGAACGGGGTAAGCCGATGCGCCGCCGGATAGCGGAAGGTCAGCAAAAGGTTCATCCAGGCCGAACAGGCGATCAGCGCAAAACACATGCTGACCGGCAGCGGAAATTTCAGCCCGTAAGCGACGACAAGCACGGTCAGGCTCTGGCCGACGATGGCAAGCCAGCGCAACCTGATCAGCGTGTTGAGGCGCAGCCGCTGGCTTTGCTGGAAGTCGGGTGCGTGCAGGATGTTTATCATGGCAAGTGATTATAGAGGGGAAACAGCCGGAGGTCTTTTCCGAAAACCGCCGAAGCCGGCCCTCGGTTCGGAATGACAGTCTGGAAGCATCAGGTACCGCGCGGCTTGGCGCGGCTGGTGGCGGCGGCGAGAAGCGGGTTCTCCGGCCAGACATGCCTGGGATAGCGGCCGCGCATCTCTGCCCGCACATCGGCCCAGGAGCCGCGCCAGAAGCCGGGCAGGTCGCGCGTCGTCTGGATCGGCCGGTGAGCCGGCGACAGCAATTCGAGCGTCAGCGGCACAGTGCCGTTGGCGATCGCCGGATGCCGGTCGAAGCCGAACAGTTCCTGCACGCGGATCGCCAGCACCGGCCATTCGCCGTCATAGCGGATCGGCAGCCGGCTGCCCGACGGCGCGTCGAAATGGGTCGGCGCCAATGTGTCGATCTTGCGCTGCAATTCGTGCGGCACCAGCGTCATCAGGCCTTGCGAAAGCACGCTGGGATCGATTGCCGCAAAGGATGCCGCGCCGGAAAGGAACGGCAGCAGCCAGTCGTCGAGGCGCTCGACGAGCGCGGCGTCGGAGACATCGGGCCATGGCGCGCCGAGGCCGCGATGCAGCCAGCCGAGCCGCTGCCGCAACGTCTCCGCCTCCCTGTTCCACGGCAACAGGGCTAGGCCGTGTTCGCGCAAGGCGTCGAGGATGGCGCGATCCGCGTCGGCACCGGTCGGCGCCGGCAGCATGCGTTCGGACAGCGTGATGGCGCCGAGGCGAACCGTTTCGCGCACCCGCACCGCGCGCCTGTCGCGGTCGAAGCTCACCTCGCGGCGGGTCTCGATCTTTTCCGCCAGGGCAGTGCGGATGTCGGCCTCATCGATGGCTGCCGCTGCGGTGATGCGGGCGTTCTGCGCCTTGCCCTGCAGGTCGGCGACGACGAGCCAGGTCTCGCCGGCCAGCGGATCGGAGGGGTCGAGCATGGCGCCCGAGCCGTTGGCAAGCACGAAGCGGCCACGCTCGCCGCGCGCTTTGGCGACCCGATCCGGCCAGGCATGGATGAGGAGAGCGCCGGCTGTGCTGCCCTCCCCCTTGAGGGGGTCGGAAGGACGGGCGAGACCCGTGGCTCGCCCCGGCGCGTCGATCCGCGTGGCGGATCGGGGTGGGGTCGGTTCGGGCACGCCATCGACGACCCCGCCCCGTCTCCCTCGTCTCGCTGCGCTCGGCTCGCTCGCCGACCCTCCCCTCAAGGGGGAGGGTGAAGCCTGCTTTGCCAGCCTCTCAGCCAGCTGCCGGGCGGCGGTGGCGCGCGGCGATCTTTCGGCGCGAAAGCGCAGCAGCCGCCGTTCGAGATCGGCACCATCGCCGCCAAGGCCACGCTCGGTCAATAATACGGCGAGCATCGCCGCCTCGAGCGCCTCTCCGGTCCTTGCCGCCTCGGCGACCATGTGGGCGAGCCGCACCGGTAGCGCCAGCCTGCGCATCGCGGCACCGGCATCCGTCAGGCGTCCTGCCGCATCGACAGCATCGAGCGCACGTAGCAGTACCCTCGCCTCGGTGAGCGCCGAAGCCGGCGGGGGGTCGAGGAAGGACAGGCTGGTCGGATCGGCGACGCCGAACGCCGCGCTATCGAGCAACAGGCCGGAAAGATCGGCCTCGAGGATTTCCGGCGGCGTGAAGGCCGGCAGGGCCGCCGTCTGCTCGGCCCGCCACAACCGGATGGCGACGCCCGGCTGCGTGCGCCCGGCACGGCCGGCGCGCTGGTCGGCGGAAGCGCGGGAAGCACGTACCGTCTCCAGCCGCGTCAGGCCGCTCGCTGGCTCATAGCGCGGCAGCCGCGACAGGCCGGAATCGATGACGACGCGCACGCCGTCGATGGTGATGGAGGTTTCGGCGATCGACGTCGCCAGCACGACCTTGCGGCGGCCGAACGGCGCCGGCTTGATCGCCGCGTCCTGCGCCTTGTTGTCGAGCATACCATAGAGCGGGACGATGTCGGTATCGGCGCCGACCTTGCCCGCCAGCCGCTCGGCGGTGCGCTCGATCTCGCGCTGGCCGGGCAGGAAAGCGAGCACGCTGCCCTCCTCCCCGGCAAGCGCCGAGCGGATCGCCTTGGCCATGGCGTCCTCGATGGTGACGCCGGCCGGCCGCTCGTCATAGCGGATGTCGACCGGGAAGGCGCGGCCTGCGCTCTCGATCACCGGCGCGCCGGACAGCAATTTTGCGACACGCGCGCCGTCGAGCGTTGCCGACATCACCAGCAATCTGAGTTCGGGCCTCAGCGCACCCTGCACGTCGAGCGCCAGCGCCAACCCGAAATCGCCGTCGAGCGAGCGTTCGTGGAACTCGTCGAATAGCACCGCCGCGACACCAGGCAGTTCCGGGTCGTCGAGGATCATGCGGGACAGCACGCCTTCGGTGACGACGAGAATCCTGGTCTTTGCGGAACTGCGGTTTTCCATGCGCATGGCATAGCCGACGGTTTCGCCGGGCTCTTGGCCGAGCAATTCGGCCATGCGGCGGGCGGCAGCGCGGGCGGCGAGGCGGCGAGGCTCGAGCAGGATGATCTTTCCGCCGCCGAGCCATTCAGCGTCGAGCAGCGCCAGTGGAACCAGCGTCGTCTTGCCGGCACCGGGCGGCGCCACCAGCACGGCGCTGTTACCATGGCTCAGCGTTTCATTGAGCGCCGGCAAGACAACGGAGACCGGCAGGTCCGGCAAGGGTTTTGTCGTCATTGTGCTATGCTGTGCAGCCAGTTGGCAGCGACCGCATATCAGCGGTGGCGGTCGCGGCGCAACCTCGGCGCCGACTCAAAGCCTGGTCCGCAAAAACGGGTTCCAGCGCACCGTGCCGAGCCGCACCTCCTCGCGCACCATCGTTAGCAGGCCGGAACCGCCGACCACGGCCAAGCCGACCAGCGACAGAAAATCCGGATATTCCCTGAAGAACAGCGCACCTAGAACCACCGCCCAGACGATCTGCGAGTAATGCGTCGGCGCGATGCGGTTGGCCGGCGCGTGTTTGACCGCCAGCAGATGCAGCAGCTGGCCGCCGGCGGTAAAGGCGCCGGCCAGCACCAGCCAGGCCCATTGCCTGCCATCCGGCAGCGAGAACGAGGTAGCCGCCGCACCGACGCCGTTGAAGAGCAGGCCGTAGCCGATCAGCACGCCGAGCATCGTTGTGCGCTTTTCCTGCGCGGCGAGCGAACGCATCAGGATGACATTGGTGGCGGCCAGGAAGGCGATGATGAACGCCGCCAGATGGCCAAGCTGCAACTCGCGAAAACCAGGCCTGACGACCAGCATGACTCCGGCAAAGCCGGCGACGACCGCCAGCCACCGCCATGGGCCGACCTTTTCCTTGAGGACCAGCGTGGCCAGGATAGTGACGAACAGCGGCGCCAGAAAGATGAGCGCATAGACTTCCGCCAGCGGGATGGTGGTGAAGGCATAGACGCTGAGCACGCCCGAGGCGATGCCGGCCCAGGCCCGGGCCTGTACCGCCCAGGGCCGGTTGGTGCGCCAGAAATCGAGCCAGCGCTCGCCTGCCGGCCTGGTAAAGAGCAGAAAGCAGCCGGCAAACAATGTCGAGAAGAAGCCGATCTCGAAGACGTTGAACTGCCCGCCCAGGCTTTTGACAACAGCGTCGCTGCACGAATAGCTTGCATAGGCGATGAGCGCGAGCAGAATTCCGTTGGGCACGTTTTTCCATTTCCGGGAGAGATGAGAGTGAAGATATTGGCGCTTGGCGCGCATTCGGACGACATCGAGATCTTCATGTTCGGTACGATGGCGGCCTATGCCGCGCAAGGCGCAGAACTCTTTTTTGCCATAGCCACGGATGGCACCAGGGGCGGCTATGGCGATCCGGCCGCACTTGCCCGCACGCGCCGCAAGGAGGCGACGGCGGCGGCCGGCCTGCTTGGCGTGACGCCGCGCTTCCTCGACTTTCCCGATGGCGGGCTGGTCGCGGATGCCGCGCTGATCGGGGCGCTCAAAGCACTGATCGGCGAGATAGGGCCGGATCTGGTGATAACGCATGCGCCGAACGACTATCATGGCGACCACCGCGCGCTGTCGGATGGCGTGCGCATCGCAGCGTCATTCTCGGTGCCGGTGCTACATGCCGACACGTTCGGCGGCACCGGGTTTTCGCCAACGCACTACGTCGATACCTCCAGGCATTTCGATCTCAAGGCGGAGGCGATCCGGGCGCACCAGTCGCAGGATCCCGAGCGTTTCGTCGACGCGGCGCGCACGCAGAACGCCTTTCGCGCCGGCCAGTGCAACGGCCCAGCCGGATCGTTCGCCGAGGCCTTCCGCTTCGAGCCAGTCTTCCCCTTCGCCGATATCCGCGCGCTGCTGCCGCCGGCCCCAGTGATCCGTCCGGTGGCCGTCAGCAACAAGACGGTGACCTAGGCAGGTCGCCGCAACTTCTCACGTTGCTTTCCTATCCAGCATGCTGCGATGCAGCAACGAATTCGCTTGCCTTGTTTAGTAAAAATTGCATCACTAAACAAATTACTAAACATCCGGTGCGGCGCCGCGTCGTTGTGTTTAGGCCCCCGAGGAGGGGTTTAGCGGGCTCTTGAAACCGTCATCCGGACGCGTTTCGCAAATGGGAGGAAGGCATGAAATCGACCTTGAAATTGGCGTTGGGACTGGCATCGACACTCTTTGCGTCGACAGCCGTTTCGAATGTCGCGCAGGCAGAAGATCTGACGCTTTGCTGGGCAGCCTGGGACCCGGCCAACGCGCTTGTGGAATTGTCCAAGGACTTCACCAAGGAAACCGGCATCGGCATGAAATTCGAATTCGTGCCGTGGACCAACTATGCCGATCGCTTTCTCAACGAGCTGAATTCGCACGGCAAGCTGTGCGACCTCATCATCGGCGACAGCCAGTGGATCGGCGGTGCCGCCGAGAACGGCCATTACGTCAAGCTGAACGACTTCTTCGACAAGGAGAAGATCAGCATGGACGATTTCGTGCCGGCGACCGTCGTCGGCTATTCGGAATGGCCGAAGAACTCGCCGAATTACTGGGCGCTGCCGGCCATGGGTGACGTCGTCGGTTGGACTTACCGCAAGGACTGGTTCTCCAAGCCGGAGCTGCAGAAGGAATTCAAGGAAAAGTACGGCTGGGATCTCGGCCCGCCGACGACCTTCGACCAATTGAAGCAGATCGCCGAATTCTTCCAGAAGCGCGACATCGACGGCAAGACCGTCTATGGCGCGTCGATCTACACCGAGCGCGGCTCGGAAGGCATCACCATGGGCGCCATGGACGTGCTCTACAGCTTCGGCTTCCAGTACGAAAACCCGAAAAAGCCCTACGAGATGGAAGGCTTCGTCAACTCCGATAAATCGGTGAAGGGCCTGGAGTTCTACAAAGCCCTCTACGATTGCTGCACCCCTCCCGGCGCCTCGAACAGCTACATGGGCGAAGGCGTCGATGCGTTCAAATCCGGCCAGGTGGCGATGCACATGAACTTCGCCTTCACCTGGCCAGGCCTGCAGAAGGACGAGAATGTCGGCGGCGACAAGATCGGCTATTTCGTCAATCCCAAAGGTCCGGACGGGGACCAGTTCGCCCAGCTCGGCGGCCAGGGCATCTCGGTGGTCTCCTATTCCGACAAGCAGGAAGCCGCGCTCAAATACATCAAATGGTTCGCCAACAAGGACGTGCAGTCCAAATGGTGGTCGCTCGGCGGCTATTCCTGCCTCAACGCGGTCGTCAAGGACCCGGCCTTCCCGGCCAGCCAGCCCTACGCGCAGACCTTCCTCGACTCGATGGCCATCGTGAAGGACTTCTGGGCCGAGCCGAGCTATGCCCCGCTGTTGCAGGCATCGCAGAAGCGCTTCCACGACTATGTCGTTGCCGGGCAAGGCTCGGCCAAGGATGCGCTCGACGGCCTCGTCAAGGACTGGACCGAGGTCTTCCAGGACGATGGCAAGATGTAAACGGCTCCTCCCGAGCCCATGACCGAACCGTCCCGTGCCACTTGGCACGGGACACAGTTCAGATAAATTCCATTGTCGAGACGAGCAAGTGACCGAAGCAGGACTGACCATGCTCAATCGGACGGCGGACAGCGTTGCCCGGGCTACGCCCGAGCCGTTGGCCCGCAAGGTCCGGGGCATCAGCGACAAGGGCCTCGCCTGGCTGTTCATCTCGCCGACGATCCTGTTGCTTTTAGCTATCAACATCTTTCCGCTGTTCTGGGCAATCTATCTGTCCTTCACCAATTTTCGCGCCAATCGGCCCAACGAGGTTGTGAAGAACCTTGGGCTGGCAAACTACAAGCGCATCCTCGCCGACCAGGACATCTGGATCGCCATGCAGACGACGGCGCATTTCGTGTTCTGGACCATCCTGCTGCAGACGCTGATCGGCTTCACGCTGGCTTGGCTGATCGACCGCAAGTTTCGCGGCCACGCCTTCTGGACGACAATCATCCTGGTGCCGATGATGCTGTCGCCGGCGGTGGTCGGTAATTTCTGGCGCTTCCTCTACGAGCCGCAGATCGGGCTGTTCGCCTACGCCGTTTCGTTCGTCACCGGCATTCCGGCAACCGAAATCAGCATGCTCTCCAACGTGTCACTGGCGCCATGGTCGATCATCATCGTCGACACCTGGATGTGGACGCCTTACGTGATGCTGATCTGCCTCGCCGGCCTGCGCTCGATCCCCGAATACATCTACGAAGCGGCCGAGGTCGACCGCGCCTCCAACTGGCGGCAGTTCTGGTCGATCACGCTGCCGATGGCGCTGCCCTTCATCATGCTGGCGGTGCTGTTTCGCGGCATCGAGAACTTCAAGATGTTCGACATGGTCAATTTGCTCACCGGCGGCGGGCCGGGATCGACCACCGAAGTGGCCTCGATCACGCTGAAGCGGCAGGCCTTCGAAAGCTGGCGGACGGGCTATTCCTCGGCCTTCGCCATCATCCTGTTCGTCGCAGTGTTTGGCCTCGCAAACATCTACGTCAAGGCGCTCAACAAGGTGAAGCAGAGATGAGCCTGACGTCAGCCCATTCCGTTGTCGCGCCGTCGGCCACGTCGAAGCGCGTCGCCGGCACGATCATCGTCGCCTACGCGCTGATCTCGATCGTGCCGCTGCTGTGGATCTTCGCCACAAGCTTCAAGACGCCGCCGGATTCGATCGCCTATCCGCCGAAGATCCTGTTCCAGCCCAGCCTCGAGGGCTACTGCAACCTGTTCTCGACCCGGACTCGGCAAACACCGGAATACATCAACTCGCTGGGACCGGCGACGGGCCTGTGCGACGAGACGGTGCGCAAGCGCAACATGGTGATCGCCGGCCCGTCCAACTTCATGCCGCGCTTCGTCAATTCGCTGATCATCGCGTTCGGCTCGACGTTTTGCGCGGTGTTCCTCGGCACGCTGTCGGCCTATGGTTTTTCGCGCTTCAAGGTGCCGCTCGCCGACGACCTTCTGTTCTTCATCCTGTCGACGCGGATGATGCCGCCGATCGCCGTCGCCATCCCGATCTACCTGATGTACCGGGAGCTTGGCCTGTCGGACACGGCTCTCGGCATGATCCTGCTTTATACGGCGGTCAACGTGTCCTTGGCGGTGTGGCTGCTGAAAGGCTTCATCGACGAGATCCCGCGCGAATATGAAGAAGCGGCGATGATCGACGGCTACACCAGGCTGCAGGCGTTCTGGCGCACGGTACTGCCGCAGGCGACCACCGGTATTGCCGCAACCGCCATCTTCTGCCTGATCTTTGCCTGGAACGAATATGCCTTCGCTGCGCTACTGACCTCGGGCACGGCGCAGACCGCGCCGCCCTTCATCCCGACCATCATCGGCGAAGGCGGTCAGGACTGGCCGGCGGTCGCGGCCGGCACGACGATCTTCCTGGTGCCGATCCTGGTCTTCACCATCCTGCTTCGCAAGCAATTGCTGCGCGGCATCACCTTTGGCGCGGTGCGTAAATGAGCATGACCGCAAAACGCAAATCGCGCTGGCCCGTCTGGGCCAGGCGCGGGCTGATGGAAAACGTCGCCACCGCGATCATCGCCATCGGCTTCCTGATGCTGTTCCAGCCCTTCGCACTGGTGCTCTACACCTATTCCTTCATCACCATGCTTGCGGGCACGGCGATGTTCATCATCGTCTCGAAATTTCCGGAGTAGACGATGGCCGAGATCAGGGTCGAACATCTGAGGAAGGCATTCGGCGATTTCGTCGCCGTGCAGGATTCCAACTTCGTCGTCGAGGACGGCGAATTCTTCGTCATGCTGGGGCCGTCCGGCTGCGGCAAGACGACGACGTTGCGCATGATCGCCGGGCTCGAACTACCGACCGGCGGCAAGATCCTGCTTGGCGGCGAGGACGTCACCATGCGGCGTGCCCGCGAGCGCGACATCGCCTTCGTCTTCCAGCTGTTCGCGCTCTATCCGCACATGAATGTGCGGAAGAACATCGGCTTTCCACTGCTGGCGCAAGGCATGCCAGGCGCTGAAATCCGGAGCCGAGTGGAGGAGACGGCGAAGCTTTTGCGGATCGACCATCTGCTCAACAAATCGGTCTCCGGGCTTGCCGGCGGCGATCGCCAGCGCGTGGCGCTCGGCCGCGCCATCGTACGGCGGCCAAAATGTTTCCTGATGGATGAGCCGCTCGGCACGCTCGACACCGAATTCCGCGACCTGATGGTCCATGAATTGCGAGAACTGCACAACCGCATCCACGCCACCACCGTCTATGTCACGCATGACCAGATGGAAGCGATGTCGATGGCCGACAAGATCGCGGTGATGAACCACGGCGTCATCGAGCAGTTCGGCACGCCGCGCGAGATCTACGACCGGCCGGCGACGATGTTCGTCGCCGACTTCATCGGCTCGCCGCCGATGAATTTCCTCGGCTTCGGCGGCGGGCTTTCAAAGGGCGCCAGGGAAATTGTTGTGCAAGGCGCGAAGGTGGCCGTGCCGGAGATCCGCGAGGACGTCGCGCCGGCCGAGATGGCGCTTGGCATCCGACCGGAGCACATCCGCTTCGACGACGCTTCGAAGCTGCGCGGTGCTATTTACGGCACGGAATATCTCGGCACCACTCAGATCGTGGCGGTGGAGACAGCAGACGGCATCATCAAGGCCAGGGTGCCGGCCGAAATCCGGCTCAATCCGGGCGATCATGTGGGCCTGGCGCTGAGCAGCGCGCGGCTGTCGCTGTTCGCAAAAGGATCCGGCCGTGCGGTGCGCACCGAAATCCATGACTCGGCCTCCCAGGGGCGAGCACATCATGGCTGACGTTCACATCAAAAGCGTGACCAAGGCTTTTGGCGAGCATGTCGCCGTCGACAATCTCGACCTGCATATCGCCGACGGGGAATTCGTCGTGCTGCTCGGGCCGACCGGCGCCGGCAAGACGACGACGCTCAGGCTGATCGCCGGGCTGGAGCGTCCGGAAGCGGGCTCGATCCATATTGCCGGCCACGACACGACGACGCTGTCGCCGGCCGAGCGGGACACCGCTTTCGTGTTCCAGCAATATTCGCTCTATCCGCATCTGTCGGTTTACGACAACCTCGCCTTTCCGCTGCGCTCGCCAGCACGGAAAATGCCGGAGGATCAGATCCGCCGCCGCGTCGAGGACGTGGCCAAGATGGTGCGCATCCACCACAAGCTGAATAATCGCTCGACCAAACTCTCTGGCGGCGAGATGCAGCGCGTCGCCATCGGCCGCGCTTTGGTGCGCAAGCCGTCGATCTACCTGATGGACGAGCCGCTGTCGTCGCTCGACGCCAAGCTGCGCGCTGATCTCAGGCTCGAGCTGAAGCGCATCCAGGCGGAACTCGGCGCCACAATGCTCTACGTCACGCACGACCAGATCGAAGCGATGACCATGGCCGACCGCATCGGCATTCTCGCCGACGGCGTGCTGGTGCAGATCGGTTCCCCGCGCACGATCTATTCTGAGCCGGCAAACCTTCACGTCGCCGCAAGGCTCGGCCAACCGGCAATCAATTTGTTGCCGGTCGGACTGCTGCCGGATGGTGGCGCGCCGGCGGGAACAAAGACGATCGGTGCTCGTACCGAACATCTTTCGATCGAGAAGGCGGCGAACGGCCATGCCGACGGCGTCGTCGATTGGGTCGAGCATCTCGGCGACCAGAACCATCTGCATGTGACGGTGGGGACCAGGAAGCTGGTGACGCTAACCGACCCCGACACCGACCTGGCGCAGGGCGACAAGATCATGATCCGCTATCGCTCGCCGCTGTATTTCGGCCCCGATGGGCGACGGCTGATGTGAGCGCTGCGCGAGTGTTTTCCTGGCACCTTTCAACCGGCAATTTCGGGCACCGGACTGGACCAATTCGATGAAGCATTTTTTCAATCGCAGGGATACGATCGTAACTGAGGCCCTGGACGGCTTCCTCGGTACGACCGGCGCCGGCGATCTCGCTCGCCTCGACGGCTATCCCCAGATCAAGGTCATTCTCCGCGCGGACTGGGATAAGACCAAGGTCGCGGTCATTTCCGGCGGCGGGGCCGGGCACGAACCTGCCCATGCCGGCTTTGTCGGCATTGGCATGCTGACGGCGGCGGTTTCGGGCGATATCTTTGCTTCGCCGAGCGTGGAAGCGGTATTGGCCGCCATCCGCGCGGTGACCGGTCCCACCGGGTGCCTGCTGATCGTCAAGAACTATACCGGCGATCGCCTCAACTTCGGCTTGGCCGCCGAGAAGGCGCGCGCCGAAGGCTTCCGCGTCGAGATGGTGATCGTCGCGGACGACATTGCCCTGCCTGATATTGCCCAGCCGCGTGGCGTTGCCGGCACCTTGTTCGTGCACAAGATCGCCGGCCACCTGTCGGAAGCCGGCAACGATCTGGCGACGGTTGCCGCTGCGGCGCGGGCGGCCGCGGCGGATATCATTTCACTCGGCATATCGCTGTCATCGTGCTCGATCCCCGGCCAGAGCCATGACGAAAGATTTGGCGCCAACGACGCTGAACTCGGCCTCGGCATCCATGGCGAACCGGGCGTTGAGCGGATTGCGGTGCAAAGTGCCGAAAGGCTGGTTGCGATCATGTCGGAGCGCCTTGCCGCGCGGCTCGATCCGGTCAGCGACTACGCCTTGCTGATCAATAATCTCGGTTCGGTGCCACCGCTGGAAATGTTGCTTGTCGCCAATGCGGTATTGGCTTCACCGCTGGCACAAAAGGTGACGCTGACAATCGGGCCCGGGCAGCTTATGACCGCGCTCAACATGAACGGCTTTTCCCTGTCGCTGATCCGGCTCGATGCGTCGCGCGAAGCGGCGTTGCGGGCGCCGGTAGGCCCTCACGCCTGGCTGCCGGCAAGAGCCGTTCGCCAAGCCAGCGTCGTGCCGATGGCCAAAGCCGCCGGCCCGAACAACGCGTCGAAAGCCAGCCAGGACGCACGCACCGACCGGTTGGTTGTCGCGGTCTGCGAACGGCTGATCTCGCTTGAAGGCGCGTTGAACGGACTGGATGCCAAGGCGGGAGACGGTGACACCGGATCGACTGTGGCGGCCGGTGCGCGCAGCGTGCTTGGCCGCATTGCGACACTGCCGCTCGCTGACCCTGCCGCAACGCTCGCCGCCGTCGGCGACATCCTGAGCGCCAGCATGGGCGGCTCTAGCGGCGTGCTGTTGTCGATCTTCTTCACCGCCGCCGCGCAGGCGCTGGAGTCTGGCGAAACGCTTCCCAAGGCGCTTCTCGCCGGCCTCGATCGGATGTCCTTCTATGGTGGAGCGAGGGTCGGCGATCGCACGATGATCGATGCCCTGGAACCCGCCTTGAGGGCGCTGGATAGGGGGAGTCTGGAAGATGCGGCAGTCGCGGCGCAACGCGGAGCCGAGGCCACCGCTGCCATGCGCAAGGCCAAGGCCGGGCGGTCCGCCTATATTGGCAGCCAGCTCGACGGCGTGGTCGACCCCGGCGCCTTTGCCGTCGCCGAGGTCTTCACTGCCCTCGCTGCGTTGCTCGAACCCGCTTGACTGGGGAAAAGAATGCTTCAATTGCCGGATATGCAATTTTCTCGTACTGCCGGCAGCGCAGGGGCCAGGAGCATGGGTGATATGGCGGCAGCGGATATTTCCAGGCTGATCGAGGCGGCGGCAAACGCGATCGCCGCACATGCCGAAGAGCTGACCAGTCTCGACCAGGCCATCGGCGACGGCGACCATGGGCTCAACATGAAACGCGGCTTCGAGGCAGTGCGGGCCGAGGCCGGCGCGTTTGCGGCAAAGCCGTTGCCCGAGGCGCTGAAGGCGATCGGCACCAAACTGGTGATGACCGTCGGCGGAGCCTCCGGTCCCTTGTTCGGCACGCTGTTCATGGCGCTCGGCAAGGAGATTTCCGCCGCGCCGGGTCGCGCCGACCTGGCGGCGGCCTTCGGCAAGGCGATCGAAGCGGTTGCCGCCAGAGGCAAGTCGCAGGCCGGGCAAAAAACCATGCTCGACGTGCTGCAGCCGGTGCATGAGGCCCTGCTGCAGGGAAAGACGGCAGCGGACATCGTCGAGATCGCCGACAACGCGGCCGACGCGACCGTGCCGATGAAGGCGCTGCGTGGGCGCGCCTCATTCCTTGGCGACCGTTCGGTCGGTCATATGGATGCCGGCGCACGCTCGACTGCGCTTCTGGTGCGGGCCGTAGCCGAGGCAATCGAGAGGCGCGCATGAGCAATGTCGGCATCGTCATCGTATCGCATTCGCCGCTGGTCGCCGAAGGCACCGCCGACATGGTGCGGCAGATGGTCGGCAACGAAGTGCCGCTTGCATGGTGCGGCGGAAACGGCCATGGCGGGCTGGGAACCAATGTCGAGGCGATCATGGGCGCCATCGACAAGGCCTGGTCGGAGGCGGGGGTCGCGATCCTCGTCGATCTCGGCGGTGCCGAGACCAATAGCGAGATAGCGGTCGAGATGATCGGCGAACCACGCGCCCAGAAGATCATCGTCTGCAATGCGCCGATCGTCGAAGGCGCGGTGATGGCGGCGACCGAGGCTTCCGGCGGCGCCTCGCTCAGGGAAGTGGTGGCGACGGCGCACGAATTGTCGCCGTCGTGAACGAACGGGAATTTTGACAAGCATGTCCGCAGCAGCCGAAGCCAGCGTCCTGATCACCCATGAGGTGGGACTGCATGCGCGTCCTTCGGTGAAGTTCACCAAGCTTGCCAAGACGTTTTCGGCCGACGTCGAGATTGCGCTCGCCGCCAACGGGCCATGGTTCGACGCCAAGAGCATCGTCAAGGTGATGGCGGCGAAAGCGCCGAAAGGCACTGTCCTGCATATCAGAGCCAAAGGGGACGGCGCCGGCGAGGCGGTCGGCGCACTGGTCGAGCTGGTGCGGCGCGATTTCGACGAAGGCAAGGACCATGCCCGAACCGCTTAGGCTGCAGGGCATTTCGGCATCGGCCGGCTATGCCGAGGGGCCGCTGTTCGATCTGGGCCAGGCTGCTGTGCGTTATGTCCGCAAGGCGACTGCCGCGGACGAGAAGGCGGCGCTTGAGGCCGCCATCTCCATTGCCGCAGGCCGGCTCGCGACATTGATCGAAACCAGCGACAGCGAGGCGGCCGGGATCCTCGAATTCCAGCTCGCCATGCTGGAGGACGACGCGCTGACCGGCCCGGCCTTTGCGCGAATTGCCGAGGGCATGGCTGCTGATGTGGCTTGGCGAAAAGGGCTCGACGCCGAGATAGCCGGCTATGAAACATCCGAGCAGGACTATTTCCGGGCGCGCGCGGCCGACATGCGCGACATACGCGACCAGGTGCTACGCGCGCTTGCCGGGGGCGGCGACATTGCCGCGCCGGCAGGTGCGATCTTCTACGGCGAGGATATCGCACCGACGCGCTTCCTCGAAACCGACTGGAGTGCCGGCGGCGGCATAGCACTTACGGCCGGAAGTGCCGCAAGTCATGTCGCAATGCTGGCACGCTCACGCGGCGTGCCAATGGTGGTGGGGTTGGGGCTCGTAGCGCGTGGGGTAGCCGGGCCCGGTGCTTCGCCGGCTCAGCTTGTCGGAATCGCACTGCTCGATGCCGAACATGGCGGCATCGTGTTGGCGCCTTCGAAAGCGGAGATCGAGGCATTCCGGCGATCGTCGTCGTCTTTCGCGGCGCATCGCGACAATGCGGCAGCCTATTTGACAAGGCCGGCAGCAACGAAGACCGGCATAGCGGTCCACGTGCAGGTGAATATTGCCGATCCGTCCGATGTCGACCGCATCGATGCTGCGGCGTGCGACGGTGTCGGGCTGATGCGGACCGAATTCCTGTTCGGCAAGACGCTGCCGGACGAGGAGACGCAATATCGCGCCTACCGTACGGTGCTGGAATGGGCAGGCGACAGGCCGGTGACGATCCGTACTGTCGATGCGGGCGGCGATAAACCTGTGCCGGGCCTGACCGTCGAGGAAGGTAATCCATTCCTTGGCCTGCGCGGGATCAGGCTGTCACTGATGCGTCCGGCGGTCTTTCGTGTGCAGATCCGCGCTTTGCTACGTGCTGCCATGCACGGCAATCTGAAGGTGATGTTCCCGATGATCGCCGTTCCGGAAGAGTATGAACACGCCACCGCGCTGTTCGCTGAGGAGCAGGCTGACCTTTTGGCGCGCGGCATCGCGCACAAAATGCCGCCGCTTGGCATCATGGTCGAGGTGCCGTCGGTGGCCATCGCACCGGAGGCATTCGCCAAGGCCGCCTTCTTCTCGATCGGCTCGAATGATTTGACCCAATACGTGATGGCCGCCGCGCGCGACAATGCGTCGGTCGCACATCTGAATTCCGTCAGGCACCCAGCCGTGCTCCGGCTGATCGCCTCGGTTGCCGCCTTCGGCCGCGAGCATAATATCCCGGTCAGCCTGTGTGGCGATGCCGGCGGCGACCCCGCCTCGATCCCGGCGCTGCTCGAAACCGGCCTGCGTGACCTCTCCGTCGCTCCCGCCCAACTCGCGATGGCCAAGGCGGCCATCGCGGACGTTTCGATCTAGGCCCCGGTATGGCAGACAAGGCGTCGCAATCCGGCCCCGAAGAGGCGATCCGCGCCTACAAGACGATCCTGTCGCAGGTGATCGACCAGCGCCCGTCCGGCATGCGCCAGCGCCTCGCTGATGCGCTGGGCAAGCATCGCAGCTTCGTCACGCAGATTTCCAGCCCGGCCTATTCGACGCCGATCCCGTCGAAGCATTTGCCGGCTATCTTCTCCGTCTGCCATTTCAGCCCGGCCGAACGCGATCATTTCCTTGAGGCCTACCATCGGGCGCATCCGGGAAAGATGTCGCTGGCCGCAGGCTTGCGCAAGACACGCCATGTCTCGCTGATCGTTCCCGATTTCGGCGACGACAAGCAGAACGCGGCGCTCGACCGGGCGGTCAACGATTTCATCCAGAAGATCACCAGCATCGCCGGCAAGGGCAGCTGACGCTGGGCTATTTCGGGAGGACGGCCATGAAGAAATTTTTGAATTCGGTCGATACGGTGCTGACCGAGAGCCTCGACGGCTTCGTTGCCGCGCATGCCGATATCCTGGCGCTTGGCGAGGAACACAAATTTGTCCGCCGCAAGCTGCTCACACCGGGCAAGGTGGCGCTGATCTCCGGCGGCGGCTCGGGTCACGAGCCGCTACATGGCGGGTTCGTCGGGCACGGCATGCTGGATGCGGCCTGCCCCGGCCAGGTATTCACCTCGCCAACGCCTGACCAGATGATGGCGGCGGCCGAAGTCGTCAATACGGGCGCCGGCTGCCTGTTCATCGTCAAGAACTACGAGGGCGACGTGATGAATTTCGACATGGCCGCTGAAATGTCGGAAGGCGTGATGCAAATCGTGACCAATGACGACGTTGCGGTCGAAAACTCGTCCTACACCACCGGCCGGCGCGGCGTCGCCGGCACGCTGGTGGTCGAGAAAATCGTCGGCGCGGCGGCCGAACAAGGCATGGCACTGGAGCCGTTGAAGGCGCTCGGCGAGCGCGTCAACGGCGCGACGCGCTCGATGGGCGTGGCGCTGACCAGTTGCACCGTGCCGGCGGCGGGCAAGCCGACCTTCGATATCGGCGACGGCGAGATGGAGTTCGGGGTCGGCATCCACGGCGAGCCTGGGAGGCGGCGCGACACATTGAAAAGCGCCGATGCTATCGCCGAGGAGATCTGTACCGCAATCCTGGGTGACCTGGGCGACGGTGCCAGAGGCCAGGCGCTACTCTTCGTCAACGGCTTTGGCGGCACACCGTTGATGGAGCTTTATCTGATGTACAACAGCGCCCGCAAAATCTTCGAGAAGCACGGCGTGACGGTGATCCGGTCGCTGGTCGGGTCCTATGTGACCTCGCTCGACATGGCCGGCTGTTCGATCACGCTGAGCATGCTCGACGACGAGGCGGCTGTTTGGTGGGATGCACCGGTACATACGGCCGCGCTGCGCTGGGGCATGTAGCAGCGGAGAATGCCCCAGAAATAGTCGGTGACAAGACCGGTATCGGCAACGCCGCGCATCGCCAGACAGTTGCCCTCCTCACCCTGCGCAAGATAAAGAATCTGCGGGTTTGGGGAGTTCGAGCATGCGTTACAATTGGGATCGGGCGCCGACGGGTTTCGAGCGCCATGGAAAGGTGCTGGCAGCCGCCTTGCTGATCGTCGGCGGGGTCGGACTTATGCTCGCTGCCCTCCCGCTTTAGGGACAACAAACTCGGGTAGCGGACTACGTCTCACGCGTTGCCTCAGTGCGCCTGGCCAGTCACGGCGATGAAACGGCGGTCGCGCCCTTCAAATCCCTGGCTGAAGCGCTGCACGAGCACCGCAAGCACGCCCGGTTTTCCATCCGGGGTGAATGCGTAAGATTCCGACAGGCTGTAGGAAGTCGGGCAATTCCTCGAACCGGGCACCGCCTTGTCCTCATGCAGCAGCTTGATCGGCTTGCCATCCTGACCCCGCAGCGTCAGGCGAAAGCCGAGCGCCTTGCCGGTCGTTTCGCCTTGCTGCGTCGCGTCGAAACTCGCTGAACAATCCGCCGTGCTGTCGGCACGGATCTGCTCGAGCTGGATGGTGCCAAGCTCGTCATAGGCCGGCGAAAGCCATTTTTGCGAAACCTGCTCGAGGCGCGCAATGTCATTGTAGGCGACCATGTCGTCGGGAAAGGTGAACCTGTCCAAGGCAGTCCGCTCGCCGCGCGGCGCGATGGCATATTTGGCCAGCAAGGGCGCCGCCAGTTCGGCGGCCTGTGCCCTCGCCTGCGCAAGCGTCAATGTCGAATCCTCCGTCTCGTCGGCGATGACGATCGGCTTGCCGCCGACGAACTCATCGGTCCGCGTGTCGATGATGTCGATCTCCGACCAGCCCGAATCCGAAGCACCGGCATCGAGCGTGCCGTACTGTTCGAAGGCGAAGTAGTTGCCGTCTGGCGAAAAGCCGATGACGCGCCGGGCCGCCGCGTCGCCTGCCTGAGCAGCTGAAGCGAGCACCACCGCCAGCGTCGCAACCGCGGCAAACCCAAGCTCATATCGCAATTTCATCTCGCCCTGCCCCTAATGCCGAAAATTCGAACGATACCGGCCCCCAGACCACCATGACCCGCACTTGCGGCCAAGTTAGAACGACAGCAAACGAAACGCACAAATACATGGTTACACAAACCAGCATACGCTATTTCAAGGACAGCAAACATTCCTGGGGAGGAAGCTGGATGGCGTCACGCTACCACGAGGTCTATGACGGCTGGAAACGCGACCCGGAAAAATTCTGGGCCGATGCCGCCGGCGCAATCGACTGGTTCTCGCCCTTCGAGACGGTGTTCGACGCCAATGCCGGCGTCTATGGCAGGTGGTTCATTGGCGCCTCGTGCAACACCTGCTTCAATGCCGTCGATCGTCATGTGGCGGGCGGCCGTGCCGACCAGATCGCGTTGATCCATGACAGCGCGATTTCGGGCACAATCAGGAAATTCACGTATGCCGAGTTGAAGCGCGAGGTGGTCGCGCTGACCTCGGTGCTCAAGAATCGTGGCATCCAAAAAGGCGATCGCGTCATCATCTACATGCCGATGGTACCGGAAGCAGCCTTCGCCATGCTTGCCTGTGCGCGGATCGGCGCCGTGCATTCGGTGGTCTTCGGCGGCTTTGCCTCGCATGAGCTCGCCACCCGCATCGACGACGCCAAGCCGAAGCTGATCATCTCCGCTTCCTGCGGCCTGGAGCCAGGGCGCGTGGTTGCCTATAAGCCGCTGCTCGACAAGGCGATCGAGATGTCGCGGCACAAGCCGGAAAGCTGCCTTATCCTGCAGCGCGACCAACTGCGCTGCGAACTCAGGGAAAACCACGATATCGACTATGCCGACGCCGTGGCGCGGGAGCGGGCCGCGGGTGCCAATGTCGACTGTGTTCCGGTGCTTGCCACCGATCCGCTCTACATCATCTACACGTCGGGCACGACCGGCCAGCCGAAGGGAATCGTGCGTGACAATGGCGGCCATATGGTCGCGCTGAAATGGTCGATGGAAAACGAGTTCGGCGTCAAACCGGGCGAAGTGTTCTGGGCGGCTTCCGACGTCGGCTGGGTGGTCGGCCATTCCTATATCGTCTACGGCCCGCTGCTGCATGGCTGCACAACGATCCTGTTCGAGGGCAAGCCGGTCGGCACGCCCGATGCCGGCACCTATTGGCGTGTGATCGCCGAGCATGGCGTCGTCGCGCTGTTCACCGCGCCAACCGCCTTTCGCGCCATCAAAGGACAGGACCCGAAGGGCGAATTCGTCCCGAAATACGACCTGTCCAAATTCCGGACGCTGTTCCTCGCCGGCGAGCGCGCCGATCCGGAAACCATCAAATGGGCGGAGCAGAAATTGACCGTGCCGGTGATCGACCATTGGTGGCAGACCGAGACCGGCTCGCCGATGACCATCAACCCCGCCGGACTGGGCCTGCTGCCGGTCAAATACGGCTCGCCCGGCGTGCCGATGCCCGGTTATGACATCCGCGTGCTCGACGATGCCGGGCATGAGGTCAAGCGTGGTACACTTGGCAATGTCGTGGTGAGATTGCCGTTGCCCCCCGGCTGCCTGCCGACGCTGTGGAATGCCGACGAGCGGTTTCGCCAAGCCTATCTCGACGAGTTCCCCGGCTTCTACAAAACCGCGGATGCCGGTATGATGGACGAGGACGGCTATCTCTATGTCATGGCTCGAACCGACGACATCATCAATGTCGCCGGCCACCGGCTATCGACCGGCGCCATGGAGGAGGTTCTGGCCGCGCATCCCGACGTCGCCGAATGCGCCGTCGTCGGTATTGCCGATGCTATGAAAGGCCAGGTTCCACTCGGCTTCGTCGTGCTGAATGCCGGCGTCGACCGCGACGCCGGCATCATCGAAAATGAGGTTGTCACCCTGGTGCGCGAACGGATCGGCCCGGTCGCTGCCTTCAAGACTGTGGTGACGATCAAGCGCCTGCCGAAGACGCGCTCCGGCAAGATCCTGCGCGGCACCATGCAGAAGATCGCCGACAAGGAGGAATGGGCCATGCCGGCAACGATCGACGACCCGGCCATCCTCGACGAGATCACCGCCGCGCTGAACCGGCGCGGCATCGGCCTGTAAGGGGCGCCGAAGCCGAGTTGCGTCCGAAGCTCCGGTATGGAACGACCGGCGCCGGACGTGGTATCCACGCGCGGTGTCGTCATGTTGTTTCGGAATCGAGACGCACCCACAGCCATGCGAGACGCCATACGTGACCCTGTTCCAGCGATCGAGAAAGCCCCAGGCCGCGGCACGCCAGCGGCTGGAGATCGATATGCGGGGCGCAGTCGTCTATGCGATCGGCGACGTGCATGGCTGCTACAAGGAACTCCGCGCCCTGGAGCAGAAGATCCTGCTCGATTCGGCGCCCTTCGAAGGGCGCAAGCTCATAATCATGCTTGGCGACTACGTCGATCGTGGCCCCCAGTCGGCGCGCGTGCTCGATCATCTGCTGGCGCCGCCACTCCAAGGCTTCCAGCGCATCTGCCTTGCCGGTAACCACGAAGTCGTGATGCTGAACTATCTCGACGGGATCATTTCGAGAGAGTCGTGGCTGGCAATAGGCGGCCTGCAAACGCTGTTTTCCTACGGCGTCGACCCGGAGCGCATGGCCGATCTCTACGGTTCAAACGAGGAGGTCGACAGGCGCATTCGGGAGATCATCCCCGCCGACCACGTCAGTTTCATGCGTGCGCTGCCGGTCATGGTCTGTTCGGCGAAATTCGTATTCGTTCATGCCGGCATCAGGCCGGGCATCGACCTAGCCGCACAAGACGAGGACGACCTGCTCAACATCCGCTCGGAGTTCTTCGAAGCAGCGCATCTTCTCGACCGCTATGTCGTGCACGGACATACGCCGGTCGACACTCCGAAGCTCGAGGGACGCCGGCTTGGCATAGACACCGGCGCCTTCCAAACCGGCCAGCTGACCGCCCTCAGGATCGTCGACAACCGCGCCAGGTTGATATTTTCCTGAGCGCGATGTCGTCGCTCAGGCGGCTGCCTTGGTGCGCGCTTCCGATTTTTCCAGATAGTAGCTCGAATATTTGTCGAAGAATTTTTCCGAGCCGCCGATCGCGCCATATTTGGCCAGCTTCTTCAGTTCGACCTTGTTCAGCACCGCGCCAATGATCTTCTTGGCGATGTAGGGCTCCGAGCTGAGCATGGATTGCACCATCGCACGCGGCGTGCGTCCCCACTCGGTGACCAGCACGAAGCCGTCGACAAGCGGAGCGAAGGCCTTGGCGTCGACGACAGGCCCGAGCGGCGGCAGATCGACGATGATGTATTCGAAGGTTTCCTTGGCGTTATCGATGAAACGCCGCATGCCGGCTGAAGACAGAAGCTCGCTGGTATGCGAAAACTGGCCACGCAGGACGGCCGGGATGATAGCCAGCTTGGTCTGCCGGTCGATCTTGCCGACCGACTGCCATGTCTGCCCGCTCACCACAGCTTCCATCAGGCCCTGCTCGGCCTCCATACCGAGGCTGCGGCTGAGGCCGGGATTGCGCAGGTCGCCATCGATCAGCAGCGTTTTCGATCCGTTGACGGCAAGCAGCCCGGCAAGATTGGCCGCCACGGTCGACTTGCCCTCGCCGGGAAGCACCGAGACCACGCCGATGACCCGGCTGCCCTGGCCTTCCATCACGACGTCGAAGGCGATCTTGGCGTTGCGCAGCGTCTCGGAGAACATCGATGCCGGGGCATCGACGGTTACCCGCATCCGCGCACGTTTTTCGGCTGCCGACAATGTTCTGGAGGGCTGGGATTTGGAGGACTTGGCGGTCTTGGATTCAACGACTTTGACGTCAGGCTGACCGCCATTGCGCTGGTCATCCTTGCCAGCCTTGCCGATGACCGGCAGGTAGCCGAGGAATTTGAGGCCCACACGGTCGCGGACATCCTCGCCGGTCCTGAAGAAGCGTTCCCTGAATTCATTCAGGCCACCAACCCCTGCCCCCAGCATCATGCCAAGCGCCAGCGAAAGCCCCAGCACGATGGCTGTGCGCGGGGTTGCGGCCGACTGCGGCATCGTCGCGTCCGAGATGACCCGGATCTTGCCGACCGGGAAGGATTGCTGCTGGGCGGCCTCCTCATAGCGGTTCAGGAACGTCTGGTAGAGCGTCGACAGCGCCGTCGCCTTTTGGTCCAGCTCACGCAGCTTGACCTGCGACTGGTTGTCGATGGAGCTCTTGCCAGCCGCCAAGGCGACATTTGCGCGGAGCGCGGTTTCGCGCGCCAGAGCGACCTCGTATTCGTTGCGGTAGCTTTCGGTCAGTTGCTTCAGCTCGCCGAAAATCTGCGCCGATATGTCGACCTTCTCCTTGGCGAGCGCGACGGCCTGCGGATGTTGCGGGCCGAAATTGGCTTCGACATCCTGCTGCCGCTTGGATACGGTGAGATAGCGGTTCTTCAGCGTCGTGATGACCGAGCTGCTCGGTTGGTCGTTCGATATCGCAGCGTCCTTGAACGCATTGTCCGAGCCGCTTTCGACGATCGACTTGTACTGCTGATAGCGGGCGCCGGCACGTGCGGTATCGGCCTGCGCGACGATCAGCTGGGTGTTGAGATCGGACAATTGCTTGTCGCTGATCAGCTGGCCGTCATTGACGGCCAATCCGTGTTCGGCCCTGAACTTTTCGACCGCCAGTGCAGCCGCCTGGGAGCTCTCACGAAGCTCGGTCAGCCGGCCTTGCAGCCAGACCGCCGCCCGCTCGGTCGCGTCGAAGCTGGCATCAAGTTGATCGGCTAGATAGGCATCGGCATAGGCCTTGGTGATGGCGGTCGCAAGCGCCGGATCGGTCGCCTGAAAGGAGATGCTGATGACAAAGCTCCGGCCGATCCGCTCGGCATCGAGTTGGGTCTGCAGTTTGAAGATTGCGTAGT
Organism: Mesorhizobium sp. M0522; assembly: GCF_040321085.1. Taxonomy (NCBI): domain Bacteria; kingdom Pseudomonadati; phylum Pseudomonadota; class Alphaproteobacteria; order Hyphomicrobiales; family Phyllobacteriaceae; genus Mesorhizobium; species Mesorhizobium sp. M0522. The sequence continues at coordinate 105,503 of NZ_JAMYQW010000002.1, forward strand.
CACGGGGCGATGAGGATGCGGTGATCGCGTCACGCGTCGCAGCATCAAGCTGAGTGACATCGGTTGTGCTAGCGGCGCGCTTGGGGCGGACAGACTGGACGATACCGCGCACAAAGCCAGCAACCTTCGACAGGGCCGATGTCGGAGGGTTCATGAAAGCGTCGTTCTGATCGAGCTTCAGCTTGTCGACGACCACCCCAGCCAGCCTGGCCGACTGTAGTATTTCGATCTGGCTCAGAACGGCGGAGTCGGTCTGCATGCTGACCGACGCCGCCGAAATGTCGTCGACGACCTTGTTCAATCCTTCGTCGATCAGCACGCTGCTCGTCGCCACATAGGTAGGAGGCGTCGTCTGCAAATAGAGCACGCCGAGAAAGAGACCGATGACGGCGCAGGCGGCAACCACTTTCGCCTGCCGCGCGGCCATGCCAAGCAGGCGCTCGATGTCGATGAAATCTTCGGCGTTTGCCGCATTAGAAGCCGGCAATGGCGTCCTCTTGTCGACAGGAAAATTGGCATAGTTCATCTTCGGTCCAATTCTAGTTTGCAGGCGCTACCGCCTCGAAGGTCGGGACATAGGGTGCAAACCTTGCGCCGGACAGTGCGCGTCGCGCGCGGCGCAACGGCCTGTCCTGCGTCATCAGCCGCACCCACAATGCCTCGAAAAAATGGACATTATGCGGCTTCTTCCCGACGCTGATGCGACCGGACGAATTCCTGCAGCATCTCGAAGATCGGGCCCTTCATGTCCTCCCGCGCCAGCGCGAAAGCGACATTGGCCTGAATGAAGCCCTCCTTCGAACCGCAGTCGAACATGCGGCCGTCGAAAGGCTGGGCGAAGAAGGCCTGGGTCTGTGCGAGACGCACCATTGCGTCGGTCAGTTGTATCTCGTTGCCGGCGCCGCGCTGCTGGCTGGCCAGCAACGAGAATATCTCGGGCTGCAGGATGTAGCGGCCGTTGATGTAGAAGTTCGATGGCGCGTTGGCAGGAGCCGGCTTTTCGACCATGGCCGTCACCTCGAAGCCCGTGCCGACATCAGCGCCGCGCCCGACAATGCCGTATTTGCTGGTCTCGGTCGGATCGCAACGCTCGACGGCGATAACGTTTGCGCCAGTCTGCGCATAAAGATCGGCGACCTCGGCGAGACACCCGCGCCCGCCGAAGGACACCATGTCCGGCAAAAGCAATGCGAAGGGCTCGTCACCGATGACTTCGCGCGCGCACCAGACGGCATGGCCGAGGCCTTGCGGCGACTGCTGGCGGATGAAGCTCGTCGCGCCGGCGACGGGAAGCAGGCTTTCAAGCGATTCGAGTTGCGCCTTCTTGCCGCTCTGCTCCAGGGTTCCGGTCAGTTCAGGATGTAGGTCGAAATAGTCCTCGATCACCGCCTTGTTGCGGCCGGTGACGAAGACGATGTGCTCGATGCCGGCCTCGAACGCCTCGTCAACCGCATATTGCACGACAGGCCTGTCGACCACCGGCAGCATTTCCTTCGGCATGGACTTGGTCGCCGGCAGGAACCGCGTTCCGAGCCCCGCCACCGGTATGACTGCCTTCCTGACTTTTTTCATTGCATGTTCCTTCTGAGGAGATCGATTTCAACCCTGTCGCAGGCGGCGAAACTGTCTTCATTCACCTGCAGCCCTTCACCTCCCCGCCACCACGGCAAACTGTGCCGCTACCCTTCGCAGCCGGACGGCGATCGGCATGCTCATATGCCGAACCGCCGCCGGATCGCTGAGCGCCGTCCATATCGCCTTGAGCGGGGATCGCGCCTTGATGTGCTGGACCAGCGACAGGAATGATGCCGCCCGGCGCAGGCTGCGAGCGCGCCTGGCGAACGCCGCCTCGGCCGCAGCATCCATGGAATGGGTCGCGGCGAAGGTGGCATCGGCCCTGCGCATCGCCTCGACGTGATGAAGTTCGAGCACCCGGGAGATGGAGCCGGTGCGAATGTGGTAGATATAGCCCGTCGTCGGCTCGACCACGCATTTGCCCCCCTTGGCCAGAGCACTGGCCAGGAGGATATAGTCTTCGCCAATGATCAGGCTTTCATCGTAACGCAGCCCGTTCTCGTTCAGGAACCGGCGCTGGAAGATCGGCTTGAGGTAGCCGAGATTGAACCTCGATTCGAAGAGGACATTGCCGCCGATGAAATCCGCCAGCGAGATTGAACCGAGCCCTTCCAGATAGTCGGCCGGGAACATCGTCTCTTCGGCAACGCCATCCTCGCGAACGACCTGCAGATTATCGACCGCGATCTCGGCGCCCGCTTTCTCCGCGCGTTCGATCATGGTGCAGATTCGCCCGGGATAGACCGCGTCGTCCGAATCTAGGACCGCGACCCACCTGCCGCGGGCAAGCTCAAGGCCCGCATTCCTGGCGCCGCCGGGGCCACGGTTTTGCTCGAGCGCGACAACGCGTACGATGTCTTCGGGGTAGGATCTCGCCAGGTCGAGCGTCCGGTCGCGCGACTTGTCGTCGACGACGATGACCTCGACGCTGATATTGCGCTGGGCGACGGCGCTGGCAATCGCCCGATCGATGGTCGCCTCGGCATTGTAGGCGGCAATCACGAAGCTCACGTCAGGCTGCACGCTTGCCCCCTTGCTCCGGCGAAGACAGGCCGTATTGGCGGATTTCACGAACCCCGACGAGGCCGCTGACGACGCCGACATGCATAATGCCGCGAAGCAGGCTGCGGTTCCGGCGTACGGGGTCGATGGCGACCGGAATTGCCGACAGGAAACTGTAGGCGGCCTTTGCCGCGGCAATGCCGACCTGCTTGAGCCGGGCAAGGCCGTGTGCGTTGCGCCCCAGAAGATGACCGTGCGTCTGCCCGACGCGGAACCGGCGGCGGCCGAGCCAGTCGAATGCCGCCCTGGCAGGTGGCACCGCTTCGTCGACCCAAGCCTCCGGCGAAAAGGCGATGCGGCCGCCGGCCTTGACCATCTGGTCGAAGAATTCCGTATCTTCGCCGCCGGTCTGGCCACGTGCCAGGCTGAAGCGCCGGCCGCGCAGGCTCTCAGCGCCAATCCTGAGCAGGACGTTGCAGGTGTAGCCGGTGCGGATTTCGCCGCTCACCCAGACCGGCAAGGTCGAGTGGAAATCGCCTTTGCGCATCCAGGCGGGCGCATCCGGCAGGTAACGGGCTTGCACCGGCCCAAGCACCGTCGCAGCACCTGTTGCTTCCGCCGTCGCCACCAGTTCGGCAAGCCAGCCAGCGGTGGCCGTCTCGTCGTCGTCGATAAAGGCGACGAAATCCGCCGCACTGGTATCGAGGCAAGCGTTGCGCGCGATCGAGATGTTGCGGGCCGGGGCGTGCCGGTAGGTCACCGGCAGCTTCAACTCCCCCGCCAGCTTGGCGACCAGCGTTTCGGCCGTCGGCGTATCGTCGTTGTCGGCGATGACGATACCGACGTCGAACCCCGCGGGCATGTCCATGGCCGCTATGGAGCGAAGCGTGTCGGCAAGCTCCGGCCGGCGGAATGTGCAGACGCAGATATCGATGCTTCGATTTTTCCTGACCGGGTCCATCACGCTACCCCGCGCTGCGGTCGCGGTGCGAGCAGTTGCAGCCAGAAACCGACCGACCAGCCGAAATGCATGATCATTGCCGAGACCCCGGCAAGCGCAATGTCGGCTTTGCGCTGGCTGACGGCGGTCCAAAAGCCGTAGCCGAGGCAGACCGACGCCCATAGCAAAAGCGGCACGGCCGCCAGCCAGTGGACGAAGGAAAAGGCGGCGAGAAGAACCACGGGGAACACCAGAAGCGGCACCATCTGCCGGATCTTCGGGATCATGCGGTGCTTGAGAACGTTCTTCGCCCGGCCACGGCCATAGCCGAGATATTGAAAATAGAGGCCCTTCAGCGAGGAGCGCGGGTAGTAGACCATTTGCGTCTTGCCGGTCATCCAGATACGGTAGCCGGCCTGGCGGAGCCGATAGTCGAGTTCGGCATCCTCATTGTGGCTGAAGGTTTCGTCATAGCCGCCGACCGCGGTGAAGGCCGATATCCGTATCAGTGCGTGGTGGCCATGATCGACCCATTCTCCCGCCGAAAGATGCCGGTGCTTGGAGCCGCCGGTGCCGAGCCTGGAGTTCTGCGCCGCTGCCGCTGCTTTCTGAACCATGCCGCTGCCACTGGTCAGCATCGAGACGACGACCGAATCCGCACCGGTGGCCTGCGCTTCTTCGACCAGCCGGTCGCAATAATCCGCAGGATAGCCGCCATGCGCGTCGATGCGAATGAGATAGTCGACGCCTTCCCCGAACCTGGCGACGGCGAGATTGATTGCCGCGCTCTGCAAGCGCTTTTCATTGTGCAGCAGGATCACCCGCTGATCTTTTGCGGCGATGTCCGCGACGATCGTCCTGGTGCCGTCCGTGCTGCCGCCATCGGCAACGATGATCACGGCGTCCAGCCTCTCGGCCGCAGGGCGGAGCTCTCGAAGCAACGCGCCGATATGGGCCGCTTCGTTCAGGCACGGAACCACGATCATGCAGGATGGAATTTCGGTTTGCGTCATCGGCAGTCCTTCTATGCCAATGCTTCGGCAGCATATGGACCGGGAGCCGCAGTCAGCCCGCGGAGCTTTTCGACGAGCGCCCGGCAATCGGCGCGGTCGTAGCTCCAGGTGCGCGGATTGCGGGCGAGAACACGCGCCCTCAATGTCTCGAACCGATGCTGCTCCATCGTGCCGACGGCGGCTTCGAGCGCCTCGGGCGTGGCTTCTGGCAAAAGAACCCCTATGCCTTGCCGGTCGAGGAACCGGCCGGTTTCGGTGGCTCCCATCGAAATCGGCACGGCTCCGAAGCGGCAGCCCTCATAGAGCCGGTTGGGCAGCAGCCATTCGGAGTTCAGGCCCTGCTCAAAAAAGTCGATGGCCCAGGAAAAGTGAACCTCGCGGTAGATCGCCGCCATGTCCTCGGGATTGCGGTAGGGCCCGCCAAACGAGAGCCAGGGTTCCGATTCGACAAAACCGTGGAAATCGGGAAATTCGGACAGCGCCGGGCGGCCCCTGAGGACGATTTCAAAGCGGCCGTCGAGGCGGCGCGAAAATTCGGCCAGAAGCTCCAGGGAACGGCGGCAGCGGAGCGCCCCGAACCAGCCGATCCGCCAAGGCGGCGCTACGGGGTTCTCCGGCGCCGCGCGGTCATCCAGCGAGGCCGCGGCTGGCTCGAAATACTTGTTTTCGAGCAGTTCGACCGGGGCGGCAATCTGTCCGAACGGCTTGAAATAGTTGGCGATGAAGGCCGGAGAGCTGGTCACCAGAAGCTTCACATCCCTGGCCAGGAAGCGTTCTGCGCCGCGCATCGCCCAGCCCAGCGGATCGTCGCGAAGCAGCAGGCGATGGATATCCAGGCACTCGTAGACGATCGGCACCGTTGCCTGGAAAGCCGACCTGGCGCGGCGGGCAAGCGCCAGCATTTCCAGATTGCGCGCGATAATGAGGTCGGGCCGTGGCATTGAGCCCAGCTTCGAGCCGGTCGAGACGACTGCCTTCATGATCGCGGCCAGACGTTGGGCGAATCGGCCATCACGAGTCGGGCCGAGATCGATCGGCTGCAAGCCCTCGACATCAGCAACTGCGCTTGCCGTACGACGAAAGCCCGCCAGCGTAACCTGGGCGCCGCCTGCCTTGAGCATTATGATCCGCCGGCGCACTGCCGGGTCGGAGACGTCGTGTACCAAGTACAAGACATGCAGCATGAAAACTCGACCGCTGTTGGCCCGCCCGCAACAATGCTAGTACAGCTCTTGCTGCATCGCAACATTTTTGGTTGCAGCGTAGCAAAGATCCCCGTTTTTTGTTGCACTGCAAAATCGATGGGTTAATCTCGCTCTGCTTGGGCCACATGGACCGCGCGTTGGCCTGCCATCGGGCTGCGCGCCAATAATCACGACGCGAGGACCATCCTTGGCGTGCAGCATTTTCGGCCAACCCGCCTGCAATCCGCCCTTCGCACCCGTCGATGGAAGCACGGGACTACTCACGAAATGAGGTCATTCCATGAAGATCGCGGTTGAAAACACCGTCTGCCTGAATACCGGGGATGCAGCGATTCTCCTGGCGATCCGCCATGTTTTCAAGACGATCGTGCAAGACGATATCCAGTTCTACGTCTTCGACAGCCAGCCGGAGGTGGCGGCGAGGCTCTACACGAAGAAAGAGTATCCTGATCTCGAATTCCACAAGCTGCTGTCGGAATCGCTGTTCCGCTACAAATATGGCAGCGGGCTGAAGAACCTGTTCAAGCCGATCTACAATCGGCTCGTCCTCAATGCCCTGCGGCGGTTCGGCATCCGCGGCGTTCTCGGGCGTTTGTTCAGCTCAAGCAATCGCCGTGGTCTCGAGATCTACAAAGACGCCGACCTCGTGGTCACGACAGGCGGAACCTATCTTGTCGAGACTTACAATCTGGAACGGCGACTCAATCAATTCCGGATCGACGCGATTCTGGGCAAGGACCCCGTCTTCTTCACGCAATCGCTCGGCCCGTTCAACAAAAGTTACAATCGCCAGGAGTTGAGCCCAATCTTCGATCGGAGCCCGCTCATCCTGCTGCGCGACGAACGTTCGCGAGGCCACATTGTGGACATGGTGAAAGACCCCGGCAAATGCCACGTCGTGGCCGACGCCGTCTTTGCCCTGGCCGACACCGACAGGATCGGAAAAATTCTGGCCTCCGGCCAGTCGGCGACCGTCACCGGCCGCGTCGCCATTTCCGTCCGTCACTGGAACTATGTCAGCGACGGCGAGGGCGGCATGCGCCGCTACATCGACTCGATCCGCGCGATCGCGACCATCCTGGTCAGGGACCACGCCAAGGAGGTCACCTTCGTCTCCACCTGCCAGGGCGTGCCGGAATACGCCCATGATGATTCCAAGACGGCGCGGGCTATCGTTGCCGAACTCGATCCGGAGATCGCCAAGCATGTCAGCGTGGACGCTTCGTTCCACACGCCGGAGCAACTGATGGCACTGGTGAAAGGCTTCGACTTCGTTGTCGCAACGCGCATGCACATGATGATCATGTCGCTCTGCGTCGGCACGCCGGTGCTGCCGATCGCCTATGAATTCAAGACCAAGGAACTCGCCAAGCGGATCGGCGTCGCCGACCTGCTGCTCGACATCGACACGGTGACGCCCGAGGAAGCGAGCGAGAAGCTCGGCAGACTTACCGCCAATCTCGACCTCTATCGCAGGACGAGCCTTCAGGCAGTGCTTGAGGAGCATGCGTCGGCGATGTCGGCAGGTGAGCTTTTGAGGCCGGTGATTGCCGGCCTAGCGGGCGTTGCGCATGGCGCTGGAAAGCGTGGTGAACAGGGCGCTGCGCGACTGGCGAAGGGCAAGCATGAGGACCAGGCCGATCGAATAATTGAGGGCAACCGCCAGGACCACCGCGAGCAGGTCTGACTGGCCGGTCAGCGATGCCGGCAACTCGCGGTAGACGGACCAGGCAAGCAGCGACGACGCGATGAAAAGTCCCTGCATGACCAGGAAGTCGGCTGCGGTCACCGGGCCGACCCGGTGGACAAGAACGGCAAGCACCGGGACGCGCAGCACATAGCCGCTGATCGCATAGGCCGCCGCGACACCGACGGCGCCCCAGTGCAGGCCGATGATGAAGGCGGCGACCGTCGTCAGCGACGAGTAGATGCCCCAGTGGAACATGGTCTTGGTCTTGCCCTGGCAGATGAAGATCCAGCCGGTGGTGCTCGAGACGGACTGGATCAGGCTGGCGATGCCCAGCCAGGCGAAGATCGGCGCCACCGCTGTCCAGCGCTCGCCGAAGAGAAGCCCGACGACCTGGTCCGACGTCAGCGTCAGCGCCGCGATGCCGGGCATAGTGATGGCCGCCAGCATCCAATTGGTTCGCACATAGATGTCGCGAAACCGCGCCTTGTCCTCATGGATGCGGCTCAGCAGCGGCACCATCACGCGTGTCAGCGGCTGGTTGATGTTCTGCAGCGGAAACAGCAGGAGCTTGTAGGCGCGGTCATAATAGCCGAGCTCGATCGCGCCCGAATATTTTCCGATCAGGATGTTGTCGAGATTGCGCGAGAAGAAGTTGGCCAGATTGAAGCCGGTCAGATTGGCGCCGAAGGACAATATGTCGGTATCGACCTTCAGGTCCGGCCGCGACGGCGTCCAGCGCGCCACCTGCCATGCCGCGGCCAGCGCGACAACAGCCGATACCGCAGGGCCAATGACCAGCGACCAGTAGCCCAGCCCCGCATAGGCGGCGATTGCGGTAGTCGCAAGTCCGGCAGCAGCGGTTATCACGTCGTTCAGCGCGAGCTGGCCAAAGCGCAAGTGACGGTTCATCAGCGCCAGCGGCACCGCGGCGAGGCTGCCAAGCAGCAGCGGCAAGGCAGAGCCGATGGTGATCCCCACCATGCGTTGATCGCCATAGAAAGCAGCGATGGCGGGCGCCAGGCATGCAACCACCACGGCACTGCCCATCCCCACCAGCGCACTGATCCAGAATACCTGGTTGAGCTGCTCGGTGCTGATATCCTTGCGCTGGACCACAGCCTGTTGCAGGCCAAGATTTTGAAGCAGCCCGACAAAGGCCACGATCGGCCCGACGGAAGCCACCAAGCCGAAATCCTCGGGCACGAGCAGACGGGCAAGCACGATGACGGAGAGAAACTGGATCGCCATCTTGAAGCCTTGCGCGCCGATCGTCACCATGCCGCCGCGCAGGGCGACGCGACCGAACTGGGGGGGCGGGTTGGCGTTCATGCCGGCTGCCTGGCTTCGGCCAGTTGAGCAACGATCTGCGCAAAACGTTCGTTGAGTACGTCCGCGTTGAAATCCTGCTCGATCTTGCGGCGCGCCGCACGTGCGATGCGCTCGCATTTGTCCGGGTTCTCGGCCACCCAGACAAGCTTGCGGGCCAACGCCGCAACGTCTCGCTCCGGTGCGAGGAAGCCTGTCTCCTGATCCTCGATCAGTTCGGGAATGCCCGAGTGATAGGTGCTGACGACGATCAGCCCGGCGGCCATAGCCTCCATCAGCGCCACCGGAATACCCTCGAGATCGCCGTCTCGCGCGGCAACGCTAGGCAGCAGGAATACGTGGGCATTGCGCAGGCGCTGCTTGACCTCGGCGTGCGGACGCGGCCCGAGGAAAGTCACCCGGTCGGCAATGCCGAGATTTGCGGCGAGCTTCTTCAACTCTTCCAGCAATTCGCCGCCGCCAATCACCGAATAGACCCAGTCGCGCCGCGGCAAGCTGGCGAGCGCCTGAAGGGCGAATTCGATGCCCTTCTTTTCGGTCAGCCGGCAGACCGAGATGAAGGACAGCGTGTCCCGGTCCCAGGAACGCCAATGGTAGCCGATCTCACCGGGCCGCACGCCCATATGGTGAACCATGACTTGCGCGGGGGGTGCGCCGACGCCGATCAGGGCGTCGCGGAAAAACGCGTTCACCGGGAGCTGGAGAACGCCCTTGTCGAAGATAACCTTGTAGCGCGTGAGCGTGTTGTCATGCAGCGGTTCGCCGACATCGCGGCCGTGGAATATGGTCACCAAAGGAGCGGAAATCCGGCCTCGTTTCATGGCGCGGGCGACGCGCATGCCGTTATTGCCGAAATGCGCGACGATCACATCGGCGTTCTGCAATTTGCGCGCAAAAGCGATGTCGATAGCGGTCGAGAGCTTATCCCAGAACCTGCCCGACCATCTCCTGAGCGTCGGGCGAAAGCGCCCCAGCCCGCCCCACCAGCAGACGACCTTGCCAGGGAGAGCCTGCCAGCGGCGATCGTCGATGTTGCTGTCCTTGCCGAAGGACGTCTCGTTGCAGACGACGCCGACTTGCATGCCGCGCTCGAGGCACCCTTCTATCTGGTCGAGGACGAAGGTCTCCGACAAAGAGGGGAACTTATCAACTACGAAGCAAATCTTCATCGGATGGACGATCTGTCGAGGCCGGTCGGCGATCTGCTCGCGCGGATGAGGGCTGACGCCCGTCGCCACCGTGCGAGGCGCCTCAAGCGTCTGGTGTTGTGCGTGTCGTTGTCGCAAGGCAGCTCCCACCCCGGTCAGGCGCGAGAGCCGGCTTTTGGGCAACGTGCATGGTTTTGGACGAAATGCATCAGGCGGCACGCTCCAGCGCGCCTTGCCTGGCGTTGTCGAGAACGCGGAGGAAGGTCGCGAACTGGCTGTCGGGGTTCATTTGCGGCCGCTCCGAAAACAGCTGCGCCGCCGCCGACAGCCGATCGTACTCGGCCTTGTCGCTCCATAGTCGCCTGACCGCGGCGACCCAGTCGTCGAGCGGTGCGTCATAGTCGAGCACCACGCCGCCGGCGCCAATCGCTTCCGGCAGGCCGCCGCGACGGGACCCGACGACTGGAATGCCGCTGCAATGGGCCTCGGATGCCACCCGCCCCCAGGCCTCTTCCCATTTGCTGGGCGCCAGCAGAATCTTGGTGCGGCCATAGACGGTCTTCATGTCGCTAGTGCGGCTTTCCAGCCTGACGTTGCGCAGCGGCGCGATGATCTGTTCGATCTGCGCCCGATGGTCGTCGTCGAGCTTCCAGCTTTCGACGAACAGGAACGGGATTTCGGGGCATTGGCCGGCGATGCGCACGGCGAGTTCGAACCCTTTTTCATTGTAGGGATTGATCAGCGTGACGAATTCACCGGTGGTCGGCGTGCTGTAGAGCCCGGGATTGATGGTCGGCGGGATCACGGTCGAATCGATGCCGAACCTTTCCTTATAGGTGCGCGCAGTGAATTCGGAGTTGGCGATATAAAGCGCCGAATGCAATTCGCGCAGGTCGCCGGCCAGTTCGTGGAATTCGACGTTCCGCAGATAGACCACCAGCGGCACGCCGAGTGCCTGCAGCGCCTTTCCGATCGGCACCGATTTGTGGCACTGCACGACGGCGACATCGGGATCGAGCCGTTCGACCGCGAAGCGCGCCGCCTCCCAGGGAAACCATGCCCGCACGACCGGATAGCCGGGATAGCTGTCGATGACCGCTCGCTGACGAAGCAGCTTCATCTTGGCGCGCGCCTTGAAGCCGAACATGCCGTCACCGAACAGCGCCGCCAGAACCGAGGCGTCATGACCGTGCTCGCGCAGCTGCTCGACCAGATGGTGCGTGCTCGACTGAACGCCACCGCTGAACTGCGGTGTGTAGCCGTTGCCGCCTGCAAACAGAACTTTCATGGACCTGGCTCCTTGCTGGACCGCCCTAGCGTCACGCCGCCATTCTGCCGATGCTGTGGTATTCGATGCCGTGGCGGGCGATGACCTTGGGGTCGTAGAGATTGCGTCCGTCGAAGATGACGGGCGTGGTCAGCGCGTTCTTCAGCGCATCGAAGGACGGCGCGCTGAAGCTCTTCCACTCGGTCACGATCAAGAGCGCGTCGGCGCCTCGCAGCGCGGCCTCCTTGGTGCCGCACAGTTGCAGGTCGTCGCGCAGCCCGTAGATCGCCTGGCATTCCTGCATCGCCTCCGGATCATAGGCCTGCACATTGGCACCGGCGGCCCAGAGCGCTTCCATCAGCGTGCGGGCCGGGGCCTCGCGCATGTCGTCGGTATTGGGTTTGAAGGCCAGGCCCCACAGCGCAAAGGTCTTGCCTTTGAGATTGCCCTTGAAATAGCGGTCCACCTTCTCGAACAGGACCGACTTCTGCTGGTTGTTGCGCTCCTCGACGGCACGCAGCAGCTTGGCGTCGAACTTGACGGCCTCGGCGGTCTTGATCAGGGCACGCACATCCTTCGGGAAGCACGAGCCGCCATAGCCGAGGCCCGGATAGATGAAGTGGTAGCCGATCCGCGGGTCGCTGCCGATGCCCTTGCGGACCTCCTCGATGTCGGCGCCCAGTTGCTCGGCCAGGTTGGCCATTTCATTCATGAAGCTGATCTTGGTCGCCAGCATGCAATTGGCCGCGTATTTGGTGAACTCGGCACTGCGCACATCCATCACGATCATCTTTTCGTGGTTGCGGTTGAACGGCGCGTAGAGCTCGCGCATCACCGCCTCGGTGTCCTCGTTGCTGGTGCCGACGATGATCCGGTCGGGCTTCATGCAGTCGCTCACAGCAGACCCTTCCTTGAGGAATTCCGGATTGGAGGCGACATCGAAAGCGAGATCCTCGCGCCCGCGCGCCTTCAGCGTTGCGGCGATCCTGGCCTTTATCCTTTCGCAGGTGCCGACGGGCACGGTCGACTTGCCGACGACGATCTTGGGCTCGTCCATCTCACGACCGATGGCCTCGGCGACGGCCAGCACATATTTGAGGTCGGCCGAACCATCCTCGCCCGGCGGCGTGCCGACGGCGATCATCTGGATCTGGCCATGCTTGATCGCCGCGGCGGCGTCGGTGGTGAACTTGATGCGGCCGGCGGCATGGTTCTCCTTGACCATGTTTTCGAGCCCCGGTTCGAAGATCGGGACATGACCCTGGTTGAGCCGCTCGACCTTTTTTGCATCGATGTCGACACAGACCACCTGATGGCCGACTTCGGCAAGCACCGCCGCCTGTACAAGACCGACATAGCCGATTCCAAAGACAGTCAAATTCATTCGGTTTCATTCCTGTTCAAGGTTTCGGGCCTTTTCGAGCTTCGGGTTTCCGACCACCTTCGGCCCGGCCGGTTCAGATGCGCTTCTAGTTGGTGTTGCATGCCAGCGATTCGGGGAATTGGCAGGGCTGGCCAAGTGCGGTGAATGCAACGCGATCCACCTGCATGGTGAGCTTGCGGCCCGGATCCGAGAACGGCCCCATCCAGCCCTTCATCGTATCGCTGCCCCACAGGCTGAAATAAATCCTTTGCGAATGGGTAGGCAGCTTCGCCGGATCGGTGATCTCGTGGACAAGCTTGCCGTTGACGTACCAGCGCAGCCGGTCCTTTTCCCAGACGAAGGCGTAGTCGTTGAAGGCCTTGTCGGTGCCGCCGGCGACGTCGACCAGTTTCTCGTTCTTGCCTTTGCCGGCTATGTAGGCGTTGACCTGAACCTTGGACGTGTCCTTGGTCAGCACCTCGAAGTCGATTTCATCATGCGGCTGCTTGTCGGCGTCGCCGACGAAGCTGAAGAATGCCGCGTTGACGCCGGAGCCCGTGTCGGTCTTCATCCGCGCCTCATAAGTGCCGTAGCCGAAGCGCTGCTTGGTCTGGATCTCGGCGCAGGCGAATTCGCGATCCTTCAGCTTGCGCTTCTCCAAACCGAGCGTCAGCATGCCGTTGGAAAGCCCGATCAGGCTTTTGGACCAGGTACAGTTTTGATGCTTGCCGTTCGTCCAGCCGTCGGAAATGTACCAGCGCGCGCGACTGAGGCTGGTGAAATCATCGACAAAGGACGGCGCGGTTGGGAGATCCTGGGCGCGCACGGGGACCAGGCCCGCAACCATGCTGCCGAGAACGACCAGCAGAAACGCGCCGTCTGAACGGAGCCGCTGCAGCTTGCCTGGGATCGGGCGCGTGAACGGGGTGCCGCGGGTTGCCGGGGCGGACGTGCTTTTAGGATCTGTATTCATATCAAACTCACCTTGTGCTGTGCGCCCCCAAAGCGATCGTTCGAACCGTGACGAAACAACCTGATCTTGACCTCCGTCGCTCCAAGCTCCGTGTTGTGCGTAAAACCATTGCGCCGACCCGGGGTGTTCGCTCAGCCTGTGCCGGAATCGGCGGGCTTCACAAAATCGGTCCTTATGTCGGGACCGTTCTGCCGCTTCTCCTCGAAGATTTCATCCAGCGAATGACGGAGATCCTTCATCATCTGCATCTGGCGCGACAGCGCTGCGATGCGCCGCTCGCAATTCAGGATCGACCTGGTCAGTTCGCCGACTTCGGAAGACCTGCGAGAGGAGACCGCTCCGTTCTCCATGGCCTCGACCAGAAAAGCGGCATTGGTAGCCGTTGTCCTGTAGCGGTTCTCAAGGCCGCTCTTCTCCGCCTCGACTTCGGCCGCGATCTGGTCCAGCAGCTTTGCCAACCGATCGAGGCGCGAGGTGTCGGTCTGCGTGTCGCGCGCCGGATCTCTCGATCGGAAGCGAAAGATCGAGGCCATGCAGTCAGCGCCCCATCATCGTCGAGCTGGTGAACGGCCTTAGTGCCCGTCCACATTCAAAAGACATTTCTTGCATCGTCCAGCTCCTCCGACAGGGTATGTCTCGGGCCAGTTCGGTTGGCCGTCCAAAATTGCTGCACCGCAACATAGATTGCCATTCCCTGCGCGGATAGGCAACCACCTAGATCGTAAACTCATGAATCTCGTTGAAACGGTCCGAGCCGACCGAAGGGTAAGGGAGTAGCTACCGCCGTCGCACGTTGACGGGCCTAGCTTTCGCTGGCCGTGCTGGTTCCGGCCATGAGGAAGCGCAGCGGCGGCACATGCTGACGCTTCGCGGCGAGGCCGGCGCGGCGAAACAGCGCATCCAGCTTATCGGAGGCGACGCCGCGGACGACGGCTGTGAGGTTGGACGAGCCGGCCAAGGCGTAGGCCGCGGCCGGCGCCAGCCCGCGCTCAGCCTTCACGTCTAAAAACTTCCGCAACCGGTATTTGTCGCGGATGTGCCGCTCGTGCCTTCTCAGCGCAGCCTTCGATGCCTCCGGCAAACTGTCGATCGCAAGCAGTGCCAGGTCGGCATCGGCCAGATGCTTCAGGTCCTGGGTCTTGTGCCGTCCGCTCAGCGAATCGGCGCGCACGATCGCGCCGTAGCCACAGGATTTGATGACCTTGAAGCGCGCGCCATGGGCAACCGCGCGCGCATAGAGTTCATAGTCTTCACCCAGGCGCAGCTTCTCGTCGTAGCGCAGCCCATGCCGATCGAGAAAGGCGCGGCTGATCACCGGCTTGAGGAAGCCCAGTTCCCCGCGTTGCACACGGCGCCTGGAGATGTTGGCGTCGATGAAACCCTCGAAATCGAGGAATTCCGGCTCGGGCGAGAACGGTGGAGCAACGATTTTCGAAACGTCGGTTGCCGCGTCATCCCTGACAAGCATGATGTTGTCTGCGGCGAAATCCCAATCGGTGCTGGCGAACAGTCTGTGAAACCTGCCTTCGAAAAAGAAATCATCAGCGTCCAGAATGCTGATGAACGGCGACCTGGAACCGGCTATCGCGGCGTTGCGTGCAAAGGATGGGCCGCGATTGACGTCGAAGCGGATGACGGAAAGGCGGCCCGTGCCGTCGCCGGCCGCGTGGGCGACTTTCGCGGTATCGTCGGTAGACGCGTCGTCGACGACGACAACTTCCGCAACCTCAGGCTCGCGTAATGCCGATGCAATGGCAGCCGGGATTGTCCGCGCCGCATTGCGGGCGGCGATGATCACGCAGACCTGGAATGATGTCATGAACATGCCTCTCGATTGCAGAAGTCGTTGCGGATTTCCTCGCCCCGTCCGCTCAATGCCCCACCGCCCATTCTGAAATGCATCGGCCCAAACGCCTATGCTGCAAGTGCGAAGCAAGCATCGCCAAAATCATCGGCGCCGTCCAGTTTTTCATTTTGCTGGGTGTCATGGCCCGGTTGGGCAGGCGGCGAGCCTCAATCGGGATAGCTCCAGAAATGCGCCGCTTGGCAGAGCCGTTCCTACACGCTCCATCAGAGCGCTCGACTGGCAGAAACCAGTTGCTGATCCTCGCCGACCGGACGGCGGCGGGGCGGAGCGAGCGCGTCGAGGCCCGCAGTGTCAAGGAATTGAAAGAACAGGAATGCCGACTGCCGGTGTTGTTGAGGCGAGCAATTCGTCAGAGGACCGGCGAGCTTAACCACAGGTCACATGGACATCGCAGACCGCGGCCAGGCCCGAAATCAGTGAAGGCCTCTCCTGGCGCTGAGTTTCTCGCCTTCGGCCGCTTCGTTCGAACTCAGCTTTCGTTCAGCGTCGCGAATTTTGTCGGCCGGGGTCGGGGCATTTCTGGCGACCATGGCAAAGACCAGCAGAAAATAACCCAGTTGGATGACTATGGCACAGCCGATGACGCGAAACAGCGTCGTACCGAGCGAGGCGCCGCCCAAATAGGACCAGACGATCACGATCGCCAGCGCAAAACACATTCCGATAATGAACTTTGGCAGTGACATACCCGATAGCCCATCAACCGGCTCGGGAAAAAATGTCGACAAGCCCACCCCGAGCACCTCCCTTAAACTCTGCGAGCTTATTTAGGTTGCCCGCGTCTGGCCGGTTGCTTCCGGCCTAGCCCAATCTGTCCATAGTCCGACAGAAACAATTTACAACTCTATTGAGCCGCGCAATAGGCGGCAAGGGCAGCTGCGGAATAATTTTGAACGAATCCTCGGGATCGACTCTGCCATGGTGCAATGCACACATTGGCATCACCACTGATTGCCGGATATCGACCAGCTCCAGTAGCATTTACAATATTGACTAGTAATTTGTCATAACATCAGTCGTTTTTTTGAAATTCTAAATGACGGCGAAGCTCCATTGCAGGGTATAAAGAGCGATTCGCCTAAAATCAGCCTCAAAATTGGACTAGCTTTTCCAAAATTGCCCATAATCTGTCTCTTTTGTGACATAAAGGCGAAATTTTGTGCAGGACGAGTTTATTATTTAGTCAGTTCATGACGCGACTATTACAGCCGTCTGGGAAATTGTGTGTTGCGCTGCAACATTTTTTTGGTATCGTGCGGTAAACCATCCGTTCAACGTATGGAGTTTACGCATGAGGGACGTAGCCAAGCCGGCCGACGCGGATTTTTCGCAGGCCGGCGTCGATTTTCCGCCACCGATTGGCGGCCTGCTCAAACGCAGCTTCGATATTGCCGGTTCGCTGATCGGCCTGGTCGCTCTCAGCCCGCTGTTCGTAATGATAGCGCTGCTTGTCAGGTTTTCCGATGGCGGGCCGATTTTCTATGGTCACAGCCGAATCGGCCGCGGAGGACGGATTTTTCCGTGCCTCAAGTTCCGCACCATGGTTCCAGACGGCGAGCGGGTGCTTGCTGCCTATCTCGCCGCGAATCCGGAGGCCAACGCCGAATGGATAGCGACCCGCAAGTTGAAGAACGACCCGCGGATCACGCGCGTCGGAGCGGTGCTGAGGAAGCTCAGCCTCGATGAGTTGCCGCAGATCATCAACATCCTGCAGGGGGATATGAGCCTGGTCGGGCCTCGTCCCGTGGTGCGCGATGAGCTGGAGATATATGGCAATTCGGCCGTCTATTACCTGAAATCGCGCCCCGGCCTCACCGGGCTTTGGCAGGTCAGCGGACGCAACGATGTTTCGTATGACAGCCGCGTCGCATTCGACAGGCACTATGTCGAGAACTGGTCGATGTTCGAAGACATTCGCATCATCATCAAGACCGTACCTGCGGTCTGGATGTCGCGAGGCTGCTACTGACGGCCGCTTGCTGGCCGTGCATCGAGGAGCGACTGTCCAGAATTCGGGCCCGGAACTCAGGCCCCTAACTCAGGCATCGGCAGCTCATCGGGCGGGGCAAACCAGATCGGAAACGCTCAGTTGAAAGCAGATATAATCGATATCTTTTGCACCGGCATTCTCTCCAGACGCATGCGGCGAGTACGGCTTTTGACGACTTGCCTTACAATGGCGACCGGCCTGACGCTGTCGCTAGCCCTGCCACAGTTTGCCTTCGCCGACGACTATCGCCTAGGAGCACAGGACAAGCTGACCATCCGCGTGGCGGAATGGCAGACCGTCGAAGGCACGTTCCGTGACTGGTCGGCCATCAATGGAGAATACACGGTCGGCCCCGCTGGAACCTTGTCGGTTCCCTTCGTCGGCGAGATGCCCGCATCCGGCAAGACGACTTCGGAGATCGCGGCATCGCTCGGTGAGGCGCTGCAGCGCAAGCTCGCTCTGGCCGACAAGCCGGAGGCTTCCGTCGAAATGGCGCAGTACCGGCCATTCTACATCTCTGGCGAGGTGCAATCGCCCGGCCAGTATCCTTGTGTGCCTGGGTTGTCCGTGCTGAAAGCGATGAGCATTGCCGGCGGAGCCCGGCGGAACCCGGAGAGCGGACAGCGCTACGACCGCGACCTGATCAATGCCAAGGGCAATTTCGACGTACTACAAGACCAATTGGTCAGGCTGACCGTCAAGCGCGCCCGCATCGAAGCGGAACTAGCGGACAAGCCGACATTCGCGGTGCCGAAAGAGGTGGCCGACGATCCGAAGCTGCCCAGCATCGTTGCCGATGAGACGGCGATCCTGGCGGCCGACCAGAAGAAACTCAAGCTGCGCTTGCAGGCGCTCGACGATTTGAAGGCACTGCTGCAAAGCGAGATCGATTCGCTGCAGAAAAAGATCGTCAACCAGCAGAAGCAGGTTGATCTGGCGAAGGAGCAGCTCAACGGCATCGGCTCGCTGGCGCAAAAGGGGCTGGTCGTCAACACGCGGGTTTTGAACTCGCAGCAAACCATCGCCGACCTCGAGGGCCAGATCCTGGATTACGAAACGGCGATTCTCACGGCCAAGCAGTCGATCAGCAAGGCCACCCAGGACGCCATCGATCTCGAGAACACCCAGAACTCCAGCCTCGCGACCGACCGGCAACAGACGGAAGCCGATCTCAACGAGGTGACGCTGAAGCTGAATATGGAAAAGGCCTTGATGTCCGAAGCCTTGTCGGGCAGCCCCATGCCGCAATTCTACGGCAACAACGAACCAGCGGCCTTGTCATTTTCCCTGGTGCGGGTGGTCGACGGCAAGACCAGCGAAATCACCGCCGATGAAGACACGCCGGTGCTGCCAGGGGACGTGATCAAGGTCAAACCGGCGCCCATGGCCATCCAGTAGCTTCTTTCCACCGGAGCAAAGCACCAACCCCGCAGGCAGCGGTCTGCGGGGGGTTTTTGCGTTTGGGATCTTATGGGTCAGAAAACAAGGCGGCCTTCGGGCAACGAACCGCCTGGATCCGCCCGCTCTAGCCTCGCACGGCGTCCGGTTCCTCGAGATGGTTCACGGCGCTCCACCGGGAAGGAGCGACGGCCGGCACCCTCACCAGCTTGAAGTAGCTGTAGTACAGCAGGAACGATCCCATGATGTAGGGATTGAGGGTCTCGACCTCGACGAAGGATCGGATGAACAGAAGCACCATGACGCCGGCAAGAATCACGGAGTCGGCTTGCCATGTCCTGAATATCAGCGCCGAGACGTGACCCCAGAGCGTGCGCAGGATGATCAGCGAAAGCAGTGTCGCGCCGACGAAGCCGAGTTCCACCAAGGTCTCGATGTAGGTGTTGTGGAAGTGGAAGCCGCTTCGCGCGGCGATATAGAATTCGTTCCACAGCCGCTCGGCCTCGGAGAAGCCCTGCACCCAATAAGCCGCGTAGCCGACGCCGAGGATGGGCGATTGCTGCGCGGCATTCCAGCCCTGTTGCCAGAGGTAGGTTCGTCCGGTGAGCGTCGAATCCTTGCCGAAAAGGCCAAGGACAAAGTCCATCAGCCCGAGATTCAGCGCAATCACGGTGCAGGCGACCAGCCCGCCCGCACCGATTATGAAAATCACCCGGCGATGGCGGAGCGAAAGCAGCTTGCCGATGGAAAGCAGGGCGACCAGAGCGAGAACCGCCGGGGTCGACGCCATCGAAGTGGCCGAATGCGACACGACCAGCAGATAGCCCGACAGAAGGACGATCGGTACAATCAACAAAAAGCTTATGCGTCCGCGCCTGAGAAAGGCGAGGTAGACAACGCAGAAATAAATGCCGAGCGATGCGACAAAGCCGATCTGGTTCTTGGAGCTGAAAGCGCCGACGAAATTGTATGTCCCGTCGAGAACGTCGTAGGAATAACTTGCGACCTTGAGCGAGTAGAGCAGAACGACGAAAATCCCGATCAGGGCGCCTATGGTCAAGGTCCGGACGCTGACGGTGCGCGCGGCAATGTAGGCGCAGGCGATATGGGAGCAATATTGGACGGCCGTTCTTGCCGTGGTGCCGGGAGCCGCCGACCAGAACACCGAGAAGCAGACATAGGTTGCAAAGGCCAGCGGAAGCCAGGCGCTGGAAGCGTGCCTTAATATCTTGCGGTAGTCGACCAGGATGAGCGGTAGCCAGACCGCATAATAAGCCAGGATCATGGCCTGGCCGAAAATGGTCGAGTAGGAGAACGCCCAGATCGAGACGGCAACGGCAAAGCTGCCATAGACCGTGTTCTTGTCCGGATCGATCAACAGAGATTTTGGAATCTTCATCTCGATAGCGGTTTTCCGTCCTTGCAGCTCAATGCCGATTTCATGGGCCGCTCGTGGGCCGATTCGTCGGTCGATGGGAGCCTCGCCTGCAGGCGCTCGCATTGTGCAGTGCAATATAACCCATCCGGCGCCGCCTGTCACCCGGATGCCAACCGGGCGCGTCGTTCCAGCCGTTCTCTCCATACCGGGCGAGACGATTTGGCCAGAAGGCAGTGCCGTACAATTGACCGGTGCTGGCCCATCATAAGCTGTTCTGAGGTTGCAAGTCCGCGCTTGAACTTGTCCGCCGTTGACTTCACATTCGCCGCCCATTGGGAGGAAGACCACATGCCGATGAGTTTCGCGGGACGATTTGCCGGACGATCTGCTGTTATCACCGGCGGCGCCTCAGGCATCGGCCTGGCCGTCGCGCAAAGGATCACTGACGAAGGCGGGCGTGTTTCGGTCTGGGATCGCGATGCCGCCCAGATCGAGCAGGCCAAGGCCATTGTTCCAGGCCTGCACAGCGTCACCTTAGACGTCGCCGACCCCATAGCGGTCGAAGCCGCCGCCGGAGAGACGATCGAAGCGCTTGGCGCGGTCGATGTCCTTGTCACCAGTGCTGCCATCACCGGGCCGAACATGACGACCTGGGAGTATTCGGTGGAGGATTGGCGCCGGGTCACCGACATCAACATCAACGGCGTCTTCTTCTGCAACAAGGCGCTGGTCCCGCATATGCTCGAACGCAATTACGGCAGGATCATCAACATCGCCTCGATTGCCGGCAAGGAAGGTAACCCGAACGCCTCGGCCTACAGCACCTCCAAGGCGGCGGTGATCGGCATGACCAAATCGCTCGGCAAGGAACTGGCCAAGACCAAAGTAACGGTGAACTGCGTCACGCCGGCGGCCGTGCGCACCGCGATCTTCCAGCAGATGAGCCAGCAACACATCGACTTCATGCTGTCCAAAATACCGATGGCGCGGTTCGGCGAGGTCGAGGAGGTGGCGGCGCTGATTTGCTGGATCGCGTCCGAGGAATGCTCGTTCACGACGGCGGCCGTCTTCGACGTCTCCGGCGGCCGGGCGACCTACTGAGGCGGGGCCGGACGCAAACCGCCCGACCGGATCGCGGCGCCTCAGTCGTGAAGCTCCCGCGAGATCGGCGGGCCGATCGAAAAATCGCTGAATGTCACTTCGAAGCCCTCGCGCTGCGGCGAACAGCACATCATGCCGACATCGACCGTTTTCGACGGCGGGAAATAGGCAAGCCGCACCGGTTTCCAGTGCTTGTCAGATGCGTCGCGATACTGGACGCGGATCGTCTCGGCATGGCGGGTCATGCGGATCCTGACCCCGTCCGGATCGGCCGGAATGCTGGCCAGCGACCAGTCGGAGGCATCGTTGGTGACGACGACGGAAAAATACATCAGCCCGTCGGTGTATTCGATGCCGGCCTTGATCCAGTGCGTCTCGCTCAGGCGGACCATAAGCCCGGCCTGATCGTAAAGCACCTCATAGTGCCCCTTGACCGTGACTTCGGCGCTGAAATCGCCCTCGACCTCACGATAGAGGAAATGGCCATTGTCGCGCCAGAAGCCGTAGAACGTCTCGCGCCAGAAGTCGGTCTCCTCACCGGTCCGTACATGCACCGTATTGTTGCCGAAGGCGTGGTGCGGCGGCGGATTGAGCCAGGTCAGGTCCGTATTCTCAGATGCCATCGACTTGCTCGCTGCCTGGCTGGTCTGCCGCCTTTTCTTAGCCGGCAAACGTGTAAGCGGTCTTCACCGTGGTGTAGAACTCTGCGGCATAGCGGCCCTGCTCGCGCGGGCCGTAGCTCGATCCCTTGCGCCCGCCGAAAGGCACGTGGAAGTCGACGCCGGCCGTCGGCAGATTGACCATGACCATGCCGGCTTCCGAATTGCGCTTGAAGTGCGTGGCATGCTTGAGGCTCGAGGTGCAGATGCCGGACGTCAGCCCGAACGGCGTGTCGTTGGCCACCGCCAGCGCCTCGTCATAATCCTTGACGCGGATGACGTTGGCGACCGGGCCGAAAATCTCCTCGCGCGAGATGCGCATGGCGTTGGTGGTTTCGGTGAACAGCGCAGGCTGCAAATAGAAGCCGCGGGTTTCGCGATCGAGCCGCTCGCCGCCGAAGGCGAGATCGGCACCTTCCTGACGTCCGATGGCGATATAGTCCTCGTCCTGTTTGAGCTGGCTCTGGTCGACAACCGGCCCGATCTGCGTCTTGGCATCGAGAGCGTCGCCGACGATCAGCTTGGCCATGCGGTCCTTGAGCGCCTCGACGAAGCGGTCGTGGATGCCGTCCGTCACCACCAGCCGGGACGACGCCGTGCAGCGCTGGCCGGTCGAGAAGTAGGCACCGTTGATGGCGCAGTCGACGGCGACGGCAAGGTCGGCATCGTCGAGCACCACAAGCGGGTTCTTGCCGCCCATTTCGAGCTGGAACTTGCGCATGTGCTCGACGCTGGCGGCGGCGACGCGCTTGCCGGTGCCGACCGAGCCGGTGAAGGTGATGGCGTTGAGGTCAGGACTGTCGAGCATGGCCTGGCCGACCACCGAACCTTTGCCCATCACCAGGTTGAGCACACCCTTGGGCAGCCCGGCGCGGTGCAGGATGTCGACAATGGTCCAGGCGCTCTCCGGAACGAGTTCCGCCGGCTTGAAGACGATGGTGTTGCCGTAGGCCAGCGCCGGAGCGATTTTCCAAGCCGGAATGGCGATCGGGAAATTCCACGGCGTGATGATGCCGACGACGCCGACCGCTTCGCGGGTGATCTCGACGCCGACGCCGGGCCGCACGCTTGGCACCAGCTCGCCCGACAGGCGCAACGCCTCGCCGGCGAAAAAATCGAATATCTGGGCGGCCCGCACAGTCTCGCCGATGCCCTCGACCAGTGTCTTGCCTTCTTCGCGCGCCAACGCCCGGCCTATTTCATCTTTCCGCGCGGTGATCTCGTCCGACGTCTTCCTCAGCACCGCATGGCGTGCCAGCAGGCCCGATCGGGACCATGCCGGAAATGCCGCTTTCGCCGCGGCGATGGCCTGCCGAGCATGCTCCGCGCCCCCCGATGCATATTCGCCGACCACGTCGTCGAGATTGGACGGGTTGATGTTGCGGGAGCCGGCATCGCCTACCCACTCGCCATCGATGAGGTTCTTTCGAAACGGGATCATGTTGCTGTCTTCCTTGTCGTCCTTCGATCGCCGTCTATCTGGACCACCGACCGCCGCACCGCAAGGCCGAAGAAGGCAAACTTCTCCTTCTCGACAGGCATGTGATAGGTGTCGGGGGCGGGAAAAGACGATTCTTGTGTGGTGCGACGCGGATCGCACGGGAGGTAAAGTATCATGTCCGACAGCGCCTTGCCGCTGGTGATCAGCGCACCCGAACCGCGCACGCTCGACCTGATCTTCACGCCGGCTGCGCTGGCGAAATTTCGATCGAAATACCGCATCGTCGAAACATCGCCTGAAGGTGTCGCGGCGCTGCCGGCCGATATCCTTGGCGAGGCGCGCTACATTGTCGGCCAGCCGCCGATCACGCCGGAGACGCTGGAGAAAATGAAGGCGCTGCGCTGCGTCTTCAATGTCGAGAGCAACCTTATCGACAACATGCCGTACGAGGCGCTGTTTTCGCGCGGCATCCATGTCGTCACCACCGGGCTGGTGTTTGCAGAGCCGGTGGCCGAGCTCGGCCTTGCCATGGCGCTCAACCTCGCCCGCGGAATCGTCGACGCCGATCTCGCATTTCGTCAGGGCAAGGAGCTGTGGGGCGGCGACGGCAACCGGACGGCGCGGCTTCTTTCCGGCGCGGATGTCGGCATTATCGGCTTCGGCGATCTTGGCCGTGCGCTCAACCGGCTGCTGTCAGGCTTTCGCACGCGGACAAAAGTCTTCGACCCGTGGCTGCCGCCGTCGATCCTGATCGAAAACGGCGTCGAGCCGGCCTCTCTTGACGACGTTCTGTCGAACAGCGATTTCGTCTTCGTCGTCGCTTCGGTGACCAGCGAAAACCAGGGCTTCCTCGGCGCCGAGGCGTTTGCCAGGATGCGCAAGGGAGCCGCTTTCATCCTGCTCAGCCGAGCCGGCGTGGTCGATTTCCCGGCACTGATGGACGTCGTCCGCAGCGGCCATATCGTCGCCGCCAGCGATGTTTTTCCTGAGGAGCCTCTGGCCCAGGATCACCCGGTCCGTGCGTTGCCGGGGTTCCTGCGCTCCGCCCACCGGGCCGGCGCGCTTGACATCGCCTTCAAGCGGATGGGCGACATGGTGCTGGAAGACATGGACCTGATCGACCGCGGCCTGCCGCCGATGCGTTCGAAGCGGGCCGAGCGTGAGACCGTTTCGCGAATGCGTTCGAAGCCGGTCGACAAGAATTAAGCCGCCTGCCGACGGTCGCACATGCTCAGACGGTGAAGGACCAAAACAGGCAGGCCAGTGTCGCTGCGGCGAAGATGACGAAGAACAGGCTTCTCAACAAGATGTTGCGGCGCAGCTCGTTGATGAACAGATGGCATCCGACGACGCCTGCGACAAACAGGAAGCGCCAGTTCAGGAGTGCGGAGAGCACATCGCGCTGACCGAAAGCAAATCTCGCGGCGAGACATCCAACGATGAGCGCAAACAACACGATGACCGTCCAGAAGATCGCATCGGCGGCATGTGTCAGGACGATGCCAGCGAGCCTGATCGGCAGAACCATCATCAGCAGTGCGCTGAAAAAATAGATCGCCGCGAGCGGAATGAACGTCCCCGCATCGGCGACGTCGCTCAAGCGCTTGGCGCCGATCGCGCCATAGGGATAGCCATGCCTGGCCACCGCCAGGCTGAGCGCCATCAGCAAGGCCGTCAGCACGGCGGCAAGCGCGAATGAGGTCAGGGCTTTGCTCATGAGGCTCCCGTTCCGAGCGAATCGAAGTCAGAACGTTGGTAGCCCATGGTTTGTAAATTGCTAGTAAGCATCATGCAGCGGCGCGGCAGAGTTCCTCGGCGCATCACTCCGCAGCTTGCAGACGCCGCCCGTCGATAATGGTCTTGATCTCGGCGCGGCAAGAGCCGCAATTGGTGCCGGCGTGAAGGGCGGCGCCGATTGCCGCGACGCTGGTACAGCCGCCGCGTACCGCTTCCGCGATCTGGTTGGCACCGACCCCGAAACAGGCGCAGACGATGGCACCGCGGTCGACGCTGTTGCCGCCCGGCCGCCCGGCGACAATCGCCAGCCGCGCCTGCCGATCGGCATGGTCAGCACCAAGTTGTTCGACCGCCCAGCCGCGCGACACCGCTACCGGGGTAGGCGCAAGATAGAACGCGCCGACCAGCCGATTGCCTGCGAAACGGGCGAAGCGATGGTGCCCGCCGGCGATGTCGTGATAGGCGAGCGTCTCGCCTTCGAGGCCGAACAGCGAGGCGGCAAACCCGGTCCAGTCACGGCCGGACTGCAGCGCAATTTCAAGGCGCCAGCCGGCGGGGCAGCGGGCGAGGCTCCAGTAATCGGCGTCGATCGATGCGGGTCGTTCGGCAAGCACGGCGAAGCCGAAGGCAGTGGCGGCGAACCGCTGGATGCGGGCGGCAACGTTCTTCGAGGCCGGCTGACCTGAAATCGCATCGGTCGTCGGCGGGACCAGTGCATCGACACGCGCGCGGGCGGAGATCTGATCGGTCCAGTGCATCGGAACGAATACAGAGCCTTGGCGTTGGCGCACCGTCACCAGCGCGCGGACCAGCACCTCGCCATGGCCAGTCGAGACGCGCACGATGTCGGCATCGCCGATACCATAGTGCTGCGCATCCGCCGGGTGGATTTCGACGAACGGTTCGGCCATGTGCTGCGACAGGCGCGGGCTCTTGCCGGTCCGCGTCATGGTGTGCCAATGGTCGCGGACGCGCCCGGTGTTGAGGACGAGCGGGTAGTCCGGGTTGGTGCGGGTTTGTGCGGCTGGGCGGATGGCAATGAAGCGCGCCTTGCCGTCGGGCGTGTAGAAGCCGCCATTGGCGAAGAAGCGGATGCTGGCTGAGCTATGTCCAGCCTGAACACCCCCCTCTGGCCTGCCGGCCATCTCCCCCTCAAGGGGGGAGATTGGCGGTTTTGCCGGCTGCGCCCACTCATCAACCTGGGAGACTGGCGACAGCCGAGCAGCAGGCTGATCTCCCCCCTTGAGGGGGAGATGGCCGGCAGGCCAGAGGGGGTCATCTGCGACGGCCTCCACCTCGGTGGGGCGACCCGGAGAGGTCGAGACTTCACCACCGACCCCACCCCGTCCCGCTTGTTTCGCTTTGCTCAACGCGCGTGCCGACCCTCCCCTCAAGGGGGAGGGTGAGGCCGGCGCTGGCCATTGGAACGGCAGAAGATCCTCATAGGCCTCTGCACCGATATCGCCATACGCGCCTATATCAAAATCGCGCGCGCCGTCATTCTCGAAGCCCGACAGCGCCGCGTGCTCGGCGAAGATGTCGGTCGGCGACACATGCGAAAACGCCTCGCCGAAGCCCATCAGCTTGGCAACTTCAGCGATGATCCACCAATCTGGCCTTGCCCCGCCGGGCCTGGCCAAAAAAGCCCGCTGGCGCGAGATGCGGCGCTCCGAATTGGTGACGGTGCCATCCTTTTCGCCCCATGCGGTGGCCGGCAGCCGGACATGGGCGTGGCGGACCGTGTCGGTCTCGCCCAGCACGTCCGAGACCACAACAAACGGGCAGGCCTTGATCGCCGCTTCGACGGCATCGGCATCCGGCATCGAATCGACCGGGTTGGTGGCCATGATCCACAGCGCCTTGATGCGTCCGTCGGCCACCGCTTGGAACATCTCGACCGCTTTCAGGCCGGGTTTTTCGGCGACGGTTGGGGCATTCCAGAAGCGCCGCACGCGTTCGCGGTGCTCGGGGTTTTCGATCTCCATGTGGGCGGCCAGCATGTTGGCCATGCCGCCGACCTCACGGCCGCCCATGGCGTTGGGCTGGCCGGTCACCGAGAACGGCCCGGCGCCGGGCTTGCCTATGCGGCCGGTGGCTAGATGGCAGTTGATGATGGCGTTGACCTTGTCGGTGCCCGAAGACGACTGGTTCACGCCTTGGCTGTAGACGGTCACCGTCTTCGCCGTCGCGGCAAACAGGCTGTAGAAGCGGGCCAGTTCGTCCTCACTGAGACCCGTGGCAGCCGCGATGCCGGCAAGATCGAGCGCCGAGGCGGCGAAAAGCGCTTGCCCGAAGCCGGTCGTGTGCGCCGTGATATAGGTGCGGTCCAGCGCGTTGTGCTGGCCGAGATAGGCGAGCAGCCCGGTGAACAAAGCGACGTCGCCATCGGGCGCGATCGCCAGATGCATGTCGGCGATGTCTGAGGTCATTGTGCGGCGAGGGTCGATCAGCACCACCTTCATCTCGGGCCGCTTTTCCCGGGCGGCGGCAATGCGCTGGTAGAGTACCGGATGGCACCAGGCGAGATTGGAGCCGACCAGCACGATCAGGTCGGCAAGTTCCAGATCCTCGTAATTTCCCGGAACGGTGTCCGAGCCAAAGGCGCGGCGGTGGCCGGCGACCGACGAGGCCATGCACAGGCGCGAATTGGTGTCGATATTGGCCGAGCCGATAAAGCCTTTCATCAGCTTGTTGGCGACGTAATAGTCCTCGGTCAGCAACTGGCCGGAAACATAAAAGGCGACCGAACCGGGGCCGTGTTCGGCAATGGTTTGCGAGAAGGTCGAAGCGACAAGGTCGAGCGCTTCGTCCCAGTCGGTGCGGCGACCGTGGATCTCCGGGTATAGCAACCTGCCGTCGAGGTCGATGGTCTCAGCCAGCGCCGAGCCTTTGGAGCAGAGCCGGCCGAAATTCGCCGGGTGGTCCGGGTCGCCACGAACGGTTATTTCACCGTCCGCGGCGACCTTCGCCAGCACGCCGCAACCCACCCCGCAATAGGGGCAGGTGGTCCTCACCTCGCGCGCTTCATCAATCTGCATGGTTCACGCCGCGCGGCTGGCCAGCGCTTCAAGCGCAATGAACAGCCGCTCGCCGTCGATCCGCACCGCAATGGTGCGCACCGCGCCCTCGTCCGCGCCGAGCGCCTTGCCTGTCTCCAGCGAGATCACCCAATTGTGCAAGGGACAGGTCACCGCCGTGCCATGGACGATGCCCTGGCTGAGCGGCCCACCTTTGTGCGGGCAATGGTCGTCGATGGCGAAGACTTGATCGTCGGCCGTGCGGAAGACGGCGATCTTGCCTTCGGGCGTGGCGACGCAGCGCGCGCCGCGACGCGGAATGTCCGAGAGCGTGCCTATCGATACCCAGTTCATGTGGCTATTCCTCTTTTGCGCGTGTTCTTGTCCGAAAACGCATTCCACTTTTCGGGAACACGCGCCTACTCCGCCGCCTGGGCAAAGCCGACCGAAGCCATCGGCCGGAATTCATGCTTGTCCTTGCCGGAAGCACGTTCCGACCATGGGTCGACCTGGGCGAATTTCTGCGAAAAGACGAAGCGGTCGAAATAGGCTTTGCGCTTCTCGCCATCGTCCATGATCTGACGCTTGATCTCAGCTATGCCGACGCGCTTGGCCCATTTGTAGATACGCTCGAGATAGCGGCCCTGCTCGCGATACATCTGCGTCAACGCCACGATATGCTCCAGCGCCTCGTCCTCGGTCTTGACCAGGCCGAGCACTTCGGTGCCCTTGATGTCGAGACCGGCGGCGCCGGCGAAATGGATCTCGTAGCCGCTATCGACGCAGATCACGCCGACATCCTTGCAGGTCGCCTCGGCACAGTTTCGCGGACAGCCCGACACCGCCATCTTGACCTTGGCCGGGGTCCACGAGCCCCACATGAATTTTTCGATACGGATGCCCAAGCCGGTCGAATCCTGCGTGCCGAAGCGGCACCAGTCCGAGCCGACACAGGTCTTCACCGTGCGCAGTCCTTTGGCATAGGCGTGGCCGGAGACGAAGCCGGCCTGGCCGAGATCGGCCCATACCGCCGGCAGGTCTTCCTTGCGGATGCCGAGCATGTCGATGCGCTGGCCGCCGGTGACCTTGACCATCGGGATCTCGAACTTGTCGACGACGTCTGCGATGGCGCGCAATTCGGCGGCGTTGGTGACGCCGCCCCACATGCGCGGCACTACCGAATAGGTGCCGTCCTTTTGGATGTTGGCGTGGACGCGCTCGTTGATGAAGCGCGACTGGTAATCGTCGGCGTATTCGTCGGGCCAGTCGCAGACGAGATAATAGTTGAGCGCCGGCCGACATTTGGCGCAGCCGCAGGAGGTCTTCCACTCCAGTTCCTGCATGACGGCGGGAATGGTCTTCAAGCCCTTGGCCTTGATCAGCCGGCGGACCTCGTCATGGCCAAGCGCGGTGCAGCTGCACATCGGCTGGACCGCCGCGGGGTTGTATTTGTCGCCGATGGTCAGCACCATCAGCTTTTCGACCAGCCCGGTGCAGGAGCCGCAGGAGGCCGACGCCTTGGTGTGGGCGCGCACATCGTCGAGCGAGGTCAAGCCCCTGGCCGTGATCGCGCCGGTGATCTTTCCCTTGCATACGCCGTTGCAACCGCAGATTTCCGCATCATCCGGCAAGGCTGCAACGGCCGCCATAGGGTCCAGGGGGGCGCCTCCCTGGTAGGACTGGCCGAAGATGAGCGTATCGCGCATCTCGGATATGTCGGTCTGCTTCTTCTTGAGGTCGTTGAACCAGGCGCCGTCCGCCGTCTCGCCATAGAGCACGGTGCCGATGATGCGGTCGTCCTTGAGTACCAGGCGCTTGTAGACGCCGGCCGCGGCATCGCGCAGCACGATCTCCTGGCGGTCATCGCCCTCGGCGAAGTCGCCGAGAGAGAACAGCTCGATGCCGGTGACCTTGAGCTTGGTCGGCGTGTCCATGTGGACGAAAGCCGCCGCCTCATTGCCGGCCAGATGGCTGGCGGCGACGCGCGCCATCTCGTAGAGCGGCGCGACCAGCCCGTAGACCTGGCCGTTGACCTCGGCGCATTCGCCGATTGCGTAGATATCGGGATCGTTGCTGCGCATGCCGGCGTCGACGACGATGCCGCGATTGACCGCAATGCCGGCTTCCTTCGCCAGCGCCGCATTCGGCCTGATGCCCACCGCCATGACGACGAGCGTTGCGGGAATGACTGTGCCGTCGGCAAGCTCCACCCGCTCGACCTTGCCGTTGCCGGTGATCGCCTGGGTGTTGGCCTTGGTGATGACCTTGATGCCGCGCTGCTCGACGGCGCGCTGCAGGAGATATCCGGCGGCCGGATCGAGCTGACGCTCCATCAGCGTCGGCATGACGTGCAGCACGGTGACGTCCATCCCTTGTGCGTTCAGACCCGCAGCCGCTTCCAGGCCGAGCAGGCCGCCGCCGATGACCACCGCCTTGGCCCGCGACTGGGCGGCAAGCATCATCGCCCGGACGTCGTCGAGATCGCGATACGTGAGCACGCCGGGCAGATCATGGCCTGGCACCGGAATGATAAACGGCACCGAGCCGGTGGCGATGACGAGCTTGTCGTAGGGCTCGGTCACGCCATGATCGGAGGTGACGGTCTTTGCCTGCCGGTCGATGGCGACGATCTTGTGGCCCTTGTAGAGGGTGATGCCGTGCTTGATGTACCAGCCGTCGCCATGGATGATGATCTCCTCATAGGCCTTTTCGCCCGACAGAACCGGCGAGAGCATGATGCGGTCGTAGTTCACGCGCGGCTCGGCGTTGAAGATGGTGACCTGGTAGCGCCCAGGCGCCTTTTCCAGGAGGTGCTCCAGCATGCGCCCGGGGGCCATGCCGTTGCCGATGATAACGAGTTTCTCGGTCATGTCCTGATCCACTCCGGTCTCACTCAGCCGCGTAGGAAAGGCCTGAAGCTTCGTCAGACGCCGTGCGCTCCATCCGACGGATGGAAAAATGCATCCAGGCAAAGCAGGTGGCGACGATGACGAATAGCAGCATGAAGCAGCTCGACCAGACGCCGGTGAGGTCGTTGAGCACGCCGAAGACGATTGGCAGGATAAAGCCGCCGAGCCCGCCAATCATGCCGACAACGCCGCCGACCGCGCCGACACTCTGCGGATAGTAAGCCGGGATGTGCTTGTAGACGGCAGCCTTGCCGAGGCTCATGAAGAAGCCGAGCACACAGGCAACGGCTATGAAGGCGAGCGGGCCGACCTCGAAATGGAAGGCGATCGGCCCGCTGACACCGCGCACGACGTAATCTGCCGAGGGGAGAGACAGAACGAGAGTCGCGGCGGCACTGACAGCGAAGGTCCAGTAGAGCACGGTGCGGGCGCCGATCCGGTCGGAAAGCACGCCGCCATAGGCGCGGAAAATACTTGCCGGAATTGAATAGGCCGCCCCGATCATGCCGGCGGTCGCAAGCCCGAAGCCGTAGACGCCGATCAGGTAGCGGGGCAGCCACAGCGAGAGCGCCACGAATGCACCGAAGGCGAAGAAATAATAGAAGGCGAAGCGCCAGACCTGCAGGTTCTTGAGCGGCGCGAATTCCTGCAAGAAGCTTCTCGCGGGCGCTGCCTTGCCGGCGCGGCGCTCGCGGATGACTGGATCGTCGCCGGTCGTGAACCAGAAGACGGCGGCCATGACGACGAGTGCTGCCGCCCAGATCAGCGCGACCGACTGCCAGCCCCAGGAGAGAAGCACGAACGGTGCCAGGAACTTGGTGACCGCGGCGCCGACATTGCCGACACCGAAAATGCCAAGCGCCGTACCCTGCTTGCCGGCCGGGAAGAAGCGCGAGACATAGGCGACACCGACGGCGAAGGAACCGCCGGCGAGCCCAACGCCTAGTGCGGCGACCAGCATCTGCCCGTAGGTGTGCGCAAAAGCGAGCAGAAAGGTCGCGACCGCCGCCGCAAGCATGGTCGCGGTGTATACCAGCCGTCCGCCAAAACGGTCGGTCCAGACACCGAGCACCATACGGACGAGCGAGCCGGTGAGGATCGGCGTGCCGACGAGCAGGCCGAACTCCGTCTCGTTCAGCCCCAGCTCCTGCTTTATGCGCACGCCGATGATTGAAAAGATCGTCCACACCGCGAAGCAGACGGTGAAGGCGATGGTGGACATGGCAAGCGCCTGCCGGGGAGCGCTGTCCTGGCTGGGCGCGGCTGGGAGATTTGCGGTCATTTTCTGGCTCCGGTTTGCGGCGTGGGAGGCACCGCCCTTGTCTGTTCGTTCGCGACTGTCAGCGGCGCAGCATCGGCGAACTGGTTGAAACCGACCTTTGCGCGGTCACTTCGAGACCCTTGCCGTCAGTCTTGGCGCCGGCGGGAAAGAGGAGGAGCGCGGCGGTGAACAGCGCCGCCGTCAGCGCGCTGACGGCCAGAAAATCGCGGCGCGTGAAGTCCGCGAGGGAAGCGCCAGTTCCAATCCGTTTCGTCATCGTCGTCTCCGGTTGGGCGCCGCTTGGGACCAGCGCCGTCGATTGCGTCAAAACAAAAAAGCCGCCGGCCAGGTCTTCGCGTCCGGGGTTCCGGGAGCGCGTGTGGACCTGAGCGGCAGCTTTGCCTGTGGCGCCCGCCATTGGACGCCGTTTCACTTGGCCCTTGCGGACCCTACATTTTGGAAAGCAGGAAGCGTGCCAATTCGACAGCGCTCTTAATTATCGAATGAAATCAATATGAACCGCAGCCGCGCGACTTTTGACCAAGCTCGGCAGCGGATCAAAGATTAGTCAAAATGCCTTGCATAGCAGCATAATATTTGTGCAATGCGGTAGATTGCCCATTGCCGATGCAGATTGCCAATGATGATGACGAGTTTTCCCGTTATGGCCTTACTCCGCGGCTTCGACGAAGCGGTGGCGTTCGTAGAGGAATTTCAGCACCGCCTCGCGGCAGCGCAGGAAGGTGCGGTCGGAGGAAAGCTCGATGCGCCGGCGCGGCCGGGCCAGCGGCACGGCAAGAACCTCGCCGATGGTGGCCGCCGGGCCGTTGGTCATCATGACGATGCGGTCGGACAACAGCACCGCCTCGTCGACATCATGGGTGATCATGATCGTCGTCGAGCCGAGCCTCGAATGGATATCCATCACCGCGTCCTGCAGATGCGCGCGCGTCAGCGCGTCGAGCGCCCCGAACGGCTCGTCGAGCAGCAGGATCTTCGGCTCCATGGCCAGCGCCCGGGCGATGCCGACGCGCTGCTTCATGCCGCCCGAAATCTCGGCCGGACGTTTGTCCTTGGCATGCGCCATCTGAACGAGATCGAGATTGCGGATGATCCATTCATGCCGCTCGGCCCGGCTCTTGCTCCGGCCAAAGACCTTCGTGACTGCCAAATTGATGTTTTCGTAGACGGTGAGCCATGGCAGCAGGCTGTGGTTCTGGAACACCACGGCGCGTTCCGGGCCGGGACTATCGACCTCCTTGTCATCCAACAGAACCGCGCCGGCCGAGACCTTGGTCAGGCCGGCGATCAGGTTGAGCAAGGTCGACTTGCCGCAGCCGGAATGGCCGATGATCGAGACGAATTCGCCTTTGTCGATGGTCAGCCGGATGTCCTTCAGCACGTCGCTGACCTGGCTGCCGCGGGCGAAGGATTTGTCGATATGGTCGAGTTTCAGATAGGCCGTCATCGTCCCTCTCCTCACTTTGCCGTTGTGCCGCGGGTGACGAAGGCGCCGACCGCCGCGACCAGGCGGTCGAGGCAGAAACCGGTGACGCCGATATAGGCGAGCGCGACAATGATGTCGGGCAGCCGCGACGAGTTCCAGGCATCCCAGATGAAGAAGCCGATGCCGACGCCGCCGGTCAGCATTTCGGCGGCGACGATGGCCAGCCACGACAGGCCGATGCCGATGCGCAGGCCGGTGAAGATGTAAGGTGCCGCGGCCGGCACCATGATCTTCACGAAGAATTCGAGCTGGTTGAGCCTGAGGATGCGGGAGACGTTGCGATAGTCCTCTGGAATGTTACGGACGCCGACGGCGGTGTTGATGATCACCGGCCAGATCGAGGTGATGAAGATGACGAAGATCGCCGACGGGCTGGAATCGCGGAACGCCGCCAGCGACAGCGGCAGCCAGGCGAGCGGCGGTACCGTGCGCAGGATCTGGAACACCGGATCGAGACCGCGCATCGCCCAGATCGACTGGCCAACCAGCGCGCCGAGCGCGACGCCGACGACAGCCGCAAGGCCAAAGCCGATGGCGACGCGCTGCAGCGAGATCAGCACCCGCCAGGCGAGTCCAATGTCCTGCGGGCCATTGTTGAAGAACGGATGGGCGATCAGGTCATAGGCCTCGTTCCAAACTTGGCTTGGCGGTGGCAGGCTGGCTGTGGGCGACGAACAGGCGACCTGCCAGACGACGAGCATAATGGTGATGACGATGACCGGCGGCACCAGCGTGCTGGCCAGCTTGCCTGCGATCGCGGCCGGGTCGAAGCGGCGCCGCGCCCTGGCGGTGAAGGCGATGATTTCGGCGGGCTTGGCAGGCGCGGGGAACGGCTTCACCTTGCGGTCCTCGATGGCTTGGATAGACATTTCTCGAACGTTCCTTTGGCATTTGGCGACAAGCGGCGCCGTTGCGCTTATGGCGACAAACGGCGCGAGCGCCGTTTGCACCGTTCAGGCCGATGCCTTGATCTTCAGGCTGTCGAGATAGGCGGACGGGTTCTCCGGATCGAAGACCTTGCCGTCGAAGAAGGTCTCGACGCCGCGCGATGAAGACGCCGGGATATCGGCCGCGGCGACACCAAGATCCTTGGCCGCTTCTCGCCACAGATCCTCGCGATTGACCTGGGCGACCAGCGCCTTGATGTCGGTGGTCGGCGCGAACTTGCCCCAGCGGATGTTTTCGGCGAGGAACCAGCTGTCGTGGCTCTTGAAGGGATAGGACACGCCGCCCTGCCAGAACTTCATGTAGAGATCGGTGCCGTTGGCGACGCGGCCATTGCCGTAATTGATGTCGCCCTTGAGGCGGCCGATGATGTCGGCAGTCGGCACGTTCATCCATTGCCGCTTGCCGATGATGGCGGCCATCTCGTCCTTGTTTTCCTTGGCTTCGCACCATTGCTGGGCTTCCATGACGGCCATCAGGATCGCCTTGGTGGAGTTCGGGTACTTGTCGATGAAGGCGGCGCGCAGGCCGAGCGCCTTTTCCGGATGGCCCTTCCACAGTTCGCCGGTGGTGGCGGCGGTGAAGCCGACGCCCTGGTGGACGAGCTGCTCGTTCCACGGCTCGCCGACACAGAACACGTCCATGTTGCCGACCTTCATGTTGGCGACCATCTGCGGCGGCGGCACGACGATGGTCGAGACGTCCTTGTCGGGATCGATGCCGCCGGCAGCCAGCCAGTAGCGCAGCCAAAGATCGTGCGTGCCGCCCGGGAAGGTCATGGCGGCCTTCACCTCCTTGCCTGCGGCCTTTTTCGCAGCGAAGGCGTCCTTCAGCTTGGAGGCGTCGAGGCCGACACCGGTGCCGGCATATTCCTGGGCGACAGAAATGCCCTGGCAGTCGTAGTTGAGCCGGGCCACGATCGCCATCGGCAGCGGCTGCTTGTTTTGAGTCACCTTGCCGGTGTGCATCAGATAAGGCATCGGCGTCAGGATATGGGCGCCGTCAATGCCGTTGGCTTCGCCGCCGAGCACCAGATTATCGCGCGTCGCCCCCCAGGAGGCCTGCTTGAGCACCTCGACGTCGGGCATGCCGAATTTCTCGAACAGGCCTTTCTCCTTGGCAATCATCAGCGGCGCCGCATCGGTCAGCGCTATGAAGCCGAGCTTGGCGCCGGTGACTTCCGGCGCGGCGGGCGCCGCATAGGCGCCGGAGGGCAGCAGCGCACGCGCCGCGGCCAGCGTTGCCGCGGTGGCCG
This sequence comes from Mesorhizobium sp. M0522, assembly GCF_040321085.1. Taxonomy (NCBI): domain Bacteria; kingdom Pseudomonadati; phylum Pseudomonadota; class Alphaproteobacteria; order Hyphomicrobiales; family Phyllobacteriaceae; genus Mesorhizobium; species Mesorhizobium sp. M0522. Next base: position 141,470 of record NZ_JAMYQW010000002.1, read on the forward strand.
CGCTGATCCTCAGGAAATCGCGGCGGCTGATCGCCGTTTGGGCGGAATGGCTATTGGTGCTTTTCGTCATCGTCATCTCCGGTTGGGCGCGGCTTGGGATCGGCGCCGTCGATTGCGTGTTCGACCAAAACAAAAAAGCCGCCGGCCAGGCCGCGCGCGTCCGTCCATCCGGGATCGCGTGTTGACCTGAGCGGCAGCGTTGCCTGTAGCGCCCGCCATTGGACGCCTATTCCGTGACCCGAGAAGAGTCTGCCTATTGCAACGCAGGAACCGTGCCAGTTTCGGAATGGATGACAAACATCAACGAGATCAACGACATGCCAAAATCGTCGGCGCGCCGGCCCGCTGGGCGAGCAAGCCAAAGATTGTTCATTAGCGCAGTTGCACGCACATTTTTTGTGCAGCGCACAAGAATGCCGCCGAAATGATCAGACTTCGGCGCGCGCCAATTTCTGGCCGGCAATGTAGGCGTCGATCTCGTCGGGATCGAAGATCTGGCCATCGAAGAAACCATCGGGACCGAGCACCAGGCTTGCCCCCGCCGAACCGACCGGAGTCGCGGCCTTCAGCGCGCCCTCGACCTTGGCATTGGCACCGGGAAGCGCTACGCCAAGCGGCTTCAACGCCGAGCGGTAGAGATCGGGGCGGTAGCAGTCGCGGGCAATAGCGAGGTTTTCCGGCGTGTGCGCGACATGCCCCCAGCGCACCATCTGCGTGTAGAACCACAGCGCATGGCTCTTCCACGGGAAGTTCGCCGCCTTGTTGAAGGGCAGAAAGAAGTCGCCGACACTCAGTTCGGCGCCGCCGCCGAGCGCCAGATGCCCGCTGAGGATCGGCATCTGCAGCGCCGGCGCAAGCCCGAGGAAGGCCGGCTGCGCCATAAGGGCCGCGAGTTCGTCACGGTTTGCCGGATCCTGGCACCAGCGCGCCGCGTGATGAAGCGCACGCAGCAGGGCTGAAAGCGCGTCCGGCTCTCTTTCCGCCCATGCCTTGCGCACGCCGACGACTTTCTCGGGGCTGGTCTTCCAGATGGCCGCCTTGACCGTGGCGATATGGCCGGTGCCCGCGACGACCGAGGCGCTGTTCCAGGGTTCGCCGACGCAGTAGCCGTCGATCCTGCCGGCGGCGAGTGCGTCGGCCATGAAGGGGGGCGGCACGATGACGATCTCGATTTCACGCGACGGGTCGATGCCACAGGCGGCGAGCCAGTAGCGCAATTCGTAATTGTGCCCGGAGTGCGGATGGACGACGGCGAAGCGAAGCGGATCGCCGCCGCCATTCGCCCGTTCACGAATCAGCGCTCCCAACGCCTTGCCGGCCCGCGCCGGATCGAGATCGGGTTGGGCGCCGTGCGCGGCCATGCCGGCCCAGACCGCGTTCGAAACCGTCACGCAATTGCCGCCGAGGCCGAGCGAAAACGGCACGACGGTATCGGAGGCGAGCGGCGTCAGCCCCAGATTGCAGGCGATCGGCATCGGCCCCAGCATGTGCGCCAGATCGAAATGGCCGATGGCGATGCGGTCGCGGATGTTGGCCCAGGATGTTTCCCGGTTGAGCGTCAGGTCGATGCCTTCACGCAGGGCGAAGCCGATTTCCTTCGCCGCGACAAGGACAGCGCTGTCGAAGAGCGGCATGAAGCCAGCATTGATCCGGTGCTCGGCCGCCATTCTCAACTCTCCTCGGGATCCAGCAGGCCTGCCGCCGTTACCAGGCTCTGGGCGATCTCGGCGATCTTGCGGTTCTGGTTCATGGCGGTCTTGCGCAGCAGCGTATACGCCGCGTCCTCCGACAGGCCGCGCGACTTCATCAGGATGCCCTTTGCGCGATCGATCACCTTGCGGCTTTCCAATTCGCTGCGGGCTTCTTCCAGTTCGCGCGCCATGCGCGAAAACGCATTGAAGCGGCTGATTGCCATGTCGAGGATCGGCTTGACCCGCTCCTGACGCAGGCCGTCGACGACATAGGCCGACACTCCGGCTTCCACCGCTGCTTCGATCGAAGCCTGATCCGAGCGGTCGACGAACATGGCGATCGGCCGCTTCACCAAGCGCGACAGCTGGAACATGTTTTCGAGCATGTCGCGATTGGGATTTTCGAGATCGATGACGATCACGTCGGGTTCGATCTCGGCTATCCGCCGCGCTATGCCGGCGACGTCATGGATGACCGTGACCTGCTGATGCCCGGCCTCCCGCAATCCCGCTTCGATTATCGAAGCGCGGATGTGGTTCTCATCGATCACCAGGACAGTGAGGGATTTGCGGATCATGCCGCATTTTGCGCAGGCGAGACGATTGTGCAATGCGGCATCGCGAGATTCACGGAAACAAAGCCGGCGTCCAGGCGCCGCCTGAGGAATTGGACGCGACGGCCAGCGTCGCGGCGGTGGTGCTGGGGCGGTCGGCGACAACGAACGGGCAACGCGCCTGTCCGGCGTACGCTGCTGGCAGGTGATCACCGCGCTCTACGTTATCTCGAGCGTGCTCGTCGGCACTGCACTACATCGGCCTGATCAAGGCCGTCGCTCGCCGACCCGCTGGTGCTGCCTTGGGTGGCCGCCGCCGTCGTCGGCGGCACCTCGATCTTCGGCGGCCGCGGCGGCTGCACCGGCACAATCAACGGCGCTGATCCCTACCGCGCTGACGACGCTGCTGACGATTTTGCAGATGCCGGAAGGGGCGTGGTGGATATTGTTTGGGTTAATCGTGCTGTTTGTGACGGCGGCCTATTTGCGGATTGTGGAGGAGAGATAGGGGGAAGCTGAGGCGGGGGCTGCTTTGACCCAATCACGGCGCGCGATTCCGACCTCAGCGAACGAAGTTATGACACGCCATTCCAGTGTATGCTTGCTTCGCCAAATTGGGTGTGCGCTGCAATAGCAGCCCGAGACAGTCGCGCTTGCCGAAGGGGCTGTCGGCTTTGACGGGATTGGCGTAAGCTACAGTTAAGGGGGTGCACACATGCACCGCATCATCGCCATAGCGATCTTAGTTCTCGCGGCCGTGTTCAGCTCCGCGCGGGCGGAGGTGCTGATCGGCGTCTCGGCTGCGATGACGGGACGGCTCGCCTGGATCGGCGAGCAGGGACAGCGCGGCGCGGAGATGGCAGTGGCCGACGTCAACACGGCGGGCGGCGTGCTCGGCCAGAAGGTGAGGCTCATCTCGGTCGACGACTTCTGCGATCCCGAGCAAGCTGTGGCGGCCGCCAAGAAGCTGGTGGCTGACGGGGTCGTGCTCGTCGTCGGGCATTATTGCTCCGGGGCCTCGATCCCCGCATCAAAAGTGTACGAGGAGGCAGGCGTCGTTGAGATATCCCCAGGCTCGACCAATCCGCAGCTGACCGAACAGGGCCGTGCCAATGTCTTTCGCACCATTGGCCGCGACGACGCGCAAGGTTTCATCGCCGGCAACTACCTTGCCGATCGCTGGGGCAACAAGAAGATTGCGATCCTCCACGACAATTCGACCTATGGGAAGGGTCTCGCCGACGAGACCAGGAAGCAGCTGAACAAGCGGGGCGTGACTGAGGCCGTTTACGACGCATACATTCCCGGGAAGGACGACTATTCGGCCGAGGTCGCTACGTTGCAGACCGCCGGCGTCTCCGCCTTATATGTGGGTGGGTATCATGCCGAGGTTGCGCTGATTGCTCGCGCTGCACACGACAGTGGCTACACGGTTCAGCTCATATCCGGAGATGCTTTGGCGACCGAGGAATTTGCCCTGATCGCCGGCCCCGCGGCGGAGGGGACCCTCTTCACGTTCCCGGCGGACCCGAGGCGAAGCCCCGAAGCGGCCGCGGTCGTTGAGCAGTTCCGTGCGGAGAATTTCGAACCCGCGGGCTACACGCTGTTGAGCTACTGCGCGGTCCAGGTTTGGGCCCAGGCAGTCTCGAAGGCAGGTTCGCTGGAGCAGAAGGCCATCATTGCGGCACTGCACGAACAGGAATTCGACACCGTCATCGGCCGGGTCGATTTCGACGACAAGGGCGACCTCACGAAGCAGAGTTGGGTTTGGTACGTCTGGCGCGGCGGAGAGTACGTGCCGGTTGAATAGGGTTCGCTGATCGCCGGCGTGCCGGCTGAGATGTCTAGTCTGATGCAGACCAGTGTGGCCGGACTGTTCCGACTCGCCGAGCTTGAACGCCTCGGCATACGCGGCCGGCTGTTGCTCGCCTTTTTCGGGATCAGCGCCCTTGCGGTGCTGGCAACCGCTGCGGCGCTTTATGCCTTCCTCCAGGTTGGCGACGTCGTGGACCGAATTACCACGGATCGAGTGCCGTCGGCGCTCGCCTCCCTCCAGCTGTCGCGCCAGGCCGAACGGGTCGCTGCTGCCGCGCCATCGGTGCTGGCAGCGACAAGCAGGGCTCAGCACAGCGAGGTCTCGGCTGCCGTCGCGCTCGAGATGTCCCGCCTCGAGGCCCTGCGCACGGACCTCCGGGATGCCACGTTGGGCACAGTGCCTTTGGCCGAGATCGAGGAAGCCGCGATTGTTCTGAGGCGCAACCTGAAGGAGCTCGACTCTCTTGTTGTCGCCCGGCTCGACGTGGTCGCCCGCAAGGAGGAGCTCCTGAACCGCCTCGCCGCGACGACGACCGGAAGCCAGCGCCTTGTGGCCACCGGCATCCTAGTAATGGATTCCAGGCTCCCGCAATGGCGGGCGGTCGCGGCCGACACGTCGCTGTCGCCCGATCGACGCGCAGCGGCGATGGCCGACCTGGTCCAGGCGATTGCGGCTTACATTCCCCAGCAGAAGGCGCAGCTGGAGATCTCGGCGGTCAACGACGCGCTGGTGAAGGTCGCGAACGCGCCGACGCCGGGCGACCTGGCGTTGATCCTTTTTCCGCTACGCCGTTCGCTCACTGCTCTTGAAAAGGTTTCCACGGAGATCGACGAAAAGCTGCGGACCCGCTTCCGGCAGCGTGTTGACGAGTTCAGGGGTTTGACCGACGGCGAGGACAGCATCCCCAAGGTGCGGGAGGACGAGTTTGCTGTCCTGGCACAGGGCGAAAGGCTTCTGGCCGAGAACAATCGACTGTCGCGCAATCTCACCGCTGGCGTCGATCGCCTGGTCGCCACGGCAGATCAGGAGATCGCTGCGTCCGGTCGCGAAGCCGCGCTCGTCCAGCGCTACGGCACCGCGGTTGTACTCGGCTCCGCCTTTCTCAGCCTCCTGAGTTCGGTTCTGGTTGTCTGGCTCTATGTCGACCGCAGCCTCCTCGCCCGACTGGGGGCCGTGAGCCAAGGCATGCTCGCGATTGCGGGGGGCAATCTTCGTGCGCCGCTGCCAGCCGCGGGCAGCGACGAAATCGGGCGCATGGCCGAAGCGCTGAGACTCTTCCGGGATACTGCTGTCGAGGTCGAGGAAAAGAACCTGCGCGACGTTGCGGAAGCTCGTCAGCGGCTCATCGATGCCATCGAAAGCATCTCCGAAGGATTCGCTCTGTACGACTGGGAGGACCGGCTCGTCCTCAGCAACAGCCGCTACCGCGAATTGCTCTACACCGGTCTGGAGACCGAACTGACGCCCGGCACGACATTCGAGCAAATCATTCGCCGATCCGCTGAGCGCGGCTACATCAGGGACGCCGAGGGGCGGGTCGAGGAGTGGGTCGCCGAGCGCCTCTCGCGGCACCGCAACCCTGGCGAACCTTGGGTGCAGAGGCGAGGCGACGGGCGATGGGTCATGGTCAGCGAGCGGCGGATCAGCGCCGGCGGCACGGTCGCCGTCTATTCGGACATCACTGAGCTGAAGCAAAGGGAGGAGAACCTCGCCGAGAAATCCGTGGTTCTGGAGGCGCTTTCCAGCAAGCTGGCGAAGTATCTGGCGCCCCAGGTGTATCGCTCGATATTCACCGGCCGCCAGGAGGTCAGGATCGCCAGCCAGCGGAAGAAACTGACAATATGCTTCTCCGATATCGCCGGCTTTACCGAGACCACTGACAAAATGGAATCCGAGGATCTCACCCAACTCCTCAATCACTATCTGACGGAAATGTCGAAAATTGCTTCGGATCACGGCGCGACGATCGACAAATATGTCGGCGACGCGATCCTGATGTTTTTCGGCGATCCCGAGACTCGCGGCGTCAAGGAGGACGCGCTGGCTTGCGCGCAGATGGCACTTGCAATGCAAAAGCGGATTAGCGAGCTTGCCGAAGTCTGGCGGGACATGGGGATCGAAACACCGCTGCGCTGTCGCATCGGCATCCATACCGACTACTGCACCGTCGGTAACTTCGGCAGCGAGGACCGGATGGACTACACGATAATCGGCGGCGCCGTGAATCTCGCCTCGCGCCTGGAGCAGGAGGCGCCGCCGGGGGCCATCCTCATTTCCTACGAGACGTTTGCGCAAGTGAAGGACGCAATCGACTGTGAGGAACTGGGGCAAGTCCAGGTCAAGGGGATCGCCTATCCCGTCGCCACCTACCGCGTCATCGATCTGAAGGCCAATCTGGCGGCCGCTCGTCGTGCTGTTCGAACCGAGCTGCCGCACTTCAGGTTGGAACTTGAACCGGAGCTGATGTCCCCTGACGAGCGTGGCGATGCCGCCAATGCACTTCGAGACGCGCTGGATCGGCTTCGTCACAAGCCTGGGTAGTAGGGCTTGGTCCACAACGACCCCTCCCAATGGACACAAGGAGTGGGATGTGGGACGCCGCTCATTGGCGCTATCGATGCGAAGGCCGCAGAACGGTCGCGGTCAGTCTTCGAACTCGGGCGGAACGTCCGCATCGGAGCCGAGACTTAACATTCACGGCATCACTGGCAAGGTCCGGATATGGCGCAAAACAGACTTAGCCCCTGCCTGATGAGCGGTGCTTTCTCAGTGTGAGTTCGTCCCCCCATCACACCAAACTCCCCTGCTCCGCCTCCTCCGCATTGGGATCCCCCGGTGCCGTTGCCCAGGCGAGCTCCACCAGCGTCACGGTGCGCCGGCCGGCTCCGTCGAGCTGGCATACGATCAGCCCCTGCTCCTCGATATAGGTCAGCAGGCGCCGGGCGCGGCGTAGCGAGTGCGAGCCGTAGGCGCGGGCGATTGCCGCGTCGCTCGGGCAGGGCCAGCCCTCCTTGGCGGCGCGAGCGATCATCATGAACACGCCTTGCATGTCCTCGGGCAGCAGCGAGGTGCGCGCCGAGACGTCCTGCCAGGCGTCGTCGCCTGCCATGTCGGAGCCGAGGCCGGCGCGGGCGCGGGTCAGCATGCGGCGGAACTCGGGCAGGTCCGGCACGACCGAGGCGAGGCCCTCGATGCGGCAGCGGACCACGAACTCCTGATAAAGCACGCCGATGACCCGGAAGCCGGCATCGGGTTGCGCCAGCACGGCGCGCAGCACCCGGTCGACGCGCTCGCGCCGCTGCGCCAAATCCTCGGCGCTGATCGGCGGCTCCACCGCTTCGGGGCGGATTTCCAGCGCCGCCGACTTCGCCGCCATCAGCTGATCGAGCAGATCCGGCGACGAGCGGCGCTGCGGCCGGACAGTTTCCGGCGGCGGGGCCGCCAGGACGATCGCGCGGGCATCCTCCAACGCCGATTCCGGCAGCGGCATCAGGCGCGGGGTCGCATTGCGCGGACTGGTATCGGTCGGGCCGATGCGCAAGCCGAGCGGACGGCGCGACAGCGCCGGGCCGAGCGCCATGAATTGCCCGCGCTCGAGGTCGCGAAAGGCCTCGGCCTGGCGCCGCTCCATGCCGAGAAGGTCGGCGGCGCGCGCCATGTCGATATCGAGAAAAGTCCGGCCCATGAGGAAATTGGAAGCCTCGGCGGCGACGTTCTTGGCAAGCTTGGCCAGCCGCTGGGTGGCGATGATCCCGGCCAGCCCGCGTTTGCGGCCACGGCACATCAGATTGGTCATGGCGCCGAGCGAGAGCTTGCGCGCCTCGTCCGAAACCTCGCCGGCGACGGCCGGCGCGAACAGCTGCGCCTCGTCCACCACCACCAGCATCGGGTACCAGTGGTCGCGGGCGACCTCGAAAAGCCCGCCGAGGAAGGCGGCGGCGCGCCGCATCTGGTTCTCGGCGTCGAGCCCCTCGAGATTGAGCACCGTGGAGACGCGGTGGATGCGCGCCCGCTCGCCGGCGCTCTGCAGGCCGCGCTCGGTATGCTCCTCGGCGTCGATCACCAGATGGCCAAAACGGTCGCCCAGCGTCACGAAGTCGCCTTCGGGGTCGATGATAGTCTGCTGCACCCAGGGCGCGCTCTGCTCCAAGAGCCGGCGCAGCAGGTGGGACTTGCCGGAGCCCGAATTGCCCTGCACCAGAAGCCGCGTCGCCAGCAGTTCCTCAAGATCCAGCGCCGCCGGGGCGCCTGCGCTCGTCCGGCCCATCTCGATCGCAACGGTCATGTCTCGACTCTCCTTGCGGAGAGGGCTTATCAACCGCATCACAGCCCGTCGAGCGCGCCATGGCCGGCGCTCCGTGTTGCGCACAGGCTGGATGTCGCGGACGATCGAGGATACGGAACGTACCGTTTCGATTCGATGAGGCTTGTCTCTTCAGGTCGAAAACCGGTACCCGCCTTTCACCGGCTGGGCCTGCCTGGCTTTCTGCGAGCCGGCGCGCGCGGCCGCCGCTAGAATGCTCTCCACCAGATCCTTTTCGCGCAGCGGTTTGCCGAGCAGCGGCACGTCGGGGGGCCGGTCGGCGATCGCGTCGGCATCGGCATATCCCGTTATCATCACCGCCGGCCAATCGGCCCGCAGATTGCGGGCGAACCGAATGACCTCCAGGCCCGAGACGAGCGGCATGGCAAAATCGGTGACGATGACATCGAAATCGTACGGCGCCCGCTCGATCATCGCCAGCGCTTCCGCACCGCCCCCGGCACAGGTCACCGCAAAGCCGTGTTGGCGAAGCGATTGCGCCGTCAGTTCCCGTAGTACATTGCTGTCGTCGATCAGCAGGACCGATGGATAGTCCTCGCCGGCATTCACGACGGTGTCGTCGGCATCGGATTTCTCGGGGATTTCGACCGGGCGCTCGATTGAACGCGGCAGCCAGAGCTGGACGGATGTTCCACTGCCGACGGTGCTTTCAATGCGAAGCGTGCCGCCCGATTGCTTGACGAAACCATGCACCGTGCTCAGACCGAGGCCAGTGCCTTTGCCGACCGGTTTTGTGGTGAAGAACGGTTCGACGACCTTGGCGAGAATGTCAGCCGGTATGCCCGACCCCGTGTCCTTGACCGTGACCACGACATAGTCGCCCGCCGAAATATCCTCGGCTGCACTGCGTAGCGTTCGATTTTGCGCCTCCACGATTATCGTGCCGCCGGACGGCATGGCATCGCGCGCGTTGAAGACCAGGTTCATCAGCGCGAGCTCCAGCTGGCTGGCATCGACATGCGCCGGCCACACAGTGTCGTCGACAAGCCAATCGAAACGGATCAGGCCGCCCAGGACCGGGGCCACCAACCCGTTCATTGTATCGCCGAGCGCGGCGAGGCGCACGGCCTGCGGCCTCAGCGTCTGGCGGCGCGAGAAGGCAAGCATGCGGTTGACGAGCTCGGCGCCTTGTTTTGCCGACCGGCGTGTCAGTTCCAGAACCTGCCTGGTCTGTCCGTCGAACTCGGCATGGCGCTCGAGCAATCCCAATCCGCTGAGAATTGCGGCAAGCAGATTGTTGAAATCATGCGCCAGGCCGCCGGTAAGCTTGCCGATCGCGTCGAGGCGCTGCGACTGCAGCAGCTGGTCCTCAAGCTCGCGCCGCTCGGTAACGTCCAGCAATGTGCCGAGGATCTCGGGCTTCCGGCCGTCGGAGCCATTCGACAGGACGCCCTGGTCGAGAAAAATCCGGTAATTGCCGTCGGCGCATTGCCAGCGGAATTCGCAGGTGTAGGAGCCGGTGGCCTTGGCTGCGAGCAGGACCTCCCTCACTCTCGGCAGATCGTCGGGATGAACGCGGCTCAGGCCGAAGCCTGGATCGGCGGTCAGCCGTTCCGCAGGAAAGCCGGTCAGGCGTTCGACCCCTTCGGTGACAAAGCTGGCGCCGAACGGCGGCTCCGCCGCCCTTGCGTGGAAGCAGACCGGAAGAGAGCTCAAAATGGCATGCTGCCGCTCCTGTGCGCTGCGCAGCGCCCGCTCGGCCTCGAGCTTTTCCTTCTGCGCTTGCAGTGCCTGGGCCAGCAGCCGTTGCTCGGCAGCCGCCTTTTGCTGGATTTCGAGCGTCTTCTCATGAAGTTCCACGAACACGGCAACCTTGGAACGCAGCATGGCCGGGTCGAAAGGCTTGAACACGTAATCCACCGCGCCGGCGTCGTAGCCGCGCAGCATGTGCGCGTCTTCCTTGTTGATGGCGGTGAGAAAAATTATCGGCGTTCGCCTGGATTGCTCGCGCTGGCGGATCAATCCCGCGGTCTCGTAGCCATCCAGCCGGGGCATCAGCACGTCCAGCAGGATGACCGCGAAATCCTCCTTCAGCAGTGCGCGCAACGCCTCTTCGCCCGACTGCACGCAAACGACTTCACCGATAGGGGCCAGAACCTCGCCGATCGCCAGCAGATTGCGCTCATCGTCATCCACGGCCAGGATGCGCGCCTTTGCCGGCCCCGCTGCCGGCGCCATGACCTCCAGCTTCCTTGCTCCGTTTCTCGACAGCTTCTGCATCGAGCGGCCGTCAGTTCACTGCCATGAGCGTCTTTTCCGGACCATGGACACGGGATCGCGAACGGCCGATCCAGACACGCAGCAATGCCAACAGAAGATCGAGGTCGACAGGCTTGGCGATGTAGTCGGAGGCGCCGGCGTCGAGGCACTTCTGCCGGTCGCCCTTCATTGCCTTGGCTGTGACCGAGATCAACGGGATATGGGCGATCGCCGGCATGCTGCGGATCTGCCGCATCGTCTCGTAGCCATCCATTTCCGGCATCATGATATCGATCAGTGCCGCATCGATGTCCGGGCTCTGCTCCAGAAGCGCGATACCTTCCCGGCCGCGCTCCGCATGCAGCACCTGGATGTCATAGGTCTCGAGAACGCTGGTAAGCGAATAGATGTTGCGGATGTCGTCGTCGACGATGAGGACCTTTGCGCCGGCGAGGTCGAATTTGTCCGGCTGTTCGGCTGCCGCACCATCGTTTTCGTGGCCTCGCCCGGGGAGTGTTGCCGACATCAGGAGAGCCAGCTGCGCGAAATTCTCCGCCCGCGGAACATCCACCAATGCCGGATGCAAGGCGAGCGACTGTTGCAGCGCTTCCGGATGAGGCGCAAAGAACAGCAGTCGCGACACCGACTGCCCGAACAGGACGGCAATCTCATCCAGCATCTGCGCGTTGTCCTTGGCCGAGCGGCCAAAGCCGAGCACAACGGCATCATAGTTGGCGATGCCGATTTCGTCCGCATTCGCCGCGACGCGGCCGATCGCCGTAACCGAGGTGACGCCGTCGCGGATCACCTCGATCAGCGAAAGGCGGCGCTCGGGATCGGGATCGGCAATCAGGACGCGGCTCTGGACGCGGAGCTTTCTGGAATGAATATCCTGGAAGACCTTCATCAGTTCGTCCGACGATACAGGCTTGGTTGAAATGCTGGATGCCCCCTTGCGGGCAAGCACCTCGATGTCTTCGGCGCCCGAGATGACATGAACGGGAATGTCCTTGGTTTTCGGGTCATGGCGAAGCAGATCGAACAACACCCAGCCGTCGATATCCGATAGTCCGAGATCGAACGTAATCGCGTCGGGAACCAGCTTGCGTGCCAAAGCCAGCGTGCCGGAGCCCGCAGTCGACAGGACGCCTTTCAGCCCGGCCGAACGTGCAAGGCCGAGCAGCAAACCGCCGAAGGTCGGGTCGTCCTCGACGATCAGCACGACCCGATCTTCAGACGAGATCGTGTCGCGGTCATCGAGCAATTCGGAGGACGGGGGGCTCGGCTGCGCTGTCGTCGCGGCCACTTCCATCGCCGGCAGCAACGCCGCTTGCGGGGCCAAGGCCATCCGGGGTCCGTCGAATGGAATGACCAGAGTGAACGTCGAACCCTTGCCCGGCGTGCTCTCGACCCGCAATTCGCCGCCGAGCAGCCGGGCAATCTCCCGGCTGATCGAGAGCCCAAGCCCGGTGCCGCCATATTTGCGGCTTGTGGTGCCATCGGCCTGCTGGAAGGCCTCGAAAATCAGCTTCTGCTTGTCCTGCGGAATACCGATGCCGGTATCGCTGACCATGATCGCGAGCGCCTCCATCGGTTGCACCGAGCCGTTGTGACGGCCCGTCTTTTCGGCTCGGAAATTCAAGCGAACCTCGCCTTGCGAGGTGAACTTGAAGGCGTTCGACAAAAGGTTGAGCACGATCTGCTGCAAGCGCTTCTCGTCGGTGCGGACGGTCTCCGGAAGCTCGGGGTCGACATTGATGGTGAAGCCAAGTCCCTTGTCGGTCGCCAACTGCCGGAAGGTTCGCTCCATATGCTGGCGAAGATGCACCACTGGCATATCGTTGATATCGATCGAGACGGTGCCCGATTCGATCTTCGACAGGTCGAGGATGTCGTTGATGAGGCTCAAGAGGTCGGTGCCGGCCGAATTGATGGTGCGCGCGAACTCGACCTGCTTGTCGTTGAGATTGCCCTGCTGGTTGGTTGCGAGCAGGTTTGAAAGGATGAGCAGCGAGTTCAGCGGCGTGCGCAGTTCGTGGCTCATATTGGCGAGGAATTCCGACTTGTATTTCGAGGTAAGCGCCAGCTGCTCGGCTTTCTCCTCCAGCGCCCGCCGCGCCATCTCGATTTCCAGGTTCTTGTTCTCCACCTGCTTCTTTTCGTTCTCGAGCAGCTGCGCCTTTTCCTGCAGCTCCTCATTGGTGGCGTGCAGCTCCTCCTGCTTCTTGGTCAGTTCGGTCTGACGCGCCTGCAATTCCGAGGTCAGCAGCTGCGACTGCTTGAGCAGGCCTTCGGTGCGCATGGTGGCGGCGATGGTGTTGAGAACGATGCCGACGGATTCCATCAGCTGGTTGAGGAACGACTGGTGCGTGTCGCGGAATTCGCTGAACGAGGCGAGTTCGATGACGGCCTTCACCTCGTCCTCGAACAGAGCCGGAAGAATGATCACGTTCGCCGGCGCGGCATTGCCAAGGCCGGAGGTAACGCGCAGGAAATTCGGCGGCACATTGTCCAGCATGATGGCGCGCTTGTCGGCGGCACTCTGCCCGACAAGGCCTTCGCGCAGATCGAGGCGTTGCTTGATGTCCGCCTTGCTTTCGGCGCCATAGGAGGCGGCGAGCTCCAGATAGAATTCATCCTCGTCGCGGTTGGTCACGTAGAACACGCCATATTGCGCATTCACAAGCGGGGCGAGTTCGGACATGATGAGGCGCGAGATCGTGGCCAGGTCGCGCTCGCCCTGCAGCATGCGCGAGAAGCGGGCGAGATTGGTCTTCAGCCAGTCCTGCTCGGCATTCTTCAGCGTCTGGTCCTTCAAATTGCGGATCATCTCGTTGATGTTGTCTTTCAGCGCCGCCACCTCGCCGGAGGCCTGGACGCTGATCGAGCGGGTCAGATCGCCCTTGGTCACCGCCGTCGACACCTCGGCGATGGCGCGCACCTGGGTGGTCAGGTTGGCCGCGAGCTGATTGACATTGTCGGTCAGGTCGCGCCAAAGGCCGGCAGCGCCGGGCACCCGGGCCTGGCCGCCGAGCTTGCCTTCGATGCCCACTTCGCGGGCGACGTTGGTCACCTGGTCGGCGAAGGTCGCCAGCGTCTCGATCATGCCATTGATGGTGTCGGCGAGCGAGGCGATCTCGCCCTTGGCATCGACCGTCAGCTTGCGCTTGAGATTGCCTTGCGCGACCGCGGTCACGACATCGGCGATGCCGCGCACCTGGTTGGTCAGGTTCGTCGCCATCAGGTTGACGTTGTCGGTCAGGTCCTTCCAGGTGCCGGCAACGCCCTCGACCCGCGCCTGGCCGCCGAGCTTGCCCTCGGTGCCGACCTCGCGGGCGACACGCGTCACTTCGCCGGCAAAGGAGTTCAGCTGGTCGACCATGGTGTTGATCGTCGATTTCAGCTCCAGGATCTCGCCCTTGACGTCGACGGTGATCTTCTTCGACAGGTCGCCGCGCGCCACAGCGGTGGTCACCTCGGCGATGTTGCGGACCTGGCCGGTCAGGTTCTCGGCCATCGAATTCACATTGTCGGTCAGATCCTTCCAGGTGCCGGCAACGCCGCGCACCTGCGCTTGGCCGCCGAGCTTGCCTTCGGTGCCGACCTCGCGCGCAACGCGCGTCACCTCCGAGGCAAAGGAATTCAGCTGGTCGACCATCGTATTGATGGTGTCCTTGAGCTCGAGGATCTCGCCGCGCACATCGACCGTGATCTTCTTCGACAGGTCGCCCAGCGCCACCGCAGTCGTCACCTCGGCGATGTTGCGCACCTGGCCGGTCAGGTTGGCGGCCATCGCATTGACATTGTCGGTCAAGTCCTTCCAGGTGCCGGCAACGCCGCGCACCTGCGCCTGGCCGCCGAGCTTGCCGTCCGAACCGACCTCGCGCGCCACGCGCGTCACCTCGGAAGCGAAGGAATTCAGCTGGTCGACCATCGTGTTGATGACGTCCTTGATCTGCAGGATCTCGCCCAGCGCATCGACGGTGATCTTCTGGGTCAAATCGCCGGTCGCAATTGCCGTCGCCACCTTGGAGACGTCGCGCAACTGCACGGTCAGATTTCCGGCCATGGCGTTGACGTTGTCGGTCAGGTCCTTCCAGGTGCCGCCGACACCCTCGACATGCGCCTGGCCGCCGAGCTTGCCTTCCGACCCCACTTCGCGCGCCACACGCGTCACTTCCGAGGCGAAGGAATTGAGCTGGTCGACCATCGTGTTGACGGTATCCTTGAGCTCCAGGATTTCGCCCTTGACGTCGACGGTGATCTTCTTCGACAGGTCGCCGCGGGCAACGGCGGTCGTCACCTCGGCGATGTTGCGAACCTGGCCGGTCAGGTTGGCGGCCATCAGGTTGACGTTATCGGTCAGGTCTTTCCAGGTGCCGCCGACCCCTTTCACCTCGGCCTGGCCGCCGAGCTTGCCTTCGGTTCCGACCTCGCGCGCCACACGCGTCACTTCCGAAGCGAAGGAATTGAGCTGGTCGACCATCGTGTTGATGGTGTCCTTGAGCTCGAGGATTTCGCCCTGCACGGCGACAGTGATCTTCTTCGACAAGTCGCCCGAAGCGACGGCGGTCGTCACCTCGGCGATGTTGCGGACCTGGCCGGTCAGGTTCTCGGCCATCGAATTGACGTTGTCGGTCAGGTCCTTCCAGGTGCCGGCGACGCCGCGCACCTGAGCCTGGCCGCCGAGCTTGCCCTCGGTGCCGACTTCGCGGGCGACACGCGTCACCTCGCCGGCAAATGAGTTCAGCTGGTCGACCATGGTGTTGATGGTCGATTTCAGTTCGAGGATCTCGCCCTTGACGTCGACCGTGATCTTCTTCGACAGGTCGCCAAGCGCCACAGCCGTCGTCACCTCGGCTATATTGCGCACCTGGCCGGTCAGGTTCTCGGCCATCAGGTTGACGTTGTCGGTCAGGTCCTTCCAGGTGCCGCCGACACCTTCGACGCGCGCCTGGCCGCCGAGCTTGCCTTCTGTACCGACTTCGCGCGCGACGCGCGTCACTTCCGAGGCGAAGGAATTGAGCTGGTCGACCATCGTGTTGATGGTGTTCTTGAGTTCGAGGATTTCGCCTTTCACGTCGACGGTAATCTTCTTCGACAGGTCGCCGGAAGCGACGGCGGTCGTCACCTCGGCGATGTTGCGCACCTGCCCGGTCAGGTTCGTCGCCATGGCGTTGACGTTGTCGGTCAGGTCCTTCCAGGTCCCGGCCACACCTTTCACGCGGGCCTGGCCACCGAGCTTGCCTTCGGTGCCGACCTCGCGCGCCACGCGCGTCACTTCCGAGGCGAAGGAGGCCAGTTGCCCGACCATGGTGTTGACGATCTTGCCGATGCGCAGAAACTCGCCGCGCAGCTGCCGGCCGTCGATTTCGACCATCATCATCTGCGACAGGTCGCCTTTGGCGACCGCGCCGATGACGCGCGCCACTTCGGCCGTCGGCTGAACCATGTCCTCGATCAGATCGTTGACGGAACGGACGCTCGATTCCCAGCTGCCGGTGGCGTTGCGGACACGGCCGCGTTCGCCGATCCGGCCATCCTTGCCGACGACCTTGCTGAGGCGTTCGAACTCGCGCGTGACCTGATCGTTGAGTTCTACGATTTCGTTGAAGGTGTCGGCGATCTCGGAATCAAGGCCGGCGTAGACATTGTCGATACGAACGGAGAAATCACCGCTCCGAAAAGCCTTCAGCGCGTTCAGTATTTGACGGTGGTCCAATTGCCTTGTGGATGCAAGCACGCTCACAGCGCCCCTCCCAGCTCACGGATTTCTTGAATGTCCTAGTGAAACTGTCCCCTGCGGCCGACACAACTCCCCGCAAGCGCAACAACGCGGCGTGCTCCATTTGGTTCCAGACGAAATTGCCGCGATGCGGCCCGAATTTCGCGGCCGAATTCATGAAACGACGAACAACAAAGATCCATAGTGATTGTATCGATCACTATTTCTGTCCAACGGAACATCTCGAAAAAACTCTCGTTGGTATAGATCGCGATAGAGCGATGCAACTCGATGGAGACACTAAGATGATGAAAATTCTCTCTGCATCCCTACTTGCTATCGGCCTGGCCACATCTGCCATGGCACAATCCATGGGCTCCGGGACCGATAACGACCCCAATACCGGCGTCAACACAGGCACTTCCGGCGGCAACACCGGGACCGGCAGCGCAACTACCCCGAACACGATCGATCCGAACGCAACGAACGCCACCACGCCGCAGACAAACGGTATGGAGGACCGCTGTAAGGATACGGCGAGCAGCGATACCGACAACAATACCCCCAGCGGCGCCATGACGTCGGATATGCAGAACTGCAATAAGTAACGGAGTTTTGCTCAGCCCTCATTTCAGCCCGCTGCCTGGTCCAGACCGGTGCTCGCGGTTCAAACCACAGCCAGAAACATGCACAGACCGGGCAGGGGCTCATTACTTCTGAATGGATCGGCGAGCCCAAGCCGGGCGGCCGATTAACTAGTCTCAGCTAGGTTCTGCGACAGGCGGCGGCCAGCCCGGACGGGCGGGCGGCCGTTCTGCTGATTTTCGCGGAGAGAACTGGTGGAGCCAATCGGAATCGAACCGACGACCTCTTGAATGCCATTCAAGCGCTCTCCCAACTGAGCTATGGCCCCACTCCGGCAGTTCACCGGCGCCGTTTCCGGCGAAGAGATCCGGCGCGGGTTCTAGACCGCGCCGTTAGTGAAGGCGGCTTCTAACCCCGCCTTCAGTCAATATCAAGCCTTCAAGAACCGCTTTTTCTAGGCAGCGCCGCGAAAGCCGGCGAATGCGGTTCGCTCAGACTTCGTCGTCGTCTTCGCCGACGCCGATCATGTCGGCAACGTCGTCGTCTTCTTCCTCCTCGTCGGCGAGGAACGTGTCATCCTCGTCATCGCCAAGGTCAACGTCGTCTTCGTCATCGCCGAGATCGGGAAGCTCGTCGGCCTTCGCGTCCTCGTCCGCCTCTTCGAGCGAGACGACCTCGACGCCCTCTTCCTCCTCGGCGTCCACTTCCTTCTCGGCAACTTCCTCTTCCTCCTCGAGGGCGGCGATCTTGCCTTCCTCGAAATAGGAGCGCGGATAGCTCTTGCCCGTGTAAGGCGAGACGATCGGGTCCTTGTTCAAGTCATAGAATTTTCGACCCGTCTCCGGGTCGATGCGTTTGGTGCCAAGTTCGGGTTTTGCCACAGCAAGCCTCGTCGATGAAAGTTTGGTCCCCTTAACCAGAGTTTACGGCGCTGTCAAAGCGAAAAGCCGGCGTCCCAAAAAGCTTGAATTCGAAGGCCTTCATACCAAGGGGATGACCATTTCGGTACGCCATGATAGGAGACCCCGCAAACCAGCAGAAAATGGCCGGCCGCCGGCGTTTCCAGGAAAGAACCATGTCGCACACTGCCGCCCCGAAGCAGGCCACCGCCCGCAAATCATCTGGCCTTTCAGGCGCGGCACGGGTGCCGGGCGACAAGTCGATCTCGCACCGCTCGTTTATGTTCGGTGGCCTGGCCTCCGGCGAAACCCGCATCACCGGGCTGCTGGAAGGCGAGGATGTGATGCGTACGGGCGCTGCCATGAAGGCCATGGGCGCCCATATCGAGAAGCATGGCACTGAGTGGGTGATCCGCGGTACCGGCAACGGCGCGCTGCTGCAGCCGGAAGGCCCGCTCGATTTCGGCAATGCCGGCACGGGCTCACGCCTCACCATGGGCCTGGTCGGCACCTATGACATGGAAACCACCTTCATCGGCGACGCCTCGCTGTCCGGCCGGCCGATGGGCCGGGTGCTCGAACCGCTCCGCCAGATGGGCGTGCAGGTGCTGAAGGCGACGCCCGGCGACCGCATGCCGATCACGCTGCACGGGCCCAAGCACGCCGCGCCGATCACCTACCGCGTGCCGATGGCATCGGCACAGGTCAAGTCGGCGGTGCTGCTGGCTGGGCTGAACACGCCGGGCATCACCACCGTCATCGAGCCGGTTATGACGCGCGACCACACCGAAAAGATGCTCAAGGGGTTCGGCGCCAATCTGTCGGTCGAGACCGACGAGCGCGGCGTGCGCCACATTTTCATCGAAGGCCAGGGCAAGCTCACGGGACAGACGATCGCGGTGCCTAGCGACCCCTCCTCGGCCGGCTTCCCGCTGGTGGCGGCGCTGATCGTGCCGGGCTCGGACATTACAATCGAAAACGTGCTGATGAACCCGACCCGCACCGGACTTCTGTTGACGCTGCAGGAAATGGGCGCGCGCATCGACATAATCGACCCGCGCAACGAAGGCGGCGAGGATGTTGCCGATCTGCGCGTGCGTTACTCCGAGTTGAAAGGCGTCACCGTGCCGCCCGAACGGGCGCCGACCATGATCGACGAGTATCCGGTGCTTGCCGTGGCGGCCAGCTTCGCCGAGGGCGAAACGCTGATGCTTGGCCTGGAAGAGCTGCGGGTGAAGGAATCCGACCGGCTGTCGGCGGTCGCCAACGGGCTGAAGCTCAACGGCGTCGATTGCAGCGAAGGCGAGGCCTCGCTTGTCGTGCGCGGAAAACCCGGCGGCAAGGGCCTCGGCCAGCATCCCAACGGACAGGGCACTGTCGTCCAGACCCATCTCGACCACCGCATCGCCATGAGCTTCCTGGTGATGGGGCTGGCGACGGAAAAACCGGTAACCATCGACGACCAGGCGATGATCGCAACGAGCTTTCCGGAGTTCATGGGGCTGATGAAGGGGCTGGGTGCGGAGATCGAGTAACTTGATAGCAATCAATAGCCTTGGGGGTTGGGGCCAAACTGGAACGTCGGCGGGACAGCGCCCCCCTTGTAACTTGTTCCTTGCCGACTCTGCTATGAAAGCAGGTGCGGTGGCGGACGGGAGACCGACCCCTCTTTGGGCCTTTGAGCCCGTGACGGAGCAAGGGTCTTCGTCCGCCGTTCCATCGAACCCGAACAGTCGCCTGGGCCGCAAGCGAAGCCCGATTAGGCAAGGATGGGACAGGATGGAAATCATTGTTGGCATCGACGTTTCCAAGGATCGGCTCGACGTGCATGTTTTGCCGTCCGGCGAGGCGTTCTCGGTGGAGAATGACCACGCCGGGGTGGAGGATCTGGTTCGGCGGCTGGCAGCCCTTTCGCCGGCCGTTGTCGGATTGGAGGCGACAGGCAGCTTCGAGAGACTGGCGGTCGCCGCCTTGGCAGGCGCCGGCCTGGCGATTGTCGTGGTCAATCCGGCGCAGGTGCGCGCCTATGCCAATGCACTCGGCAAGCGGGCCAAGACCGACCCGATCGATGCCGCCGTCATTGCCGCTTTCATCGCCGCGACCAGGCCGCAATTGCGGCCATTGCGCGACGCCGAAACCGAGGCCCTGGCCGAGCTCGTCGCCCGCCGGCGTCAGATCGTGCAGATGATCGTAGCGGAGGAGAACCGTGCTCGCACGGTCATCGCGAAACAGGCGCAAAAGAGCATCCACCGGCTGCTCGTCGCGCTTCGGCGTGAGCTGGCGAGCCTCGATGGCGACATTGACGGTCATATCCGCAAGTCTCCAGTCTGGCGGGTCAATGAAAAGCTGCTCTCCTCCGTGCCGGGCGTCGGTCCTGTCGTTGCCCGCAGCCTGATTGCCGAAATGCCGGAACTGGGCAGCCTCGATCGCCGCCAGATCGCCGCGCTCGCCGGCCTTGCGCCATGGACGAGGCAGTCCGGCAAATGGCGCGGCAAGAGCTTCATCGGCGGCGGCAGGAGCCATGTGCGCGCCGTCCTCTTCATGGCCGCCCTCGTCGCCATCAGGCATAACCCCACGCTCAAGGCTTTCCGCGACCGCCTGATCAAGGCCGGCAAGCCGAAGATCGTCGCCGTCGTGGCCACAATGCGCAAGCTTCTCACGATCCTCAACGCAATCGTCCGGGACCAAAAACCATGGCAAACAGCTTGACAGCCAAGACAGTCGCTCTGTCCTGCCGGACATCTCCCCCACAAGGAGGGAGATTGGCAGCTTCGGCGCTCCGCTCAATCCTGCGACGTAGACAATTGGCGAAAGCCGCGATGGCCGCCGATCTCCCCCCAAGTGGGGGAGATGTCCGGCAGGACAGAGGAGGGCGCGAAGGATCGCCACGCCTATCTGGATCATTGCGCTTTTCGATTCCGGTGGGCGGCCAATGACCTCAACTTTCACCATCGCCATCGACGGCCCTGCCGGTGCCGGCAAAGGCACCCTCGCCCGGCGGCTCGCCGACCACTACCGGCTGAACCTGCTCGACACAGGCCTTACCTATCGCGCAGTGGCGCATGCGCTGCTTCGGCTCGGCCTGCCGCTCGACAATGTTTCGGCCGCTGAAACCGCGGCCCGGCAGGTCGATCTGGCAAAGCTCGACCGCGCCATGCTTTCGGCACACGCGGTCGGCGAGGCGGCTTCGAAAGTGGCAGTGATCCCGTCGGTGCGGCGCATCCTGGTCGAGAAACAGCGTGATTTCGCAAGAACACCGCCTGGTGCGGTGCTCGACGGCCGCGACATCGGCACCGTCGTCTGTCCCGATGCCGACGTAAAACTCTATGTCACGGCCAGCGCCGAGGTGCGGGCAAAGCGGCGGCTGGACGAAATCGAGAGCATCGGCGGCACTGCCAATTTCGACGAAATCCTTGCCGACATCGTGCGCCGCGACGAGCGCGACATGGGCCGCATGGACTCGCCCTTGAAGCCGGCGGCCGATGCGCACTTGCTCGACACGTCGGAAATGGCTATAGAAGCCGCGTTTCTGGCAGCTCAGGCGATCATCGACGATGTCCTGGCCAAGAGAAACGAAGCCTGAGCCGGGTTTTCCTGCCGCCGCCGATTGCCGGCGACAAAAAGACTTCCCATATCGGGTATGAACCAGCCTGCTAGCATTCTTCATGCGCCGGAATTGCCGCTCAAGGGCGGCCAAGGGCTTTTTGCCCGGAACGCCGGCAGGCCAACGCAACGCTAACCCACGGCGCCCGCCCCGCGACAGATTGCGGGGCATTCCAGGAGAAACTATGTCAGTTGCAAATCCCACTCGCGATGATTTCGCGAGCCTGCTCGAAGAATCATTTTCCGCCGGCCATTCCGGCGAAGGCCAGGTCGTCAAGGGCATCATCACCGCCATTGAGAAGGACATGGCCATCATCGACGTCGGCCTCAAGGTCGAAGGCCGCGTGCCGCTGAAGGAATTCGGCGTCAAGGGCAAGGACACGACGCTCAAGGTCGGCGACACGGTCGAGGTCTATGTCGAGCGTATCGAGAACGCGCTTGGCGAAGCCATGCTGTCGCGCGAAAAGGCCCGCCGCGAAGAGAGCTGGGTCCGTCTCGAAGAGAAGTTCACCAAGGGCGAACGCGTCGAAGGCGTCATCTTCAACCAGGTCAAGGGCGGCTTCACCGTCGACCTCGACGGTGCCGTGGCCTTCCTGCCGCGCAGCCAGGTCGACATCCGCCCGATCCGCGACGTCTCGCCGCTGATGCACAACCCGCAGCCCTTCGAGATCCTCAAGATGGATCGCCGCCGCGGCAACATCGTGGTGTCGCGCCGCACCGTGCTCGAGGAAAGCCGCGCCGAACAGCGTTCGGAAATCGTGCAGAACCTCGAAGAAGGCCAGGTGGTCGAAGGCGTCGTCAAGAACATCACCGACTATGGTGCGTTCGTCGACCTCGGCGGCATCGACGGCCTTCTGCACGTCACCGACATGGCATGGCGCCGCGTCAACCATCCGACCGAAATCCTCAATATCGGCCAGACGGTCAAGGTGCAGATCATCCGCATCAACCAGGAAACCCACCGCATCTCGCTCGGGATGAAGCAGCTCGAGAGCGATCCGTGGTCCGAGATCGGCACCAAGTTCCCGATCGGCAAGAAGATCAAGGGTACCGTCACCAACATCACCGACTACGGCGCGTTCGTCGAGCTGGAGCCGGGCATCGAAGGCCTCATCCACGTTTCGGAAATGTCGTGGACCAAGAAGAACGTGCATCCCGGCAAGATCCTGTCGACGACGCAGGAAGTCGACGTGGTGGTGCTCGAAGTCGATCCGGCCAAGCGCCGCATCTCGCTCGGCCTCAAGCAGACGCTGGAGAACCCGTGGGAGGCCTTCGCGCGCAGCCACCCGGTCGGCAGCCAGGTTGAGGGCGAGGTCAAGAACAAGACCGAGTTCGGCCTGTTCATCGGCCTCGAAGGCGACGTCGACGGCATGGTCCACCTTTCCGACCTCGACTGGACCCGTCCTGGCGAGCAGGTGATCGAGGAGTACAATCGCGGCGACATGGTCAAGGCGCAGGTGCTCGACGTCGACATCGACAAGGAACGCATCTCGCTCGGCATCAAGCAACTGGCCAAGGATACGGTCGGCGAAGCAGCGACGTCAGGCGAACTGCGCAAGAACGCAGTCGTCACCTGCGAGGTTATCGGCGTGAAGGATGGCGGTCTGGAAGTGCGGCTGGTCGACAGCGGCATCGAGACCTTCATCAAGCGCTCCGACCTCAGCCGTGACCGCGACGAGCAGCGCCCCGAGCGCTTCACCGTCGGCCAGAAAGTCGACGCCCGCGTCATCGCCTTCGACAAGAAGACCCGCAAGCTGCAGGTCTCGATCAAGGCGCTGGAAATCGCCGAAGAGAAGGAAGCGGTCGCCCAATACGGTTCGACCGACTCCGGCGCTTCGCTGGGCGACATCCTGGGTGCCGCGCTGAAGAAGCAGGGCAGCTAAGCCAAGACCGCGCCTCGCGCGGGTTATAAACGAAACAAAAAGCCCCGCCGGAACGATCCGGCGGGGCTTTTGCTTGTGACCTTTGCTTGCGACGGACCTCAGGCTCAGGCCCGGCCGTAGAGTGGCACCAGCGTGCCGCTGATCGCCATGTTGGCCGGCGAGGCAAGGTAGGCAATGGCCTCGGCCGCCGCTTCAAGGCTGACCCATCTGCTGAAATCTGCGTTCGGCATGTCAGCCCGGTTGGCCGGCGTGTCGAGTGTCGAAGGCGCCACGGCGTTGACCAGGATGCCGTTGCCCTTCAGCTCTTCGGCTATCGCCACGGTCATCGCGGCGACTGCCGCCTTGGCGGCGGCATAGGCCACCTTGCCGGAGCCGCGCCGCGGATCGAGCCCGGCTCGCGCGGTGACATTGACGATGCGGCCCGGCACGGAAGATCCCAGCATCGAGCGTATCGCCGCGCGGCAGCACAGAAAGGTGGTGCGGGCATTGGTGTCCATCATCTCGGCGAAGGAGGCGGGTTCGATCTTCTCGACCGGCGCCGCGGTGAAGCCGCCGGCAAGATGCACCGATGCCCATAAATTTGGAACGCTGGCATAGAAGGCGTCGACCTTGGCAGGGTCGGCAAGGTCGACATTGTGCGCCAGCCTGACGCGGTCATGCGCCGGAAAGGGAAAATGCGCAGGCGCGGCAGCGTGGGCATTGGGCACATGGCAGATCGCGCCCTGCTCCAGCAGTTTTCCTACGACCGCGCCGCCAAGGGCACCGGTGCCGCCGGTCACCACGATATGTCTGCCGTCCAGTGTTTCCGTCATATTCGACCGCTCCGTCATTGCGCGCCGCCGATGCGGAAGGTCGCGCCTTTCGCGCGATCACTCAACCGAAATCTCGATGACGTAAGGTCGTCCAGTCGCCCGCGCGCGCCCAAGCGCGTCCGCCAAGCCGCCGGTACCGGAAATCCGCTCGGCGGCAATGCCGTAGGCTTCGGCCAATTTGCAGAAATCCGGCGGTGCCGGGGAGACGCCGACCGGCTCGACGCCGACGTCGAGCATCGAGGTTTCGATCTCGCGGTAGCCACGATTGTTCCAGACTGTGAAGATCACCGGCGCCGCCGCGTCGAGCGCGGCGCCCAGTTCCGGCAGGGTGAACTGGAAGCCGCCGTCGCCGGTGAGGCAAACGACCGGCGCCTCAGGCCTGGCAAGGACGGCACCGATCGCCGCCGGCGGGCCATAGCCGAGCGCGCCGAAGCCGGTGGCGGCGTTGAACCAGCCGCCCGGCCGGTCATGATCGTAATAGAGGTTGGCGGCGTAGACCGGCTGGGTCGAATCGCCGACGATGATCGCGCCAGGCAGCGCATCGCGGATCGTCTCGACGGCGCGCAGTTGCGCCTGCATGGCCGGGCCAATCTCGGCAAAGGCCGCCTGCCGCGTCGCGGCGGCGCGGGCTGAACCATCATCCAATGGCGTCTCGTGCGTGCCGATTTCGGCAAGCAGCGCCTTGAGCGCCGCTCCGCAATCGGCTTGGATCGAAATCCGCGCAGGCCGGCGGGCAAGCTGGTCGGCGCCGATGTCGATGCGGATCAGGTTGGCGGGCAGGACAAAACCGCCGTCGCCATAGCCATCATAGTCGGTCGGACCGAATTCGGTGCCGGCCGCAATGACCAGGTCGGCATCGGCGATCAGCGCACGCACCGCCTTCAGGCTGGGGCTGGCCGGCACGCCAAGTGGATGACGATAGAGCAGGCCGCGCGCATTAGCGGTCTGGACGACCGGCGCTCCCAGCCTCTCGGCCAGGTGCTGCAACGGCGCTTCGGCGGCCTTGGCGCCGCCTCCGGCGAGGATAAGCGGCCGGCGGGCAGACGCGCACAGCCTTGCCGCCTCTGCAATCGCCACCACATCCGGCTCGGGCGGCGCTGAATTCCGCAGCAGCGGCACGATGCCGTTGGCCGGCATGGTCATGACATCGGTCGGGATCTCAATATGCACCGGACCCGGACGCGAGGATGAGAACAGCGCAAAGGCGCGGGCGAGCACGCCGGGCAGTTCGCCGGCCTCGGTGACACGGTGCGAAAACAGCGCCACCTTCTCCATCATGCCGCGCTGGTCCGGCAGTTCATGCAGATGGCCAAGGCCTTTGCCCAGCGTCGGTGTGGCGTTGACGCCCGAGATTACCAGCATCGGCACCGAATCGGCGCGCGCCTGACCCATGGCGGTGATGGTGTTGGTCAGCCCCGGCCCGGTGATGACGAAGGCGATACCCGGCCTGCCGCTGGCGCGCGCATAGCCGTCAGCCATGAAGCCGGCGCCCTGCTCGTGGCGCGGCGTGACGTGACGGATCTTCGATCGCGCAAGCCCGCGATAGAGCTCGACCGTGTGTACGCCGGGAATGCCGAAGACGGTGTCGACGCCGTGCGCTTCGAGCAAGGTGATGAGCGCTTCGCCGATGGTCGTCATTGTCTTAGCACCGGGCGCGTGAGGCAGGTAGGGCCGCCCTCGCAGGCAATGCACAGCGCATCGGCCTCGAATGTCGAGACCGTACAGCCGGCGGCTTGCATGGCAGCCGCCGTCTTCGGAAAACCGGCAACGGCGATAACCTGGCGCGGCGCGGTCGGCAGCACGTTCAGGCTGAGCCCATTCGAGACGAAGAATTCGTCGGCGTCGCCCTCGACCAGCCGAATGCCGCGTTCGCGCAGCATCTGGTGGAAGGCGACCGGCAGGAGGGGCGCATAGACCAGCGCCAGATCGTCTGCGAGCGGGCTGATCACCGACATCAGATGCAGGCAGGCCTCCTCGCCCTGCCAGAGCGGGAGGTCGAAGCCATAGACCTGGATGCCCTTGGGTGAAAGCAGGTTGGAGAGCTGCTGGATGCCGTGCTGATTGGTGCGCACGCCGCGGCCGACGGCCAGCGTGTTTGCATCCACCCACACGCAGTCGCCGCCCTCGACCTGGCCGGGAGCCTCGATACGGCCGAGGATGGGGATGCCCATGCGCCCGTAGGCTGCCTCGTGCAGGCCGGGCTCTCGCCGGCGCAGCGCCTTGCCCATGGCAAGGATGACCGCGCCATGGTCGGTCATCAGCGACGGATCGTGGGTAAAGACCGAATCGGCAAGCCCGTCATCGGAGTCGCTCAGCCATTCGATTTCGGCGCCTGAGACAGAAATCAGCCTGGCCAGTGCATCATGCTGGGCCGCCGCTTTTTGTGGATCGAAGCCGGGGCCATAGTGCCACTCCAGCGCTTCGGCCCGACGCATGGCGCTGGCGGCGGAGCGCATCAGCACGCGCTGCAGCGGCCCGGCCATCGACTGCGACCCGTATGCTTTGCCCACTAAGTTCTCCTGAAACGCGCCCCTCCTGCCAATAGCCACTCGGCAGGCCGTGATCAATGGTCCAAAAACTGCGGTTGACGGAGGCAAGCGGAACGGTCCATCTTGAGAATCGGAACGCTGTCCAGTGACGGGTAATGGGTAAAAAATTCCAGCAAGCACTGCCTCGGCTGCTCCGCGGGGCGCCGCGACGATGACAGCGCCGGCCACCGCCCTGAAGCATACGGCGCAGAACGGCGCTGCCGAAGCCATCCACGTCGAGAACCTGCACAAGAATTTCGGCAAGCTGCATGTATTGAAGGGCGTTTCGCTGTCGGCGCGCGATGGCGAGGTGATCGCCATCATCGGCGGCAGCGGCTCGGGCAAATCGACGCTGCTGCGCTGCATCAACTGCCTGGAGAACCCGACCAGCGGCATCATCCGGGTCAATGGCGAAGAGATAAAGCTGAAGGCCGACAGCTACGGCCACACCGTGCCCGCCGACCGCAAGCAGATCGAACGCATCCGCTCCAAGCTCGGCATGGTCTTCCAGAACTTCAATCTGTGGAGCCACATGACGTTGATCGAGAACGTCATCGAGGTTCCCGTGCATGTGCTCGGCGTCAAGCGCGATGTGGCGATCGGCGAGGCGGAAAAATTGCTCGCCCGCGTCGGCCTGGCCGAAAAACGCGACGTCTATCCCGCCTATCTGTCGGGCGGCCAACAGCAGCGCGCCGCGATTGCCAGGGCGTTGGCCATCAACCCGCGCGTCATGCTGTTCGACGAGCCGACCTCGGCGCTCGATCCGGAGCTGGTCGGCGAGGTGCTGAAGGTGATCGGCGACCTGGCGCGCGAAGGCCGCACTATGGTGCTGGTCACCCATGAGATGAAGTTTGCCCGCGAGGTCGCGACGCATGTCGTCTACCTCCACAACGGGCTGGTCGAGGAAGAAGGGCCGCCGGAACAGATCTTCGGCGCGCCGAAATCCGAAAGGCTGAAGCAGTTCATCCGCAACATCAGTTAAACTCTGGGCGGACGAAAACCGGGAACAACAACAAAACTGGGAGTCATGACGATGAAGATTATTCTCAAGACCTTTGCCGCAGCGCTGCTGCTCGGCGTTGCCGCGATGGGCGTGGCCAAGGCCGATCCGGTCAAGATCGGCGTCGCCGCCGAACCCTATCCGCCCTTCGCCTCGCCGGACGCTTCCGGCAAATGGGTCGGCTGGGAGATCGAATTCATCGATGCCGTCTGCGCCGAGGAGAAGCTCGACTGCGTCATCACCCCCGTCGCCTGGGACGGCATCATTCCGGCGCTGACGACCAAGAAGATCGATCTTATCGCCGCCTCGATGTCGATCACCGCCGAGCGCGAGAAGACGATCGCCTTCTCGGACAAATATTACAACACCCCGACTGCGATCATCGGGCCGAAGGACCAGAAGTTCGGCTCAACACCGGAGGACCTCAAGGGCAAGATCATCGGCGTCCAAGTCTCGACCGTACACGCCGACTACGCCAAGAAGCACTTCGCCGACGCGGCGGAAATCAAGGAATACCAGACCCAGGACGAGGCCAACCAGGATCTTGCCGCCGGCCGGGTCGACGCGGTGCAGGCCGATTCCATTGCCCTCGACGCCTTCCTGAAATCGGACCAGGGCAAGCAATGCTGCGATCTGAAGGGCATGGTCGCGCCGGATCTGGCCATTCTCGGGCCCGGCGTCGGCGCCGGCGTCCGCAAGGAAGACTCCGAGTTGAAGGAAAAGATCAACGCCGGCATCAAGGCCATCCGCGCCAACGGCAAATATGACGAGATTTCGAAGAAGTACTTCGACTTCGACATTTACGGTGCCGACACGCAGTCGAACTGACGGCCTCATCCATGAGCGATTAACCACGCGGCCCCGATAGAGCCGCGTGGTTCGTCGAAATCTATCGACGCGAGCTTCCGCGGGCGGAGATCGCCGGCGGTTTTAGCGCCAGCAATTCGAGGGCGACGCTGATCAACGCATTTGTTCCGGCTTGGGCCGCCTCTGCCATCGCGCTTCTCTCGCCCGTGCCGCCGGGCTGGGGTGGAACGCTCATCGTCGGGCTGCTCCATACGATCGAGATCGCGGTCGGCGCCACCGGTCTCGGCCTTTTGATCGGCATCGGCGGCGCCTCCGGCAAGCTGTATGGTGGTCCGGTGGTGCGCGATCTCCTGGCAGTCTATACGACCGTCGTGCGCGCCGTGCCGGAGCTGGTGCTGATCCTTCTGCTCTATTACGCCGGCACCGACCTGATCAATCAGATGCTGACGGCAATGGGCTATCAGCGCATGGACATTAGCGGGCTGGCGGCCGGCATTGCCGTGCTCGGCTTCGTCCAGGGCGCCTATTCGACCGAGGTGATCCGCGGTGCAATCCTTGCCATTCCGCAGGGCCAGATCGAAGCCGCGCGCGCCTATGGCATGTCTCCCGGCCTGCTGCTGCGGCGCATCACGCTGCCGGCGATGCTGCCGTTCGCCATACCCGGCCTTGCCAATCTCTGGCTGATCGCCACCAAGGACACCGCCCTGCTGGCGGTCGTCGGCTTTTTCGAGCTGACATTGGCGACACGGCAGGCGGCCGGCGTCACCAAAGCCTATCTGACATTCTTTATCGCCGCCGGCGCGATCTACCTTCTGTTGACGCTGGTTTCGAATCTGATCATCGGCCGTATCGAGACATGGGCCCGCCGCGGGATGCCGTCGCTCAAGGAGGCCCGGTGATGGCTGACCCGGCGATGACTGGCGAAGCGGCGGCCGTCGAGATAGCCGCACGCGCTTCGCTGTGGCTGAAGCCGCATCGTATCGTGCTGATCCTGATCGCGCTGGGGCTGGTTTTGGCGGCGGCCGTCTTCATGCGCTGGGACTGGCTGCCTAAATATTACGGGATAGGACTGCTCGGCATCTGGCGCGCGCTGTGGATTCTTGCCGTCACCTGCATACTGGGCTTCCTGCTCGCCGTGCCGCTCGGCCTGGCGCAGGCTGCCGGCCCCGTCTGGTTCGCGGCACCCGCCAAGGTCTTCTGCACCGTCATCAGGGGAACACCGCTGCTGCTGCAGCTCTGGCTGCTCTATTACGGGCTGGGCTCGCTGTTTCCACAATATCCGTGGATTCGCGAGTCCTGGATGTGGCCGTATCTCAGGCAGGCATGGCCCTATGGCGTTCTCGGGCTGACGCTGTCCTTCGCCGGCTATGAGGGCGAGGTGATGCGAGGCGCTTTCGCCGGCGTGCCGAAGGGCCAATTGGAAGCCGCCCGCGCCTTCGGCATGAGCCGCTGGAGGATTTTCCAGCGAATCTGGCTGCCGCAGGCCTTCTACCGCGCGCTGCCGACACTGACGGGCGAAACCGTGCTGCAGCTGAAATCGACGCCGCTGGTGGCGACCATCAGCGTGATCGACATATTCGCCGTCTCTTCAAAGGTGCGTCAGGATACCTACCTCACCTATGAACCCTTGCTGCTCCTCGCGTTGATCTATATGGCGATCACCGGCATCCTCGTCTTCACCCTGGGCAAGATCGAGGCGCGGATTCCGAACAAGGTTGGTTAGGTGAATAGTGAATGGTGAATAGTCAGTAGTGAGTAGCCCGTAGTGTTACCGGCTAAGTCCCACCCACCATTCACTATTCACCATTCACCCATTCCCTCAGATATCCATGGCAATCACAATGCAACTCAGTCTCGACCAGGCGACAGGGCTGTGCCGGATGGCCGCACTTGGCGCCGGCGCCAACGAAGAGGCGGCGCAGTCGCTGGCTGCCTCGATCGTCGCGGCTGAGGCGGAAGGACTGTCGACCGTCGGGCTGTCGCATTTCATCGATTATCTCGAAGCGCTGGAAGCCGGCCGTATCGACGGCAATGCCGATCCGGTGATCACCAGGCCGGCGCTCGCGGTTTATCTCTCCGATGCCCGCGGCGGACTGGCGCATACCGGTTTCGACCGCGCGATCGATGACCTCGCCAAGGCGGCGCGGCTGTTCGGCGTCGCCATCTTTTCGCAGAAGAATGCCTATACGTGCGGCGCCCTCGGCTATTTCACCGGACGGCTGGCCGCGCAGGGATTGGTGTCGTTCGCCGCCACCAACGGCCCGGCCGTGCTTGCCGGCTCGGGCTCGGTCAAGCCGGTCTACTGCACCAACCCGATGTCCTTTGCGGCACCCGCCGCGGACGGGGCGGCGCTGGTCATCGACCAGTCGTCGAGCGCCACCGCCTTCGTCAACATCCGCAAGGCGGCCGAGGACGGTAAGAAGATACCCGAAGGCTGGGCACTGGATGCCAGCGGCAATCCGACCACGGACCCGGCAGCTGCCATGAAGGGCGCCATGCTTGCCTTCGGCGGCCAGCGCGGCGCCAACATCGCGCTGATGGTCGAGGTGCTGGCTGCGGGCCTGTCGGGCGCCAACTGGTCGCTCGATGCGCCATGGTTCAGCGGCGGGCCGGACAGTCCGGGGACCGGCCTGTTCGTGCTTGCCGTCGAGCCCAAGCTGCTCGATCCGGACTTCGAAAAGCGGATGAAGGATCAGCTCGACCGGCTGCGGCGGCGCTATGGCGTGCATGTGCCGGGGCGTGCCCGGGCCGAGGCCGCGGAGAAGGCGGCGGCGCGCGGCATAAGCGCGCCGAAAGCCGTGGTGCAACGCATTTCCGAATTCGCCGCGCGCTATTCGTCCTGAAGAAATTCGTTTGTCCGATGAGCGGCTGACGAGGCCGGCCGATCCGGCAGCGCGAGCCTACTTCCCGCAATGATGATCGTTGATGACGTTCACCGCATTCGCGTCCGGTCCTACCCTGTTGTAGGAGCAGGGTTCGGCGGCCGTCGTGAGCAGGTGGTTGTCATAGTAGCGCGGGCCACCGAACAGAATGTCGATGATGTCGCCGTTGGCAGGAACGTAGCGTTCGGGTTGCGCTTGGTGGTGATGCCGGTTTGCCGCGAATGCCGAGGCACCCATGCTGCAGCCTGTTGCGAAAGCCAGAGCGAAGATCGCAACGCATTTTGTCGTCATCGGCAATATCCTCCATTCGGAATCAAACCATACATCTAAAATCGCCGGCCGGAACAAAGGTTCCTGTCCCGAATGGAGTTACGTCGGCGGGTTTTCTGCCGTTTCGAACGGATACCGGAAATCATGCTTCAACAATGCCGGGCGACCGATGGTCGCCCTTTGCCTTTGGCGCGAAACCGACTATGAAACGGCTTCAATCAAGCCATCTGGATAGCCCGCCGGAGCCAGCCATGACCGAAATCCTTCAGACCCCAAAGCTCGTCGTCGTTTTCGGCGGCTCCGGCTTTGTCGGTCGTCATGTCGTGCGGGCGCTGGCCAAGCGCGGCTACCGCATCCGGGTTGCCTGCCGCCGGCCCGATCTCGCCGGTCATTTGCAACCGCTTGGCAATGTCGGGCAGATCCAGCCGGTGCAGGCCAATGTCCGGGTCCGCTGGTCGGTCGACCGCGCCGTGCAAGGCGCCGACCATGTCGTCAATCTGGTGGCGATCGCGCATGAGGCCGGCCGGCAGAAATTTACTGCCGTCCACGAGTTCGGCGCGCGCGCTATTGCCGAAGCGGCGCGCGCCGTCGGCGCCGGCCTCACCCACATCTCGGCTCTGGGAGCGGACCTCCACGCGCAATCGGACTACGCGCGTACCAAGGCGCTCGGCGAAAAGGCCGTTCTTGAGACGGTCCAAGACGCCGTGATCTTGCGGCCATCGATCAATTTCGGGCCGGAGGACGGTTTCTTCAACCGCTTTGCCAACATGGCCCGCTTTTCCCCAGTGCTGCCGCTGATCGGCGGCGGGCAGACGAAATTCCAGCCGGTCTATGTCGGCGACGTCGCCGAAGCGGTGGCGCACTCGGTCGACGGCAAGGTCCAGGGCGGCCGGATCTATGAACTCGGCGGGCCGCAGGTGCTTACCTTCAAGGAATGCATGCAAGAGCTGCTTGTCATCATCGAACGCAAGCGGTTTTTGCTGCCCGTGCCATGGTGGCTGGCGAACCTCCAGGCATCAATTCTCGGGCTGCTGCCCAATCCGTTGTTGACCAAGGACCAGATCCTGCTGTTGCGCCAGCACAATGTGGTGTCGGAAGCCGCCGTCAAGGACAACAGGACGCTCGCCGGCCTCGGGATCCAGCCACGGTCGATCGGAACCATTCTGCCCAGCTATCTCTGGCGCTACCGCGCCGCCGGCCAGTTCCAACGCAAGTCCGCCGCATAACACGAACGGACGTGCGGTTGCCTACGAGCCGCGCCGGGTGACCTGCATCGGCAGGCCGCCTTGCGGCTGCGTCGTCAGCTTCTGCACCGGCCAGGGGCGGGTTTCCGCGGTGGCGTCGAAACGGTAGCGCGACAGCATGATCGCCAACGCGATGATCGCCTCCTGCATGGCGAAGCTGGCGCCGATGCAGACGCGGGGGCCGGCGCCGAACGGCAAATACTGGAAACGATCGATCTTTTCGCGGTTTCCCGGATGGAAGCGTTCCGGCATGAAAGCGTCGGGCCGGTCCCACAATTTCCGATGGCGGTGGACGACCCACGGCATCACCAGCACCGCGGCACGTCGCGGTATGTAGAGGCCGTTCCAGGTTTCGGGCTCGATCGGTTCGCGGTTGATCGACGGCGCCGGCGGATAGAGCCTGAGCGCCTCGTCGAAGGCGGCGCGGGTGAGCGGCATGGCGTCGAGCCATTTCGTCGGGTCGGGCTCACGCGCCAACACCGCATCGATCTCGTGCTCGATCTTTTCGCGCTCCCACGGCGCTTCGGCAAGGCAGTAGAGCGTCCAGCCGAGCGCCCTGGCCGTAGTCTCGTGGCCGGCACCGATGAAGGTGATGATGTTGTCCTCGACCTCGGCCCGGGTCAGCCCGCCCGGTCCCTCCGCCTTCAACAGCAGCGTGAGAAAATCCTGCGGCACGGTGTCCGGAGCGCGCCTCAGCCGCGCCTCGCGCATCTGCACCGTGTCGGTGACGATCTTGCGGAAGTAGGCCATGGTCTTGCGGCCGCGGATGCGGGTCAGGCGCGGCAGCCAGTCGGGCGCACGCAAAAGGTCGAGCGGATCGACCCGGCCCATGGTCTCGAACAGGCGGTCGATCTCCTTGGCGAAGCTACCGGGCTCGCCCGATATCTCGCCCGAAAACAGTGTCTCGGCCAGGATGTCGAAGGTGAGCAGCGTCATGTCGTGGGCGATGTCCGACGTGCCACCTTGCTCGTAACGGGTGACGAATTCGAGCGTGCGTTTCAGCATCGGCTCGGCGAAGCCGAAGATGTGGCGCGGCGTGAACACCGGCGCCATCGCCTTGCGCGAACGCCGCCACACTTCGCCTTCGGCGGTAAGCAGGCCGTCGCGCAGGATTGGCCGCAATATCTTCTGACGCACCGTCGCCATCTTGTAGTTCTTGGCGTTATCGACGAGCACATGGCGGATGAGGCCGGGATCGTTGGCGATGACTAGCGGCCCGCCGACGCCGGTCACCGAAATCCAGGGCTCGTTATAGGTCGGCTCGCCCCACAGTTCGAGCGGATTGCGGTAGACGATGCGGATCATCTCCAGCGTCGAGGGCGGCGCTGTGCGCGGCTTCGGCGCCGGCGGGACGAAGGGAACGGGCTGACTGTCCATGGCTTGCTCCGCTGACACCTCAATGTAGTGGCGGGCAAGGCAGGCGTCCATGTGACCGGACGACAAGGCGAAGCATCCGCTCTCTGGAATGTGACCGGGGCACCGGAAAGTGCCTGCTTGCTGTGTCCGGCTGCGTGTCTTAGGTGGCAGCACCACAGATGCCACTAACCGGCGGGAGCCTGCCTTGAAGCACCAGTTGAACGTCATCATCGGCAGCACGCGGCCGGGCCGCGCCGGGCCGGTTTTCGCAAATTGGCTGGAGAGCTTTGCGCGCGAGCACGGCAAATTCGAGCCGGTGCTCACCGACATCGCGGCCTTCAACCTGCCGGTGCTGGACGAGCCGCATCATCCGAGACTGGGCAAATACGAAAACAGCCACACGAAAGCCTGGTCGAAGGCAATCGACGCCGCCGACGCATTCGTCTTCGTGGCGCCGGAATACAATTATTTCGCCGCCCCCGCGATCGTCAACGCGGTCGACTACCTGCTCAGGGAATGGCGATACAAGCCGGCCGCCATCCTCAGCTACGGCGGTGTCTCCGGCGGCCTGCGGGCGGCGCAGGCGGTCAAACCGTTGCTGACCGCCGTCGGTGTCATGCCGATTCCGGAAGGCGTGGCGCTGCCGATGTACCAGAAGCTGCTCGACGAGACCGGCGCCTTCCTGCCCAGCGAGCAGGTGCTCGGCGGGGCCAGGACCATGCTGGACGAGCTGTTCCGCTGGAGCGAAGCGCTGAAGCCGATGCGGGTTGGCTGACAACGCGAACGGCCCGGCTTGCCGATGCCGTAACTTGCTCATGCCATAAAGAGATGGAATGCTCCGGCAAATGACCGGGCCGGGGCGGTTCGATTTGCGTTTTCTGTTTGCCTTGCTGCTGATCCTCTCGACGGCCTCCGCTGCAATGGCGGAGCGGCGCGCTGCGCTGGTCATCGCCGAGAACGACTACCGGCTGATCCGGCCGCTCGCCAATCCCGTCAATGACGGCGAGATCATGGAAACGGTGCTGAGGAAGCTCGGTTTCGAGGTCTTCCTCGAAACCAACCGTGACCTGCGGCGCATGCGCCGGGCGCTTGACGATTTCCGCGAGGATGCCAAAGGCGCCGACGTGGCGCTGGTGTTCTTCTCCGGCCACGGCGTCGAGATAGCCGGCGAGAATCGGCTCCTGCCGGTCGATGCAGACGCGTCGTCGCTCGCTACGCTGGAAAGGACCAGCCTGCCGCTGGAGGAGATCCGCGCGACCGTCGCCGCCACCAGCAAGGTCGGACTGATCGTGCTCGATGCCTGCCGCAGCGATCCGTTTGCGGCTACGGGCGGCGAAGGCCGCGGCGCAACGGCGCTGGTAAAAGAGGTCAGCGACAAGGTCCGGCCGGGTCTTGGCCGCATCGGGCGGGCAGAAAACATCCTGTTTGCCTTCTCGGCGGCGCCCGGCGAGACCGCCGCGGATGGGACGGACCAGAATTCGCCGTTTACCGCGGCGCTGACGAAATACCTCGGCACCGAAGGTCTCGAGATCCGCTCCGTGCTGACGCTCGTGCAGCAGGAGGTTTACGACCTCTCGCGCGGCAAGCAATTGCCCTATGTCGAGAGCGGCCTGCCGCAGCTGTTCTTTGCCGCCTCGGCCAAGGAGAAATTGCCGGAACGCGAACGCCTGTTGCTGGCCATGGCCGAGGTGACGCCCGCGATGCGCGGCGAAGTGGAGAAGATCGCCAGCGACGCCGACATGCCGCTGGCACCGCTCTATGGCGCGTTGATCAGTTCCGATGCCGGCCACCTCTCCGCGGACAGTCTGAACGCCAGGCTGCGTGAGGCAGCCGACGCCTTCGTCAAGGTGCGGAGCGAAATGCAGACGCTTGGATCCGACGATCTCAGAGTGTCGGCGTTGCGCCGGCAGGCCGAAGAGCAGCTTTCGCTGGGAGCGTTCGATGCGGCGCGGAAAAAGCTCGCCGAGGCAGCCGAGATCGACAGTGTCTCTCGCAACGCTTTGAAGGCCAATTTCGTCAGCCGCACGCTCTCCGAGGCCGCAACGCGCTATTTGTCCGGCGGGGCCGCGCGCGCCGACCTCGACTACGCCACAGCCATCAGGGACTATGAGTCCGTGCTGGCGCTTTATGGCGAAGCCGGACAGGTGGTGCTGTCGCTCGACGACGCCGACCGCTTGATCCGCACGCTGGACGAGCTCGGCAAGCTCTATACCACGGTCGGCAATATCGATGCGGCTGGCCGTGCCTTCGAGGCGCTGCAAGCCGATCTCGAGCGGCGGTCGCATCATGAAACCGATCCCAACGTGAAGCGCGACTTCGCCGTCAGCCACGTCAAGCTGGGCAACGTGCGGATGGCGCAAGGCAATCTGCCGTCAGCGCTGCAGAATTATGAGACCGCCAAGACCATTCTGCAGGGCCTGACCGAGGCAGAACCGGACAATCTGGAGTGGTTCGGCGACCTCGCCATGGCCGACGACAAGATCGGCAACGTATTGGCGACGCAAGGCGATCTGGCCGGCGCCGCAGAGGTCTACCAGGAAAGCCTGTCGATCAAGAAGCAGCTCGCCGCCGGAGAGCCCGACCGTGCCGAACTGCAGCGCGACCTGACCATCACCTACGATGAGATCGGTCACCTTGCCCATATCGCAGGCCAACTGGACAACGCACAGGCGGCCTATGAAGAGAGCCTGAAGGTGCGGCTGGCGCTGGCGGCGGCCAACCCGGGAGACGCCGACCGGCAGCGTGACGTCTCGGTCAGCCACGATACGATAGGCGACCTGCTGCGCGAACGCGGCGACGCCGCCGGGGCGCTGGCGGCCTACAAGGAAGGTCTGGCGATCGTCAAGCAACTGGCGAAACGCGATCCGGACGACACCGAGTTGAAGCGCGACCTGTCGGTCGGCAACGCCAAGATCGGCAATGCGCTGAGCGACCAGCAGAATTGGCCGGCGGCACTTTCGGCTTATCGTGAGGCACTTTCGCAGGCCAGCGCGCTCGCCGCCGGCGACCCGAACAACACCGAATGGCAGCGCGACCTGTCCGTGTGCATCGAGAAAGTCGCCGGCGTCCTGGCGATACAGGGCGACCACAAAGGCGCGCTGAAAGCCTATCTGGACAGCTACGCGATTGCGCAGAGGCTGGCCAAGCTCGATCCCGCCAATTCCGACTGGCAGCGGGACTTGTCGATAACGCTGTCCGAAGTCGCCACGCTGCGCCTCAGGCAGCGCGACGTCAGGGGCGCCCGGCAAGCCCTTCAGGACAGCCTGGCCATTCGCGAGAAACTTGCCCGGTCCGATCCGGACAACGCCACCTGGCAGCGCGACCTGGTGGTCGCCTATATCGACTACGCCCAAGTCGCAAAGGACCCGAAGGCTGTGCTTTCCAAGGCGCTCGACATGACGCTCGAGCTCGACCGGAGCGGGCGGTTGGCACCGCGCCACAAGTTCATGATCAAGTTTTTACGTGAGCGGCTGGCCAGGATCGAAGCCAGGCGCCGGTAGCCGGCTCACGCGATGGTCATTCCGTTCCGAAATGCCTGCAAACCTTGGAAAAACCGCCTTTTGCGCCTATATCTACGACATTAGAAATGCGCGATTCGAAGCCGATTTTTCGCGCTCTGCACACGGCATCAATCAGACAGGTTTTCATGAGCGACCAGACCGACATCGCCAACGGCGTTGAAGCCGAATACGGCGCCGATTCCATCAAGGTTTTGAAGGGCTTGGATGCCGTTCGCAAGCGGCCCGGCATGTATATCGGCGATACCGACGACGGCTCGGGCCTGCACCACATGGTCTATGAAGTCGTCGACAACGCCATCGACGAAGCACTGGCCGGCCATGCCGACCTGGTGACGGTGACGCTCAATCCGGACGGATCGGTGACGGTCATCGACAATGGCCGCGGCATTCCGACCGATATCCACACCGGCGAAGGCATTTCAGCGGCCGAAGTGATCATGACGCAGCTGCATGCCGGCGGCAAGTTCGACCAGAACTCCTACAAGGTCTCAGGCGGCCTGCACGGCGTCGGCGTGTCAGTCGTCAACGCCCTGTCGGCCTGGCTGAAACTGAAGATCCGCCGCAACGGCCAGATCTACGAGATGAGCTTCACGCATGGCAATGCCGACGCGCCGCTGCGCATCACCGGCAGTTATGAACAAGACAAGGTCCCCGGCACCTATGAAGGCCGCAGCGGCAGCGAAATCACGTTTTTGCCGTCGTCCGAGACCTTCACCATGGTCGAATTCGACTACGGTACGCTGGAGCATCGGCTGCGCGAACTCGCCTTCCTGAATTCCGGCGTGCGCATCGTTTTGACCGATGCCCGCCATGCCGACATCATGCGCCATGAACTGCATTACGATGGCGGGCTGGAAGAGTTCGTCCGATATCTCGACCGGACGAAGAAGCCGTTGCTCGACAAGCCGATCTCGATCCGCGCCGAGCGCGACGGCATCACGGTCGAAGTCGCCATGTGGTGGAACGACAGCTACCACGAGAACGTGCTGGCCTTCACCAATAATATCCCGCAACGCGACGGCGGCACGCATCTGGCAGGCTTTCGCGGTGCGCTGACACGCCAGATAACCGGCTATGGCGACTCTTCGGGCCTGACCAAGAAGGAAAAGGTGGCGCTGATCGGCGACGATTGCCGTGAAGGGCTGACGGCGGTGCTGTCGGTCAAGGTTCCCGACCCGAAATTCTCCTCGCAGACCAAGGACAAGCTGGTGTCGTCCGAGGTCCGCCCGGTGGTCGAAGGGCTTGTCAACGAAGCGCTCGGCACCTGGCTCGAGGAGCACCCGACCGAGGGCAAGGCGGTCATCGAGAAGGTCATCCAGGCCGCTGCCGCGCGCGAAGCCGCGCGCAAGGCACGCGACATCACCCGCAAGAGTTCGCTCGGCGTTACCTCGCTGCCCGGCAAGCTGGCCGATTGCCAGGAGCGCGATCCGGCGAAATCCGAGATCTTTATCGTCGAGGGCGACAGCGCCGGCGGCTCGGCCAAGGGCGGCCGCTCGCGCCAGAACCAGGCCATTCTTCCGCTGCGCGGCAAGATCCTCAATGTCGAGCGCGCCCGCTTCGACCGCATGCTCGGCTCCGACATGATCGGCACGCTGATCACCGCGCTCGGCACCTCGATCGGCAAGGACGAGTTCAACGCCGACAAGCTGCGCTACCACAAGATCATCCTGATGACCGACGCCGATGTCGACGGCGCCCACATCCGCACCTTGCTGCTGACCTTCTTCTTCCGCCAGATGCCGGAACTGATCGAACGCGGTCATCTCTACATCGCGCAGCCGCCGCTCTACAAGGTGACGCGCGGGAAGAGCTCGCAATACATCAAGGACGAAGCCGCCTTCGAGGAATTCCTGATCGGCTCCGGGCTGGAAGAAGCGTCGCTTGCGCTCAGCACAGGCGAGGTGCGGGCCGGGCAGGACCTGCGCAGTGCCATCGACGACGCCTTGGCTGTCCGCCAGCTCATCAACGGATTGCACACGCGCTATAACAGAGGCGTGGTCGAGCAGGCAGCGATTGCCGGCGCGCTCAACCCGGAGATCTTCACCGACCTCCGCCGCGCCAATGAGACGGCCGAGCGTGTTGCCCGCCGTCTCGACATTATCGCCGAGGATACCGAGCGCGGCTGGATCGGCCGCATGTCGACCTCGAACGAGGGCATCGGCGGCTATGTCTTCGAGCGAACGGTGCGCAGCGTCAAGGAGTTCGCGCATCTCGACCTGGCGCTGATCAATTCCGCCGACGCACGCCAGCTCGACCGCTATGCGCCGCGCCTGGCGGAAATCTATGGCGAGCCGCCGGTGCTGCGCCGCAAGGATGTCTCGGAAACCATTTCGGGGCCACTGGCACTGCTCAATGCCGTGTTTGCCACCGGCCGCAAGGGCCTGACCATGCAGCGCTACAAGGGCCTTGGCGAAATGAACGCCGAGCAGCTCTGGGAAACGACGCTTGACCCGAATGTGCGCTCGCTCTTACAGGTCAAGGTCAATGACGCAACGGATGCGGACAGCTTGTTTTCGCGGCTGATGGGCGACGAGGTCGAGCCAAGGCGCGAATTCATCCAGGAAAACGCGCTGTCGGTCGCCAATCTGGACATCTGAGCCAAGGCCGAGATGCCCAGCCGCTAGGCATGAAGTTGCATTGGTGCGCATTGACGCACCAATACGCCTGCTGCATCGCAAACAAGATCACTGAGGATCGCCCGGAACGGAAAGTCTTTTAAGGCATTGTAGTTGATCACAATCGCCGCAGGAGGCATCCATGGGACGTGGCATTTTGCTCTGGCTTCTCGGAGTCCCGATTCCGATTATTATTCTGATCATGCTGTTTGCACGGTAGGAGGCTTCCATGCCGTCCACCCTAACGACTGTCGACGTTTCCGCACCGACGGAATCCGCTTCCCCCGCTGTCAGCTGGGGGCCAATCGTCGCCGGCGCCTTTGCTGCGTCGACGCTTACCTTCATCTTGATGCTGCTCGGCTCCGGGCTTGGGCTGAGCATGGTGTCGCCATGGTCCGGCTCGGGTGCGTCAGTCACCACTTTCGCCGTTTCCACCGCCGTCTGGCTGATCGTCGTGCAGTGGCTGTCGTCGGCCCTGGGCGGCTACCTCGCCGGACGCCTGCGCACCAAATGGGTCGGCATCCACACCGATGAAGTCTTCTTCCGCGATACCGCTCACGGCTTCCTGGCCTGGGCGCTGGCGACGCTGCTCGTCGCCGGCGTGCTCGGCACGGCGCTTTCGGCCGCGATAGGTACCGGTGTCCAGGCTGCTTCGACTGTGGCATCGGGCGTGGCAATGGGCGCTTCGGCGGGTGCTGCTGCGAACGCGAGTGGCGCCTCGCCTGACAACGCCACGTCTTATTTCGTCGATACGCTGTTCCGCCCGGCCGATCCGGCAAGGCTCGCTGCCGCCAATCCGGAGAGCGACGCTGCGGCAACCGCGCAGGCATCGCGCATTCTGATCGCGAGTGCCGCAGCAGGCGAAATATCGGCCGACGACAAGACCTATCTGTCGCGGCTGGTGGCCGCCCGCACAGGCCTGTCCGAAGCGGATGCCACCGCTCGCGTCGATGCGGTAATCGCCAGAGCGCAGGACGCCAAGGTCAAGGCCCAGCAGGCGGCCGACACCGCCAGAAAGGCAGGCGCCACCTTCTCGCTGATTGGCGCGCTGTCGCTGGTCGTCGGGGCCTTCATTGCCAGCGCGGCTGCAGCACTTGGCGGCAGGCAGCGCGACGACGAGGAAGCGATTTTCCTGACCAATCGTTGATCGGTGACTAAGCGAACTCGGTCCGCTTCGGGAAGATTACGCCCGAAGGGGACCTTGCTTTGAACTGCCGCCGCGGCATGTCGTGCGCTGCTCGCCGCCTACAGCTCAGCTTCCAGTTTGCGGCCGAGATCGACCGCATCGCGCAGCACGGCAAGGTGCGAGCGCGGCTGTACGCCGGCCGGCGCGTTGACCTCGACGCCGCTCGCCGTCAGCGACCAGTAGAGGCTGTGCGTGAAGACGCGGCCGCCCGAGCCGCGCAGCTCGACCTGGATGTTTTCCACGCCGGGACCAAAATTTTCCGTCATCCGCCCTGAAATCGGGTCGCCGGTCAGCCAGCCATTGCCCCTGTCGAAAATATTGGTCCAGCGCGTCGCGGCAAACACCGCGCCATGATGCACCGCCCGCTGCGGCTTGCCGGAATGGCTGCGCCCTTCCTGGTAGAGCATGGTCCCGCCCGCCGCCCTGTCGGCGATCGGCGGGCATGCCGAAAACAGGCGCTCGGCGATGCCGCGCCTGAATTCGGCGAGGTTGTAGGTCACCAGAAACTCGCTGTGGGTCAGCGGACTGCCGAGCGTGACGAAATCGCTGATCTTCCACGGCAGCGGATGATCGGCGTCGCCGACGCGAAGCTGCCGGTAGAGCTCCCATTGGCTGCGCCGGAATGCGGGGAGGTCATCGAGGCTGTCGGGCCAAGCGGAAGCATCGGCGTCCAGCGTCGCCTTGTCGACGGCGTGGATCGCCTTCAGCCTCGCTTTGTCGCGAATGGCTTCCAACTTTCTAGGCCTGAAATCGGCCCACAATATCTGCAACAGATCATAGGCGATGATCGACCCGAGGCTGTGCGAGACCAGCACGATGCGGTCATAGGCATCGTCCATCATGAGACGCTTCAGCAGCTTGAGGCCACGCTCGCGGACCAGCGCCCGCTTCTCGACCGTTGCCGCTTCGGCCCGCACATAGGCGGCGACGTCGCCGAAATAAGGCAAGCCAAACTGGTCCACCGACCAGATGACGAACGACGCCAGAACCGTGACAAGCACACCGGTCGTCCAGGAGATGTAGCCTTGCCAGGTCGACGTTGCGAGCGCCAGCGCCGCGCCGAGGACGACGATGGTGGCCAAAAGCGTGACGACATAGAGTTTGAGCACATCGCGCGGAATATCGGCCGGCTTGCGCCAGAGCAGGGTCGTCACCCAGGCAGCAAGGCGGCTTCGGGTCGTGCCCTGGGTGATGTCGGCCCAGTAAAGCTCGTAGAAATCGGTGCGGCGGCCATCGACATCATAGGGCGTGGTGATCCGGCGGAGTTCGTGCGAATTGGTCCGGCTGTCGGGCGTGATCCAGCTCTGGTTGATCTTCGTACCCATCGGGTCGGCCGGATCGGGGACATGGGCATAGAACGGTGCACGGGCCGGATCGTGGCTCCATACGGCCTGGACAAACTCCCTCAACGTGTCCATGGGCCGCTGCTCGCCCATGCCGTGCACGACCACTACCGCCTGGCTGCGCTTGCGTGGCGCCTTCTCTGCTGCGGTCAGATCGGCGGCCGGCGATGCAGCAGAACCAGGGTCGGGCACCAGCACCTCCACGATGACGCCGTTAGCAAGACGACGGGTCGGCATCGTAGCTTCAGAACCGGTAACAGCCAAGAAAAAGCCCGGCGCGGAGCCGGGCTGTATTCGACGATCGGCAGTGAGTTGGCAGCGACGCCGTTTCAGTGATCCATCGCTTT
Organism: Mesorhizobium sp. M0522; assembly: GCF_040321085.1. Taxonomy (NCBI): domain Bacteria; kingdom Pseudomonadati; phylum Pseudomonadota; class Alphaproteobacteria; order Hyphomicrobiales; family Phyllobacteriaceae; genus Mesorhizobium; species Mesorhizobium sp. M0522. The sequence goes on from NZ_JAMYQW010000002.1 coordinate 184,660, forward strand.
GACGATCTCCTCGGTCATCTTCTTGGCGTCGCCGAGCAGCATCATGGTGCCGTCCTTGTAGAACAGCGTGTTGTCGATGCCGGCATAGCCGGAGCCGAGCGAGCGCTTGACGAACAAGCAAGTGCGCGCCTTGTCGACGTCGAGGATTGGCATGCCGTAGATAGGTGAGGACTTGTCGTCACGAGCCGAGGGATTGGTGACGTCGTTGGCCCCGATGACATAGGCGACGTCGGCCTGCGCGAACTCAGAGTTGATGTCCTCCAGCTCGAACACTTCGTCATAAGGCACGTTGGCTTCGGCCAAGAGCACGTTCATGTGGCCGGGCATGCGGCCGGCAACCGGGTGGATGGCGTATTTGACGTCGACGCCGTTGGCCTTGAGCTTGTCGGCCATCTCGCGCAGCGCGTGCTGCGCCTGGGCGACGGCCATGCCGTAGCCCGGCACGATGATGACCTTTTGCGCATTCATCATCAGATAGGCGGCATCCTCGGCCGAGCCCTGCTTGACCGTGCGCTCGATGCCGTCGTTGGCAATGGCTGATGTCTCGCCGCCGAAGCCGCCGAGGATGACCGAGATGAAGCTCCGGTTCATGCCTTTGCACATGATGTAAGACAGGATGGCGCCCGACGAGCCGACCAGCGCGCCGGTGATGATCAGCGCCAGATTGCCGAGCGTGAAGCCCAGGGCGGCCGCGGCCCAGCCCGAATAGGAATTCAGCATCGACACGACCACCGGCATATCGGCGCCACCGATCGGGATGATGAGAAGCACACCCAGCACCAGCGAGGCGGCAACGATCAGCCAGAACACCACCTTGGACTCGGCGGTGACGAGCAGCACGATCAGCACGATCAGCGCAATGCCCAGGGCCGCGTTGATGAAGTGGCGGCCACCGATCATGATCGGCTTGCCCGACATGCGGCCGTCGAGCTTCAAGAAGGCGATGACCGAGCCGGTGAAGGTGATGGCACCTATGGCAACGCCGAGGCTCATCTCGATCAGTGCCTGGGCATGAATGTCGGCGACGGTGCCGATGCCGAAGCTTTCCGGTGCATAGATGGCGGCGGCCGCCACCATGACCGCGGCAAGACCGACCAGCGAGTGGAAGGCGGCGACCAGCTGCGGCATCGAGGTCATGGCAATACGCCGTGCCGTGACCGCACCGGCCGAGCCGCCTATCAGCAGCCCGAGCACTATGAGGCCGAAGCGCCCGGCCGAAGGGGTCGCCAGCGCCAGCGTCGTGGCGATGGCGATGCCCATGCCGATCATGCCGTACATGTTGCCCTGGCGGCTGGTGGTCGGATGCGACAGGCCGCGCAATGCCAGGATGAACAGGATGCCGGAGACCAGATAGAGAAAGGAGGCGAAGTTGGCGTTCATAGCAGCCTACTTTTCCTTCTTCTTGTACATGGCCAGCATGCGCTGGGTGACGAGAAAGCCGCCGAAGATGTTGACCGATACCAGCATCAGCGCAACGAAGCCGAAGCCGGTGGCAAGCCCTGAGGCCGAGATGCCGACGGCCAGCAGCGCGCCGACGACGATGACGGAGGAAATGGCGTTGGTGACCGCCATCAGCGGCGTGTGCAGTGCCGGCGTGACGGACCACACGACGTAGTAGCCGACGAAGATCGCCAGGACAAAGATGGCGAAGCGAAAGACGAAGGGATCGATGGCACCGCCGGACAGCGCGTGAGCGGCGTCACCCGCCGCCTCGGTGCCGGGCGCGGCCGCCAGGTTCTGCACCGCGAGCCGCACGGCAGCTGTCGCCTGGTCGAGCTGGTCGAGGGCTTTCTGCAGCGTCTGATCTATCACGCGATCCCTCCGGTGGTCTTGGGCTTCCTCGAAGCGGCCGTTTTCTTCGCAGCCGGCTTGGCCGAAGCCTCGGCAACCATCGTCCTGGCCGGAATGGCCGGTGGCTCGACATATTGGCCCTTTGGCGGCTCCTGCTCAGCCTTTGCGAAAGCCGGATGCACGATCTTGCCAGCATCGGTCAGCATCGTCGCCTTGACCAGTTCGTCGTCGTGGTTGATGGCAAGCGTCTTCGCCGCCTTGTCGACCAGCGTCTCGAGGAAGGCATAGAGGTTCCTGGCATAGAGAAGCGAAGCGGAGGCGGCGACGCGACCGGGAACGTTGAGATGGCCGACGATCTTTACCCCGTTGGCCGTGGTCACCACCTTGCCGGCTTCGGCGCCCTCGACATTGCCGCCGCGCTCGACCGCGAGGTCGACGATCACAGAGCCGGGTTTCATCGAGGCGACCATTGCTGCCGAGACCAGCTTCGGCGCCGGACGGCCGGGGATCAGCGCGGTGGTGATGACGATGTCCTGCTTGGCGATGTGCTCGGCGGTCAGCGCCGCCTGCTTGGCCTGGTATTCCTTCGACATTTCCTTGGCGTAGCCGCCGGCCGTCTCGGCCGCCTTGAACTCCTCGTCCTCGACGGCCAGGAATTTTGCGCCGAGCGAGGCGACCTGCTCCTTGGCGGCCGGGCGCACGTCGGTGGCGGTGACCACGGCGCCGAGGCGGCGCGCGGTGGCGATGGCCTGCAGACCGGCGACGCCGACGCCCATGACGAACGCCTTCGCTGCCGGTACGGTGCCGGCCGCCGTCATCATCATCGGTAACGCCCGGTCATATTCGGCAGCCGCGTCGATCACCGCCTGATAGCCGGCGAGGTTGGCCTGGCTGGATAGAACGTCCATCGACTGGGCGCGGGTGATGCGCGGCATGAACTCCATGGAGAAGGCAGTAACACCGGCCCTGGCAAGGGCTGCGACGGCAGCGTCGTTGCCGTAGGGATCCATGATCGCGATGACAGCGGCGCCGGACTTGTAGCCCTTCAGCTCGGCGTCCGTGGGGCGGCGCACCTTCAGCACCACATCGGCCCTGGCTGCATCGCCGGCCTTGCCGATCGCGGCGCCCACCCGGGCGAACTCCTCGTCGGGAATGCGCGACGCTGTGCCGGCGCCGGTTTCGACAATCACGTCGAAACCCAGTGCCGCCAGCCGCTTCACCGTGTCGGGGGAGGCCCCGACGCGCGGCTCGTTTGCGTCGAGCTCACGAGGGATGAAAACCGTCTGTCCCACCGCATGATCCTTTCGGCCGGAACCCTGTTACCGCAAGACATCGACCGACCCCGGCGGCGCCCTCGACAAAGGTTGGAGGAGTTATCGGAGAATAAAGGCGCCGATGGCCAGGATCAGCACGAACAGGATAGTCCCCGAGAAGAAGCCGCCCACAAAGAAGCCGAACGCCATGGCAAGAAGCACGGCGGCGCAAAATAGCGACCCATATTTGGCCAGCATCACAAAGCCGGCATAGGTGCGGTCGTGCTCGGCATAGTCCATCTTCGCGCCCAGTTCGACAGGACCGGTCGGCGTGTGTTCAGCCATTGGAATACCCCTTCGAAGACATCTTTCAGGCACATAGCGAAAAGCCGCGTTAAGGGCAATGGCGCTATTGCCGCATCGCCGCAGCCAACAATCTCAAGCAAAACTTGAAATCGCTGCGCGAAGCGCGGCGATACCAATCACAATGGATGGCAGGTCCGCTATTGCCGATGTCGTTAGCCGGCGAGATGCGGGAACAGACCGAGCAGGCCGACAACGATCAGATAAAGGGCGACGATATAATTGAGCAGCCGCGGCATCACCAGGATCAGCACGCCCGCAATCAGCGAGATAAGCGGGGTAAGGGCGAGCGTGGAAATGGTCATATCGGTTCCTTTGATCGGATCGCTATCGAAGCGATGCTTGGCGGATGCCGGCCATGCCGACCTACCACCAGCACCCTTGCCCAGGACGCCGAAGCGACCGGAAGGCTCCATGGGCTCGTTCAGGCGGCTTCGCGAAAATACTTGGCGGTGGGCAGGATGGTCAGCGGGGCGAGTTCGCCGGCACCGGGCGTATCGAACAACATGCGCTGCTCCATTGGCGTCGAACGGAAGAACGGAAAGCGAGCGTAGGTTTCATTCTTGATCGCCAGGACATCGGCTTGATAAAGCAGCGCGAAACAGTTGATCACGCCGGCATAGGGCCGCGCATCGCCAATCGGTCGCGCCCGATAGATGCGCTTGTAGAAAGCCGCATGGTCCTCGCGGATCATGGATATGCAATAAGGCGCGCCGAAATGGAAGCAAGCCATGCCCGCAAGGCGCAGCGTCACATACGGGATCTGCGGGTAAAGCCGTGACCATTCGGCGTCCACGGCAAAACGGCTCGGGTCGATAAAGACTTCGCCTGCCGCCAGACGCGGCATCAACAAGTCCTTGTAGACGCTGAGCGCTGGTGATGTGGCGTTATCAGCAGACACGTTATGCAGGCGCATTGTGCTGACCAGCCGCCCCTCGATGTAGATTCCGAACGTATGGCAATTGGGCAGTTCGTCAAACTCGTCATGGACCTGACGGGACGCATTCTCGGGCACCAGATCGTTCATCCGATAGGAATTGTAGCGCAGCCTGTAAATGCTTTCGAAGTCCTCGCCGCTTTCACAGCGTCGGTACTCGGTCCGGTCAAGCAGCGCATAAACATGTTGCGCGAAGCTGGACATGGTCTCGGACGCATCTTTCCCACCAGCGCCCGCCGCATGGCCGAGCGAACTCAACTGGGCACACATGAACTCTATTCCCCGCGATTACCGCCACCAGCCGACACTACGGACGGGTCATGAGATGTAAAGATGAAAATAAGTAGGAGCTCGTTTACCGCTCGTTAAGGTTAATAATTAATAAAATTATACTAAAATACGCGGTTTTTCAGCGCGAAGTCAGCGCCGCGGCGCCTTCCTTGCCGTCTGGATGTCCTTGGCGAAGGGCCAGACGGTGCTCGACATCGTCTCGATGCCGGACGCGCTGAGTGCCGACCCGAACAGAAAGCCCTGGACCAGGTCCGGCTTGACCTGCAATGCCAGGATCTTGAGCTGTTCGAAGGTCTCGACACCTTCGACGGTAACCGAAAGTCCCAGCGGCCGTGACAGGTTGACGATGCCCTTGAGCAATTCGAGCGACCGGCTGTTCTGAGTGACATCCATCAGGAACGAGCGGTCGATCTTGATTTTGTCGAGCGGCAGTTTGTGGAGATAGCTGAGGCTCGAATACCCGGTACCGAAATCGTCGAGCGCAATGCGCACGCCGAGCCGCTTCAACTCCTCGATATATTGGCGTGTCAGCGACTTGTCGTCGAGCAGCGCCGTCTCGGTGACCTCGATCTCCAGACGTCCGGCGGAGAGACCGGATTCAGCCAGTGCGTCGCGAACCTTCTGGATGACATCACGGTTGCGGAAATCCTTGGCCGAGAGATTGACCGACACGCTGGTCTGGGCCGGCCATTTGGCGCATTGCGTGCAGGCCGCATGCAGGACGAAGGTGCTGATGTCGGAAATAATCCCCATTTCCTCCGCCAGCGGAATAAAGATACCGGGGGAAATCGGCCCGAGATCGGGATGATCCCAGCGGCACAGCGCTTCGCAACTGGCGATACGCATCGTGCTCATCGCCACGATCGGCTGATAGACCACCCGCAATTCGTTGTTTTCCACGGCGCTGCGCAGGTCCGCCTTCATCAGCTGACGGCTGCGGAAGGCAGCATCCATGGAGGCCTCGAACAGCCGCCAACCGTTCTTGCCAAGCTCCTTGGCCTTGTAGAGTGCAAGGTCGGCTTTGACGATCATGGCGTCAACGTCGGTATCCTTGACCCGCGACAGCACCGCGCCGCCGCTGGCCTGGATGCGTAATCCGTGGCCGGCGACATCGACCTCGCCCTGTAGATTGACAAAGATCTCATCAACCTGGCCGGTCAGGTGGCTTTCATCCTCGACGCGCTCGAAGAAGATCATGAACTCGTCGCCGCCGAAGCGGCTGACGGTGATGCCTGGCCCAGCGACTGCCGCCAGCCGCTCGGCAACGGCGTAGATCAATCCGTCGCCGACCGGATGGCCGAGCGTGTCGTTGACGCTCTTGAAATCATCGAGATCGAGCACCACCAGCCCGCAGAGACGCTCGGGATCCCCTGAGGCCATGGCTTCCACCACCAACTCGTGGAAGTAGGCGCGGTTGGGCAGGCCGGTGAGACTGTCGTAGCGCGCCATGAAGCGGATCTTGTCTTCCGCCTCGACCCGGGCGGTCACATCCTCGAAAGTGACGACGCCCAGTTCCTGGCTGCCTTCGCGCGCCGAAAATTCATAGTGCTGGCCGTTGGTGAGCGAGACCAGGACCTTGCGGTCGCGGCCCTCGCGCAACGCACGCGTCAGCTGGGCTTCGATGTAACGGCAATCTTTCGGCGCCAGCATGCCGCCTGCAGCGCCGCGCATCAGCAGACCGTGGATCGAGCGGCCTAGCAGCGCATCGGCCGATTTGAGCGACATCAGGTGCGCGGCTTCGGCATTGGCCACCGCCACCCGGCCGTCGGGACCAAGCATGACAAGGCCATGCGACATGGTGTTGAGCGCGCGGTTGAAACGCTGCGCGATGCGGTTCGCCTTCTTTTCCTCCGACAGGGCGGTAAACAGGACTTCGCGGACGATGTCGGCGAACCGCTTGATCGCAAACAGAAAAGGGGCCGACATCAGACCGAGGATGATGTGGTAGATATCGCCGCGCAGGATAAAGCCAAGCGATATGGGCCATGTGGTGGTTATGATAAAAATCATGACCATGCGCGGCGACCCATAATTGCGGCCGGCAATCGACGTGACCGATGCCAGAGTGACGCAGACAGAGGCTATTTCGGCATAGTTGTCGTGGCTGTCATTTGCCAGATAGATACTGACGAAACAGAACGCGCCAAGCATGAAACCATGCATCGAACCGAAAATTATGTAATCGTTTTCGCGATCATGGGCTTCTTCCCACGTCGTCGGGGAAGGAAGTCGCCCGTATTTTCGGATGTTGCGAAGGCGCAGAGTACCGACAATGATGAGCCCAGCGGCAACTAGAAGATACGCCAAGTCCATGGTCTTCCAATAGACCAGAATGACGAGGAGTGTCTGCGCAACAAGGCCGATCGACAGCGTGAACCCGTCGCGAAACAGCGTTTCCACGAACGGAATGTAAACGTCGACCGGAATCTCGTTTTTTCGTCTCAGATTCACGCCTGGATCCCAACCCTGGGGAACCCAGCAGTGTCACATTGGCCTTAAGAAAGGTTTAGAGCAGCGGTTCGGGCTCTATTGGCATTCATTGGTGACGCAGCGGAAGCAGGGAAACTACAGTTCAGGTAAACAAGGCGTATCACAGCGCTGAATTATTCGGCGGCTTGAAGTTGCGGCCGCAGCGGCGCCGTCGAGAGGCGGTCGAGCAGACGCTGGCGTTCGCCGGCGGCTTTTTCGGCACTGGCCTGCTTGACGTGGCCAAAGCCGCGGATGAGCGCCGGCACCGAGACAAGCGCGGCGGCGGCCTCGATCTTGCCCGGCGCCAGCGCGCCGGCGACAAGCGCCAGGTCGGCTTCATAGAGGGCAAGAAGCTGCCGCTCCATACGCCTCTCGGCGCTGTAGCCGAACAGGTCGAAAGCGGTACCGCGCAGCCCCTTCATCGCCGCCAGCAGGCGGAACCCGTTCATCATCCACGGACCAAAGCTCGACTTCTTCGGCTTGCCGTCACTGCCGCGCCTGCCCATGATCGGCGGTGCGAGATGGAATTCAAGCTTGCCGTGGCTCTGGAACTGCTTTGCGAGCTCTGCAGCAAAGGAGCCGTCCGTATAAAGCCGCGCCACCTCGTATTCGTCCTTGATCGCCATCAGCTTGAACAGGTTCTTTGCGGCAGCCTCGGTCACCACGGTCGAACCGGGCACAGCATTGGTTTCGGCCTTGCGCAGCGCCGCCAGTCTGTCGGCATAGCGCTTGCCATAGGCGGCGTTCTGATAGGCGGTCAGGAAGGCGACGCGGCGAGTAATTATATCGTCCAGCGTCTCGGCAATGGCGGCATGCTGCGTGGCCTTGCCCGGCTGGGCAAGAAGGCTGCGGACGAAATCCGGCTGGTGGGCGGCGCGGCGGCCCCAGCGAAATGCCGCGATATTCATCGCTATCGCCTCGCCGTTGAGCTCGATCGCCTTCTCGACCGCCTCCGCCGACAGCGGCAAGCCGCCGTGCTGGAAGGCGAAGCCGAGCATGAACATGTTGGCGCCAAGCGAGCTGCCGAACAGCGCGGTGGCGGTGCGGGTAGCGTCGAAGAAATGCGTCCTGTCGTCGCCCGCGGCCGTTCTTATCGCTTTCTTCAGCCGCTCGACGGGCAGCGAGAAATCGGCCGAACGGGCGAACTCGCCCGGCATGATCTCGGCAGTGTTGGCGAGGAAGATGGTATGGCCTTCGCGCACCGCGGCCAACACCTTCTTGGCACCCGAAACGACGAGATCGCAGCCGAGCACGAGATCGGCCTTGCCGGCCGATACCCGAATGGCGTGGATGTCGTCCGGCGTGCGGGCGATGCGGACATGGGTGAACACCGAGCCGCCCTTCTGGGCGAGGCCGGCCATGTCGATCATGCCGCAGCCCTTGCCTTCCAGGTGCGCGGCCATGCCCAGCACCGCGCCTATTGTGACGACGCCGGTGCCGCCGACACCGTCGATGATCGCCGCCCAGCCTTGTTCACCGAGCGTAAATTGCGCCGGCGCCGGCACCCCCGCGAGCGGGTCGGCCGCGCCGGCTATGCCTTCGGCTTTCCTGATTTTGGCGCCGTGAACGGTGACGAAGGAGGGGCAGAAGCCGTTGACGCAAGAGAAGTCCTTGTTGCAACTCGACTGGTCGATCTTGCGCTTGCGGCCGAATTCGGTCTCGACCGGCTGGATCGAGACGCAATTCGACTGCACGCCGCAATCGCCGCAGCCTTCGCAGACCAGCTCGTTGATGAAGATACGCTTGTCGGGATCGGGGAAGGTGCCGCGCTTGCGGCGGCGACGCTTCTCGGCGGCGCAGGTCTGGTCGTAGAGCAGCACCGAGACGCCTTTGACCGAACGCAACTCGCGCTGGACGAGATCGAGATCGTCGCGGTGATGGATGGTGGCGCCGGCGGGGAATTCCACCTTGCCGGTATATTTGTCCGGCTCGTCGGTGACGATGGCGATGCGCTCCACGCCCTCGGCGCGCACCTGCCTTGCGATCATGTCCACCGTCAGGCCGCCCTCGTGCGGCTGCCCACCGGTCATCGCGACGGCGTCATTGTAGAGGATCTTGTAGGTGATATTGGCGTCGGTCGACAGCGCGAAGCGGATCGCCAGCACACCCGAGTGGTTGTAAGTGCCATCGCCCAGATTCTGGAAGATGTGCTCGCGCTTCGAGAACGGCGCCTGGCCGACCCACTGCGCGCCCTCGCCGCCCATGGCGGTGAAGCCGACGGTGTTGCGGTCCATCCACAGCGCCATGAAATGACAGCCGATTCCGGCGGCGGCGAGCGAGCCGTCCGGCACCTTGGTCGAGGAATTGTGTGGGCAGCCGGAGCAGAAGAAGGGCGTGCGCGAGGCGATGTCTGACGTGTCGGCCAGCATCGCCTGGAACTGGCGCAACTTCGCCACCCGCGCGGCGATTTCTTCCGACGGGCCGATCGTTCGCAAAATCCTCTCGCCGAGCGCGATGGCAATATCGTTGGGGTCGAGAGCGCCCTTGGCCGGGAACAGCCAGTCGCCGGTCTCGTCCTTCTTGCCGACGATGACCGGCTGCGTCGCGGTGCCGTAAAGGTTCTCGCGCAGTTGCACCTCGATCAGCGAGCGTTTCTCCTCGACGACGACGATAGTATCGAGGCCGCGAGCAAAGTCGGCGATGTGTTGCAGGTCGAGCGGCCACGGGCAGCCGACCTTGAACAGCCTGATACCGATACGACTGGCGGCCGCTTCGTCGACGCCGATATCCTCCAGCGCCTGGCGAACATCGAGATAACTCTTGCCGATGGTGACGATGCCAAGCTTGGCGCTGGTGCCGCCCGAATAGACGATCCGATTCAGCCCATTGGCGTGGATGAACGCTGAAGCGGCGGCGCGCTTGTATTCATGCAACCGCTCCTCCTGGCCGAGCATGTCGATCTCGTTACGGATGTTGAGGCCGCCGGGTGGCATGTCGAAGTCCGGGATGACGATATCTAGCCGGTCGAGCGCGGCATCGACCGAGGCTGTCGATTCGATGTTGTCCTTGACGCATTTGATCGCCGCCCAGGTGCCGGCAAAACGCGACATGGCAAAGCCGTAAAGGCCGTAGTCGATGATCTCCTGGACGCCGGCCGGATTAAGGATCGGCACCATGGTGTCGACGAACAGGAACTCGGTGGCATGCGCGTTGGTCGAGGATTCGGCCATGTGGTCGTCACCCATCAGAGCCAGCACGCCGCCATGTTTCGACGACCCGGCGAGATTGGCGTGGCGGAACACGTCACCGGAGCGGTCGACGCCCGGACCCTTGCCGTACCAGACCGAAAAAACGCCGTCATGGGTACCCTCGCCCAGCAATTCGGCCTGCTGCGAGCCCCAGCAGGCGGTGGCGGCGAGCTCCTCGTTGAGACCGGGCTGGAAGACGATGTCCGACTGCGCGAGCTGGTTCCTGGCCTTCCACAGCTGCATGTCGAGGCCGCCGAGCGGCGAGCCGCGATAGCCGGAGACGAAACCGGCGGTGTTCAGGCTAGCCCGGCGGTCGCGCTCGCGCTGCATCAGAAGCATGCGGATGACTGCCTGGGCACCCGACAGGAAGATGCGCTCCTTTGCCAGGTCGAACTTGTCGTCGAGCGCGACATTGTGCAGCGTCATCAGGCATTTCCTGTGCGGAGGCCGCGCCTGGAGGTGCGCGGCCAACGTCGGAGTCGAGTGCCCACAGTCTTTCTTCCCTTGCCGGGGAGGTCAAACAAAATCGAAGGTGCCAGGCGGTCCGCAACAAACGATCCGTGCGCGGCCGTGTGGCGCCACGAAACGCCTGTCGGGGAGGATGGCCGAGCATGAAAAATTCCGGCGGCGGTCAGCGCCGCTGGTGATGCATCATGCAGCCTTTGGGCAACTGGGCTTCGGTTCACCGGGCAGCTTGCCGTCGACATGGCCGGCCAAGTCCTTGTTGAGCTCGTAGACTGGCCCGACCACCAGAGGCCGGTCGGGCAGGACCGACTGGTCGAGCGAGGACGTGAGAGTGGTCGCGAAACTCTGCAGCAACTTGCCGCTGGAATCCTCGATGCGGATCGACACCGCATAGGGCTTGTCCTTGACAACGCAGGTAAGCGGCGGGCTGGTGAGCGTCACATGCGGCAGCTTCGGCCATATTTTCTGGGTGACGATGATCGGATCACCACCGGCCGGGTTCTGGAAGGAGACCACAGCGACCTGCCCCTCACCCACCGGCCGCAGCGGATTGAGGGTGATGACATAGGTGGCGATACCCAGCCGGTAGTTGAACTCGAACAGCTTCCCGGAAATGGCGAACAGCTGGTCCTTGCCGGAGTCACGGCAGGCGCCGAGCGCGGCCGCCGCGAACAACGCCGCGACGACAATCATCGCGCGTGAGAATCTTCTAGACATTGGTGACCTCCCTGGCCGCGGTCCGGCGGCGATAGTGTCGGTTTGCCTTCTGGCGGTTGCCGCACACCGCCATGTCGCACCAGAGGCGGCTGGAATTGCGGCTTTTGTCGACAAACAGCCAGCTGCAGTTCGGACATATCCGCAGCCTGGCGATGGTGTCGCTACGCAGCAGCGACAGCGCCGAGACCGCAAGCGCGGCCTCGAAGGCAATCGGCGTCGCCGGATCACCGAACGGTTTTCCAGGCATGCCGATTTCGGTGCGGCTATGAGCGAGGCCATCGGCGCAGGCTTCCAAGAATTTCGGCATATCGCCGGTCGCGATCGCACCTTTCGATACCGCGCCGCGAAACAGCCGATCGGTCGTCTCCCGGATCGACAGCACCACCGGTGCGATCTTTTCAGGCGCCGGCGCTACGAGCCGCCTGCCGCCGAGCTCGGCGGCGCGAAAGGCACTCGCGGCTTCGGCAAAGCGGGCGATCTCGGCCGGATCGTCGAAACGGTCGAAAGTTTTCTCCGGATCGTTCCGCAAAACGACGGTGTTCGCCGTATCGAGCGCCAGCATGCCACCGGTAAAGCGGTGCGGAGTCCAGGATACCGTCATATGGTAGAATCTAACTGATAACTCGCGTTTGACAAGTTAGATTCCGGGTGCAACGCTCGTCACTGAGGCGATCGCCGTACTGAGAATATCGTTCGTCCCAAACTTCTGCCCCGATTGCGGGGCATGCATAGAGGGTCTTGCATGCTCTATTTCTTCCAGCAGGTTCTGAACGGGCTGCATTCGGGCGCGCTCTACGCATTGCTTGCCTTCGGCTACGTGCTGACCAACGGCATCCTGCACCGTACCAATCTTGCCTATGGCGCGCTGTTCGCCTTTTGCGGGCATACGATGATCCTCACCGCGGCGTTCGGCTATCAGGCGCTGTGGCTGACGCTGTTTGCATCGGTCGCGCTCGGCGTAGCTGCGGCATTCCTTTATGCGGCGCTGCTCAGCCATGTCCTGTCGCGAAGTATCTTCGAACCGCTGGCCGACCGCTCGCCCAACGCCATCGTGGTGACGACGCTCGGCATATTGCTGATCTTGTCGGAAGCCAGCCGCATCGCCGCCGATACCCATGACCTATGGTTGCCGCCAATGCTGGCCCAAACCATCGTCTTCGCGCAGAATGCCAGCTTCAAGGCGACGTTGACGCTGATCCAATTGCTCGATTGCGCCGCCGTACTGGCGGCCATAGCGCTGGCTGCTTGGGGCTTCGCATATTCGAGCTTCGGCCGGAGCTGGCGCGCCGTATCCGACGATCCCAAGGCGGCTGCGATGTGCGGCGTCGATGTCCGTGCGGTGTTTCGGCGTGCGGTGCTTTTCGGCGGCCTTTGCGCGGCACTGGCCGGCGTGCTCGCCGCCTTCTACTACGGCAACATCAGCTTCGGCACAGGGTTGGTCTACGGGTTGAAAATCCTGTTCGTGACCGCAGTGGGCGGCTATCTTTCGCCTTTGCGGGCGGCACTGGGCGCCGCCGCTTTCGGCATGGCCGAATCGCTATGGGCCGGCTATTTTCCGCTCGAATGGCGGGACGGCTGGATGTACCTGTTCCTCGTCGCCATGCTTGTGCTGATCGGCGCCGGCCGCGACCAACAGAAGATCGCCTGAGCCGCACCCGACTTTGCTTGGGTGAAGGCGCCGCATGTCCTTGGACATGCAAAGGACGCGGCAGCATTTTGCCGCCCGTCATCTCACAACTGTGTTTATGCGGGCTGTCCCGTGTTGACCCGCCGGACCACGCACTGCATACCGTTGGTCCACAGCGACGCGACGGACAGGGAACCGCCGCGCTCTGACACAAGGGAGGAATGCATGGCAGGGCTTCTCGCTCTTTCCAGAACCATTGACCGTTTGAACGAATTCATCGGCAAATGGGTTTCGTGGCTGATCCTGCTGGCGATCCTGGTAAGCGCCGCCAACGCCGTCATCCGCAAGGTGTTCGACATGTCCTCGAACGCCTGGCTGGAATTGCAATGGTATCTGTTCGGCGCCGCCTTCATGCTGGCCGCCGCCTACACGCTGAAGCAGAACGACCATATCCGCATCGATATCGTCTACGGCATGTTCTCGCGCCGCGTGCAGCACTGGATCGACCTTTTCGGTCACGTCTTCTTCCTGATGCCGTTCGTGACGTTGATGGTGGTCTATTTCGTTCCCTATGTGTCGCTGTCGTATCGCAGCGGGGAGATGTCGAACAATTCCGGCGGGCTGATCATCTGGCCGGCGAAGGCGATCCTGCTGGTCGGCTTTTTTCTGCTCGCACTGCAGGGCATTTCCGAAATCATCAAGAAAATCGCCATCATGCGCGGTCAGATGGACGATCCCACTCCGTTCATATCGGCGCATGAGCAGGCCGAACTCGAAGCCAAGGCGCTCGCCGAAGAGGTGCGCTCGTGATCGAGTTCATCGCCCAGAACATGGCGCCGATCATGTTCGCCTCGCTGGTCGTCTTCCTGCTGATCGGCTACCCCGTCGCCTTCTCGCTCGCCGCCAACGGCCTGATGTTCTTCTTCGTCGGCGTGCTTCTGTCGCCCTATTCGGGCGGCTCGATCAATCTCGCCTGGCCGTTGCTGCACGCGTTGCCGGATAATTTCTATGGCAGCCGGGTGATGTCGAACGATACGCTGCTGGCGATCCCGTTCTTCACCTTCATGGGCATCGTGCTCGAACGATCCGGCATGGCCGAAGACCTGCTCGACACGATCGGCCAGTTGTTCGGACCGGTCCGTGGTGGCCTCGCCTATGCCGTGATTTTCGTCGGCGCGCTGCTCGCCGCGACGACCGGCGTGGTGGCGGCCTCCGTCATTGCCATGGGTCTGATTTCGCTGCCGATCATGCTGCGCTACGGCTACGACCGGCGGCTGGCATCCGGCGTCATTGCCGCGTCCGGGACGCTCGCCCAGATCATCCCGCCGTCACTGGTGCTGATCGTCCTGGCCGACCAGCTCGGCCGCTCGGTCGGCGATATGTATAAGGGAGCGCTGATCCCCGGGCTCATTTTGACCGGCATCTACATGCTCTACATCCTGCTCATGTCGATCTTCCGGCCGAAGTCGATGCCGGCCCTGCCGCTGGAGGCCCGCACGCTCGGCCACGGCGCGCTGTCGCTGCTGGCGGCGCTGCTGGCGGCGGTGGTGGTTTCCTATGCGGCGTATCGCTACCTTGCGCCGAACCATGGCGGCAACGCCGATATCCTCGGCGCCACCATCGGCGTCATCTTCATCTATGTCGTCGCGATCGTCGACCAGCGCCTGAAGATCAACCTGATGTCCAGACTGGCACAGCAGGTGATCATCGTGCTGATCCCGCCGCTGGCGCTGATCTTCCTGGTGCTGGGCACCATCTTCCTTGGCATCGCCACGCCGACGGAAGGCGGCGCCATGGGCGCCGTCGGCGCGCTGGCAATGGCGGCGATGAAGGGGCGGCTGTCGCTCGACGTGGTCAAGCAGGCGCTGGCCTCGACGACCAGGCTGTCGTCCTTCGTTCTGTTCATCCTGATCGGCGCGCGGGTGTTCTCGCTGACCTTCTACGGCGTCAATGGCCACATCTGGGTCGAGCACCTGTTGACGTCGCTGCCGGGCGGTGAAGTCGGTTTCCTGATTGGCGTCAACATCCTCGTCTTCGTGCTCGCCTTCTTCCTCGACTTTTTCGAGCTTGCCTTCATCATCGTGCCGCTTTTGGCGCCAGCGGCTGACAAACTCGGTATCGACCTGATCTGGTTTGGCGTGCTTTTGGGCGTCAACATGCAGACCTCCTTCATGCATCCGCCCTTCGGCTTCGCGCTGTTTTATCTGCGCTCGGTCGCCGCGCGCGTGCCCTATCTCGACCGACTCACCGGCAAGCAGATCGCGCCGGTCACCACAGGGCAGATCTATTGGGGCGCAGTGCCCTTCGTCTGCATCCAGGTGATCATGATCGGCCTGACCATCGCCTTCCCGCAGATGGTGATGCACTACAAAGGCACTGTCGTCGATCCTGGCACCATCAACTACCAGGTGCCGGAAACGCCCGGCATCGGCTTGTCGCCGCTTGGCACGCCGCCGGCCAACGGCGGCACTGCCCCGGCCTCACCTTCCACACCGGATTTGTCGCAGCCGCCGAGCTTCGACGAAAAGCCGCCCGCGAAACCGGCGGCGCCGGCAATCGATCTGTCGCAACCACCGAGTTTCAACTGAGGAAGGCGGCAGCCATGAAGGCGGTTCGGTTGGAGCGAGTGGGCAGCCTCGCCGTGTGCGAGGTCGAGAAACCGACCGCCGGGCCGAACGATCTGCTGGTGCGCATCGAGGCGTGCGGCGTCTGCGGCACCGACAGGCATCTTTTCCATGGTGAATTCCCGTGCACGCCGCCGGTGACGCTCGGGCATGAATTCTCCGGCATCGTCGAGGCGGTCGGACCTGCCGTATCCGGCTTTTCCGTCGGCGACCGCGTCACCGGCGATCCCAACATTGCCTGTGGCCGATGCGAGCATTGTCAGGCCGGCCGGGTCAATCTCTGCGGCAATCTACGCGCCATCGGCATCCATCGCGATGGCGGCTTTGCCGAATATCTTGTCCTGCCACAGAAACAGGCCTTCGTCTTGCCAGGCGATCTGAAGCCTACGCATGGTGCTTTCTGCGAGCCGCTCGGCTGCTGCCTGCATGGCGTGGACCTTGCCGCGATCAAACCAGGCTCGTCGGTCGCGGTGCTCGGCGGCGGCGTGATCGGCCTGCTCACCGTTCAGCTGGCAAAGCTCGCCGGTGCGACGACCATTATCTTGTCGACCCGTCAGGCCTCGCGGCGGGCTCTTGCCGAGCAATTTGGCGCAACGGCGACGCTCGATCCCAGCGCCTTCGATGTCACCGATGCGATCGTCGGCCGGTCGGGTTTGATGCCGGGCGGCGTCGACGTGGTGTTCGAATGCGCCGGCGTGAAAGACACTGTTGAGCAGGCGTTGCGGCTGGCCAAAGCGGGCGGCACCGTCGTCGTCGTCGGCGTGATGCCGCAAGGCATGAAAGTGGCGTTCGAACCATTCGATCTGCTGTTCCGTGAGTTGAAGGTTCTGGGTTCCTTCCTCAACCCCTTTACCCATCGCCGGGCCGCCGATCTTATCGCCTCGGGGGCGATCGAAGTAGATCGGCTGATATCGCGACAAGTCAGCCTCGACGAGGCGGTGGCGATCATTGCCAACCCGCCGGCGCCAGGTGAGGTCAAAGTCCTGGTAGTGCCTCAGAGCTGATCCATCGGGCCACTTGCCACCGGCAGGCTTCGCGGTTCTGCGTCGCATCGATGGCTTCATCCTCAATCTGATGAAGCCGGGCTGATGAAGCCGGGGAAAGGCGACCCCGCCACCTATGCCGACGCCAGCCTACAACCGGGTGAGGTCCAGCAACTGAGGCGTGGCCGCATCAAGTCGACAGTGTTCTATTGCCATGCTCCGGGCGGGAATACTGGTGGAAGTCAGTGCGTCCGAGGCTGACAGAAAGGAACACGGGGCGTGCTCAGGGTCCTTTGACAAGAACCACGTCTTCCTGGAGCGGAATGCATTCAAATAAAACCGGGCATCCGCTTTGTTTTAGCTCATTTCTGCGACGCCGAGTGGAGCCACTCGGCGTCGCAGAATGTTCTAGAGCTTGCTGTTGCGCTGCTGGACCATCATGAAGGTGTCATAGTTGTACTCGGCCACCTGCGCCCAGAGATAATGCTCCTTGCGGAACGCCTTGATCGAATCCCAGATCTTCTTGAACGGCGCGTTCGAGGCTTCCATCTCGGCATAGACTTCGTTGGCCTTTTCGAAACAGGCGGCCATGATCTCCTGGCTGAACGGGCTCAACTTGGCGCCGCCGGCAACCAGCCGCTTCACCGCCGCCGGGTTGAGGTAGTCGTATTTCTGCAGCATGTTGGCATCGGCCGCTTGGGCGGCAGTGTGCACCAGCGACTTGTAAGCCGGCGAAAGTTCGTCGTATTTCGCCTTGTTGAACATCAGATGGACAGTCGGTCCACCTTCCCACCAGCCGGGATAGTAGTAATAGGGCGCAACCTTGTAGAAGCCGAGCTTCTCGTCGTCATAGGGGCCGACCCATTCGGCGGCATCGATCGTGCCTTTTTCCAGCGCCGGATAAATGTCGCCACCGGCGATCTGCTGAGGAACCACGCCGAGCCTTTGCACCACTTTGCCGGCAAAACCACCGATACGCATCTTGAGGCCGGAAAGGTCGGCGACCGTTTTGATCTCCTTGCGGAACCAGCCGCCCATCTGCACGCCGGTATTGCCGCCCGGCAGCCCAAACAGACCCTGCGTCGCCAGGAACTCGTTGAACAGATCGATGCCGCCGCCATGATAGTGCCAGGCGTTTATGCCGCGCGCGTTGAGCGAAAACGGAACCGCCGCTCCCAGCGCCCAGGTCGGGTCCTTGCCCCAGTAATAGTATGCCACGGTGTGGCAGGCCTCGACGGTGCCGGCAGTGGTGGCATCGGCGGCCTGCAGGCCGGGAACGAGTTCGCCGGCGGCGAAGACCTGGACCTGGAAGTTGCCGTCGGTCGCCTCCGACAGCATCTTGGAAAACACTTCGGCGCCACCATAGATCGTATCGAGCGACTTCGGGAAGGACGACGCCAGCCGCCAGGTCACTTTCGGATTGGACTGGGCGATGGCCGGCGCGGCAAGTGTCGCGGCAGCGGCCGCGGCGCCAACGCCGGCGGTGCCGGCCTTGCGGATGAACGAACGACGATCCATGAAGTTCCTCCCTTTTGGATCCACTGACCGACATTCGGGACACTTCGGCGCCCGGATCGGCTTCGAGCCGACAATACACAGGCAAGGAGTCGAGTCCAGCACGGCAGCCCGGTTTGAGCGGCGCATTTCGGGGAAATTCGCGGCGTTGGGGCAGATCTTGCAACTATAGTCTAAGGTCGATTAACTGGCCTACGCGACACGCCGAAACTTGCCATGGAAATGCGCCTCCGGATCGCCTATTTTGCAGGCAGATAATTCGTTGCACCCGATGGGATCCGGACCAAATGCACCAGCCGCTCGTCGCCGTATCGACCGATGTCCGCCAGTTCGACAATTACACCTGGCATGCCGCGCCACAGCAATATCTCGAAGCGGCGCTTTCGGGTGCAGGCGTGTTCCCGCTGCTGGTACCGTCCTTCGGCGACCGGCTCGACTTCGACGAACTGCTTTCTGCCGTCGACGGCGTCATGGTCACCGGTTCCAAATCGAACGTTCATCCCTCGCTCTATGGCGGTGACGCCAGCGAAGCCAATGGTCCTTACGACTCCGCCCGCGACGCGACGACGTTGCCGCTGATCCGCCGGGCGGTGGAGCGCGGGGTGCCATTGCTCGCCATCTGCCGCGGCATCCAGGAGATGAATGTGGCGCTGGGTGGCACGCTGGCCACCGAAATCCAGGAACGCGCCGGTTCGCTCGATCATCGTGCGCCGGCAAGCGACAATCAGGACGAACGCTTCGCCATCCGCCAGAGCGTGGCGATAAAACCCGGCAGCTGCCTGGCCGGGGTCTTCGGCGCCGGCGACATCATGGTCAATTCGGTGCATCGCCAGGCCATCGACCGGCTTGGCCCAAAGCTGCAGGTCGAAGCGGTCGCCGCCGACGGCACTGTCGAGGCGGTTTCGGTGCGCGATGCACGGGCTTTCGCCGTCGGCGTCCAGTGGCATCCCGAATACTGGGTCAAATCGGACAGTATCTCGGTAAAGATATTTCGCGCATTCGGCGATGCGGTGCGCCTGCACCAGGCGGCGAAATCGGGTGCGCGCGCAGCCGCGGAATAGTCCTGCCGCGCTCGCTAGTTGCCGGCCGACGCGAGCGTCAGCAGCGGCAGCGCCGGCGCGTAGGATTCGTAACCATCGCCGTCGGCGACTGAGAACATGACAATCGGATCGGTGCCGTTGGCGCTGAAGGTGACCGTGCCGTCATCCTGCTCTCGCCAGAACTTCGCCTGCTCGACGCCGGGCAACACCCGGCGGCAATTTGCTGCGACCGTCAACAGCGACAGGCCTTGCGAAATCTCGGCGCCGCGGCTGACCGCACAAGACCCCTCGTCGCCATGGGCTACCAGCCTGTAGTTGCCGGATGAAGGCGGCGACCCACTGGCTGCACGGCTTTCACCGCTGCCGGCGTAAAACAGCTGGGCGCTGCCGAACAGCACAGCGACTGCCATCAATGCAGGAAGCGTCTTCATCCTGGTTCTCCGCGCATTTCAAGCGCGCCGGTTCGAAGAGATCAGGGAGGCGCGCTTCATCTTGCTGTCATGTCCTGTCAGGCGGACATACACTGCGAAGGGACCAGAATGATTCCGAAGGGTTAAGCTGAAGTTAATAGATATGGCAGCCCGCTTACGGCCTTGCCTTGACATTTGCCGTCTCCGGCACCGGCGTCAGCGCCTTGCGCTGCGAAAACCACGAGACCAGATTTTCGACGCACAGGTCCGCCATGGCGCGGCGGGTGTGCTGCGAGGCCGAGCCGACATGTGGCAAAAGCGAGGTGTTGGGCGCGGCAAGCAACGCCGCTGGCACATTCGGCTCGTCGGCAAAGACGTCTAGCCCGGCAGCGGCGATGCTGCCGCTGGCAAGTGCGGCGGCAAGGGCTGGTTCGTCGACCGTGCTGCCCCGGCCGATGTTGACAAAGACGCCGTTCGGCCCAAGAGCCGAGAAGATTTCGGCATTGACGGCCTTTTCCGTCGAAGTCCCGCCGGGCGCCACCGAGATCAGTGTGTCGACCGCCTCGGCGAGACCTTTCAGCGTCGGGTGATGGTCATAGGACAGGCCTTCGACGCGGCGCCGGTTGTGATAGGCAATGGGCAGCCCAAAAGCGTCGAGCCGGCGGGCAATGGCGAGGCCGATGCGGCCCATGCCAAAGATACCGACATGGCGCCCGCGCAAGGTCAGCCGGCTCAGCGGATAGTTGCCGTTGCGCAGCCAGCTTCCGTCGCGCAGCCAGGCCTCGGCGCGCGGCAGTTCGCGGATGGTATTGATCAACAGGCCGAGCGCCGTATCGGCGACCTCTTCGGTCAGCACATCCGGTGTGTTGGTGACCATGATGCCGCGCTGTGCGGCGTGGCGGACATCGACCGAATCATAGCCGACGCCGAAATTGGCGATGATCTCGAGCTTTGGCAGCGCGTCCATCAACGCGGCGCTTATGCCGCCAAAGGCGGCGATGCCGCGCACCGTATGACGCATCTCGTCGGTGACCAGCGACGGATCGGCGCGTTCGATCCGGACGCGGCTGAACACCCCGTCGATGCGGCCGACCGCATGATCGTTGAACTGGCCGGGCACCAGAATGGCGACAGCTTGCTGTTTGGTTTTTGTCATGCACGTTCCACCGGTTTGCCGGTCGACTGGCGCACATGCAGTTCCGGCTTGATCAGTTCCTGCGACGGCCGCACCGTCTGTCCGTTGAGTTTGTCGAGCAGCGCGCTGGCGGCGCGGCGGCCAACCTCGCGCTGGCCGTTCCAGACGGTGGTTAGCGCAGGCGTCGCGATCGCCGCCTCCTCGAGGTCGTCATAGCCGGTAACAGAGATGTCGATGCCCGGCACCAGCCCGGCGCGCGCAATGCCGTTCATCAGGCCGATGGCGACGAGGTCGTTCCAGCAGCAGGCCGCGGTCGGCCTGTCCTTCAGCGCCAGGAACTGCCCGGCGGCCTCGAAGCCGGCCTGCTTGGTGCGTGGGCCGGCGATGCGCCAGGACGGCCTGACCTCAAGCCCTGCCGCCTCCATGGCGTTGACATATCCCTGATAGCGGTCGCGGCCGGTCGAGGTCTGGTCGGTACCGCCGATCATTGCGATGCGCTTGTGGCCAAGCGAGATCAGATGATTGGTGGCAAGCCCGGTGCCATAGGCATCGTCGCCGCGAAACACCGGCACGTCGGCACCTTCGACGGTGCGTGCAATCAGCACTGCCGGGAGACCGTTCTCCTCGGCCATGATTATGTCTTCGGGCGGTGTGCCGATGGCCGGCGACATGATGACGCCGTCAGCGCCGAGTTGCAGAAGCGTGTCGATGAAGGTGCGTTGTTTCTCGAGCTGGTCGTAGTGGTTCGACAGGATGAAGGTTTGCCGGCTGCGGTCGAGTTCGCTCTCGATCGAACGCAATATCTCGGCAAAGAACGGGTTCATGATGTCGTGGACGACGACGCCGACTATGCCTGAGCGCGAGGTGCGCAGGCTGGCGGCGCGGCGGTTGTAGATATAGCCGATGGCGCGGGCATGTTCCTTGATGCGGTCGCGGGTGCCGCCGGCGACCAGCGGGCTGTCGCGCAAGGCCAGCGAAACCGTGGCCGTGGACACGCCGAGCGCATCCGCGATGGTGGAAAGCTTGATCTTCTGTGCCAGCGCCCTGCGCTCCCGAAGCAATTTAAACTGTTTAAAGGCCGGCTCTTATGCCATCGATCCCGCGCAAATCAAAGTTTTTTTGCCAGCGCTTCCGCCTCCGCGTCCAGCGTCGCGCGGTTGCGCACACGAAGCCGGTGCTCGCGGTGGACGATGTAGAGGCCGCTGGCGACGATGACTGTCGCACCGGCCAGCGTCCAGCGGTCGGGAAACTGGTTGAAGACGATCAGGCCGGAGATGATCATCCAGATCATCTGCGAATAGGGATAGGGGGCCAGGGCCGTGGTGGTGGCAAGGCGATAGGCCTGCACAAGAAGCCAATGGCCGATGGCGCCGAAGACGCCCAGCATCAGCAATATGAACCAGTGCCAGCCATCCTGCGGCAACGAAAGCGAAAACGGCAGTGTCGGCAGCAGCAGCACGGCCGGCGCCAACGCCGAAAACAGGATGAGGCTTTCCGAGGTTTCCGTCGCCGACATGCGGCGCGTCATGATGACGTAGAAACTGTTCGATAGCATCGAGCCGAGCGCAAAGAGGTGGCCGACGCCAAAAACCCCGATGCCCGGCCGGGTGATGATGAGGACGCCGACAAAGCCGCTCATGATCGCCAGCCAACGCCGCCAGCCGGCCCATTCCCCTAGCAACGGACCGGCAAGCGCGGTGATCACCATCGGGCCGAAGAAGTAGATCGAGGTGGTTTCCGCCAGCTGCAGCGTCCGCAGCGCGAGAATGTTGCATATCGTCGATCCGAACAGGAGCAGACCGCGCGTGAGATGCGCCGGCAGGTTGGCGGGACGAAAGCGCAGCGGCTCACGCCATCCGTGCAGAAAGACGCCGACGATCAGCACATGGACCGCGAAGCGGGTCCAGGCGACGATCAGCGCCGAGACGCCGGCCAGCACAAGGTACTTGCTGCTGGTGTCGAGGAAGGTGAAAAACACATAGACGGAAAGCATGCACAGGATCGCCGCCGGCGATGTCGCGCTTTCGTCTTGTCTTGGGGGAGCATTCAATTTCAGGTCGGACGGGAAGCAAGCCGGTCCCTCACCAATGCGGCAATTGTCGCCTGCGGGCAAGCCAAAACAGTCTGGCACAACGACAGCCGCCGACAGGCTCAGTTTGTTTCCCAGTGGCCGACCTAGTGGCCGACGACTCAGGCGTGCATGCGGGCGCCCTTGGTGATCTTGTCGACGAGCTTCTTTTCGGCGCGAAGCGCGATGCCGACCACCTTGGCATCCTCCGGCGCAAATTCGGCAAAGACGGCGCGGTTGGCCAGATCATACCCGGTCGAAAACATATCCTCGACATAGAGCGAAACCGTCACACCACGCTCCAGCGCCCGCCGCTGGATCGCGCCGAGCGTCTGGCCGTCCGCCGAAAGCACGATGACCGGCTGGATCGACAGCGGGTTGTAGATATTGCCGGCGCGATCACGGTAGGGGTCGCCGATAATGTCGGGAAATTGCGCGACGATGCCGCTGGTCAGAAAGGCGGTGACATTGAGCTTTTGCCAGACGGGAAGATCATCCTTGAGCACGATTGCAAATTTCGTATCGAACATGCGACAGTTTCCAATCCGAAAAGGGGGCCAATCCGAGGCTGCGAGTGAAGCGATGGCGCACGATCTAGACCGGGAAGCCTTTCAGGGTCTTGGACGTTTGTGCGTGGATGCAGCCGAGAACTGCATCGTACCGGCACCCGGTGCTGCCGGGATGGAACGCATCGAGGCCCGGTTCCACGGCAATGCCTTCGATCTCCATCGCCATGACACCTATGCGATCGGGGTGACGCTTTATGGCGTGCAGCGCTTCCGCTATCGCGGCCAAACGCATCAGAGCCTGCCTGGCCAGATCATTATCCTTCATCCCGACGAACTGCACGATGGCGGTGCCGGCACCGAAGACGGCTTGCGATACAGAATGCTCTATTTGGAGCCGTCCCTGATGCTCGATTGTCTCGGCGGCGGATCACTACCATTCGTCGGGAATGCCGTGGTGACAGACCGCGATCTCCGGGCGACGCTGCTTTCCGCGCTCGGGCCGTTGAATCAGGAACTGGACGAGCTGTTTGTCGTCGAT
Source organism: Mesorhizobium sp. M0522 (assembly GCF_040321085.1). Classification (NCBI taxonomy): domain Bacteria; kingdom Pseudomonadati; phylum Pseudomonadota; class Alphaproteobacteria; order Hyphomicrobiales; family Phyllobacteriaceae; genus Mesorhizobium; species Mesorhizobium sp. M0522. The sequence goes on from NZ_JAMYQW010000002.1 coordinate 208,583, forward strand.
TTCATGACGCAGCTTATGCAAAGCTTGGCCCGGCACGCCGGTCAGCCGACGAAACCGGTAGCGAAAACTGCGTGGCGCGCCGCCAGCCTGGCGCGCGACTATCTGGAGGAAAATGTCGCGCGGATTGTACGTTCGGATGAATTGGAGGCGATAACCGGATTGGACCGTTATGCCCTGTGGCGGCATTTCCGCGCCACCTTCTCCACCAGCCCGCACCGGTTCCTGTTGATGCGCCGGCTTCAACGAGCCCGTCGGATGATCGAAGCCGACGAGCCGCTGGCGCAAATCGCCATCGCAGCCGGCTTCAGTGATCAAAGCCATTTCAATCGGCATTTCAAGAAGGCGTTCGGCGTCACACCGGGACGCTGGTCGGCACTGACGCGGCAGCCGTCAGCGGCGAACGCGTGAGCTATTCAAGCATCTTGTCCTCGATATCGAGTTCGTCATCCGGGAGCACCATTTCGCCGTTCGACAGGTTCGCCTCGACGCGGGCAAGCAGCTTGAACAGCGCTTTCTGATCCTTCTTGTCGAGACCCTTCAATGCCTGCTTTTCGGTCTTCTTCACCGACTTCTCGATGGCGTGGATGATTTCGCGGCCGGTGTCGGTGAGGAAAATATGCGCCTGGCGGGCATCGGCGGACGAGGCCCGCTTCTCCAGAAAGCCCTGCGCCTGCAGCCGGTTGATGGTCTTGGTGATGGTCGGCGGACGCACGCCGAGGCGGCCGGCAAGGTTGCCGGGCGTCTGCCCGTCCTCGCGGTCGAGCGCCAGCATGATCTGGTCCTGGCCGGCATAGAAACCATGCGCCAGAAGCCGGGCGGCGAGCGCCGTGCGCGCCAGCCGCGCCGCCGAATGCAGCCGGCTCATTGTTGCAGTCTTGTCCGCCTTGGCCATGCTCATCCCTCCTCGGCCGAACCGGAGCGGGCAGCATAGAAGCAGGCCGCCGATTGGCAATGACGATCGAAAACATTCCGGCTCGGAAAATAGCTTTGCCGGCAAGCTTCGCGGTGTTCGCCGTGGCTAATGCCAGATGTTTATTTCAGTTAGATGACAAACGACTTTCCGCAATGGCTGGATGAGGACGTGACGAGGTGTTCTCAACCGGCTTTCACCGCGACCACCATCAACGCCTGATAGGCGTCCGCCATTTCCCGCAGCGCTGCCTGCGACAGCGGCCCGGCCTGCCGCGCAATGCCGTCCCGCGCGTTGGATGTATCGCGTTTGCCGGGGCGATCTTTATAGGGCGCGACGGTGGCGAATATCTGCTCGCTGAGGCTGTCGGGGAAGAACATCTGGCCGGTCATCACCGAGCGGTCGTCGGGGAAGATCTTGAAATGGATGTGGGTGGTGCGGCCGCGATACCAGCCGGGATAGATGGTGGCGAAAGAAGCGATGCCGCTTTCATCGGTTCTCTGCCAGCCGCGGAGAAAGCTCTGGCCGGACGTGTCGATATCCTGCCCGTCGCCCTGTCCGGGATAGCCGGAATAGGTGCCCTGGGCATCGCAATGCCAGATATCGACGCGTGCGCCGGGAAGCGGCCGGCAGGCGGCGTCGACGATTTGCAGCCGCACATTGAGGCCGATGCCCTTCTTGCCCTCGGTGATATCGGCGCGTTCGAGCTTCGGGTCGAAATAGAACGGCCCTTCGGTGACCTCGGGCGTGATGGCGCAGACGCCGGCACCGGCTTCGAACAAAGCAAGCCGGGCATAGGGCGAAACCTGCCCGGCCCTTGCACCGGCGGGCAGGAATATGCCGCCAGCGGTAACCGCAACGAGACCGAGCGCCTGCCGACGGCTTAGTGGCAAGGACATGTCGGACATCTGGCGCCTCTTCAACGCGAACAGCTCCGTAAATGACCCCGCCTATCTAGGGCCCGCTGTCAGGCGGCGCCAATGAAAGTTCGGTAATGTGAGGAAAGTTCGGCAATACCAGCCCCTCTTTGGCCCACCGGTTTGCCTCGTGCAAAAGCCGAGCACACATCCTATATGGAGCCGACAATCCCTATTCGAGGCACAATATGAGCGACGCACAGACGCAGATCCCCGTAACCGTCCTCACCGGCTATCTCGGCGCCGGCAAGACGACACTGCTCAACCGCATCCTTTCGGAAAACCATGGCAAGCGCTACGCCGTCATCGTCAATGAGTTCGGCGAGATCGGCATCGACAACGAGCTGATCGTGGAATCCGATGAGGAGATCTACGAGATGAACAATGGCTGCGTCTGCTGCACCGTGCGCGGCGACCTGATCCGCGTCGTCGAAGGCCTGATGCGCAGGCCTGGCCGCTTCGACGCCATCCTCGTCGAGACCACAGGCCTCGCCGATCCCGTGCCGGTGGCGCAGACCTTCTTCATGGACGACGACGTGCGTTCCAAGACCAGGCTCGATGCGGTGGTGGCGCTGGTCGACGCCAAGCACCTGCCGCTGCGTCTGAAGGATTCCCGAGAGGCCGAGGACCAGATCGCCTTTGCCGATGTCGTCGTACTCAACAAGACCGATCTGGTCACCCCCGAAGAGCTGAGCAAGGTGGAGGCGACGATCCGCGCCATCAACCCGGCGGCACGAATCCATCGCACCACACGCGCCAGCGTGGCGCTGTCCGAGGTGCTCGATCGCGGTGCGTTCGACCTGTCCCGGGCGCTGGAGAACGATCCGCACTTCCTCGAGGCGCATGACGATCACGACCATCATGATCATGATCATGACCACCATCACCATGATCACGACGGCCATGATCACCACGATCATGACGGGCATCATCACGCGCATCCTTCCGACATCCATGACGTGACGGTGCAGTCGGTGTCGCTGCGCGGCGGCGAGATGGATCCGAAGAAATTCTTCCCCTGGATCGAGAAGATCACCCAGATGGAAGGCCCGAACATCCTGCGGCTGAAGGGTATCATCGCGCTCAAGGGCGATGACGAGCGCTATGTCATCCAGGGCGTGCACATGATCATCGAGGGCGACCACCAGCGCGCCTGGAAGGATGGCGAGAAACACGAGAGCCGGCTGGTGTTCATCGGCCGCGATCTCGACGCCGAGCGGCTGAAGAAGAGTTTCGAGGCCTGCCAGGCGGCTTGATTTCCAGATCTTATAACGTTAGCGCTGCCCCTTCTTTCCTTCTCCCCTTGTGGGAGAAGGTGGCCGAGCGTAGCTCGGTCGGATGAGGGGTGCTCCAGCTTGGCATCGACGGCGCTCGTTCCAGCACCCCTCATCCGTCTTGGCGCTGCGCGCCAATCCACCTTCTCCCACAAGGGGAGAAGGCGGAGCCTCGCCGACAGCCCGGCGGGGTTAGATGACAAGCAGAAATCTCGAACGGAATGATCTCTCATGCCGACAGTCGCCCCGCTCGATCTCGAAGGCCACTGCCTCGCCGCCGTGTTTCTCGGCGACGTGCCGCATTTTGCGCTGGCCGACGGCACAATCCATTGGCTCGACCACGGCCACAAGACGGTGCAGGCCAATGACGGAATGCTCGCCGCCTTCCATGATGCGGCAAACGACCGACTGATCACCGGTGGTGAGGACGGCAGGATCTTTGCCGTGACCCCAGGCGGCAATACAACGGAATTGGCGACCGCAGGCAAAAAATGGATAACCAGCGTCGCCGCCGGGCCGCAAGGCGCTGTTGCCTATGCTTCGGGCAAGATTGCCTATGTGCGCTTTGCCGACGGCAAAACCAGGGAATTCTCGCATCCGCGCTCAGTCGAGGGGCTTGCCTTCTCGCCCAAGGGCATGCGCTTCGGCGTTGCCCGCTACAATGGCGCGACGCTGCACTTCCCGGCTGCCGACGGCAAGCCGGTCGAGCTCGAATGGGCCGGCGCCCACACCGGCATCGCCTTCTCGCCGGACGGCGGCTTCGTCGTCACCACCATGCAGGAAAACGCGCTTCATGGCTGGAAGCTCGCCGACGGCAAGCACATGCGCATGTCCGGCTACCCCGGCAAGGTGAAAAGCCTATCGTGGAGCGCCAAGGGCAAATGGCTGGCGAGTTCCGGCGCGCCGGCGGCGATCGTCTGGCCGTTTTCCGGCAAAGACGGGCCGATGGGCAAGGCGCCGCTGGAACTCGGCACGCGCGGCAATGCGATGGTCACCTCCGTCGCCTGTCACCCGAGCCAGGACGTCGTTGCTATCGGCTATGATGACGGGATGGTGATGGCGGTGCGCTTCGCCGACGCCAAGGAAGTGCTGTTGCGCCGGCCGGGCAAGGGCGCCGTCACTTCGATGATGTGGGACAAGGAAGAGCGCCGCGTCGCCTTTGGCAGCGCTGCGGGCGACTGCGGCGTCATCGATATTTCGGCGTAGCCTGTTACTTACTCGGCTCCGCAAGATACTTTGCCGGTCAATTCAGCCTGCTTGCCGTCCTTTTCGGCATCGGCCGTTACATCATGGATTGAGAGCAAATAGCGACCGTCATAGACGCCTTCGTCGCTGGCCTTGGTCAGGATCGCCAGTTCGACATAGCCGTAGGCGTTTTCGACCAGCCGTTCGTGGTAGACGAGCAGCCGCAATTCCTTGTTGTCGAGCCAATATTGCGTGAGGTTCTGATCCTCGAACAATGTCTCGCGCAGACTGTCGCCAGCCGGCCTGCCCAGAATCTCGAGCTCGCCGCTAAAATTGAAGGTCGGCCCGCCCATGCCTCTGGTGATCCCGGCACCGACCTGAAATTTGACGGCTGCATCCTCGGCGGAACACCAGATGCCGCCGGACGCCAGAGCCGCACCAACCGACGACAGCAGCGTTGCTGCGCAGACGATCGCCCGCACCATCTTATGCCCTCCAGCCGAAGTACCATTGGCGCCCGAAGGCGGCTCGCGGTCAAGCGCCTGTTTTCATTCAAATGACCGCTGACCCAACACAGGGCAGCCGCCCGGCCAATTGCGGTGGCGGATGCCGATTGTCTAAAGTGCGACTGAGAGGGCCGCCATGAACGTCATGAACCATTCAAAGACTTGCATCGGCGGCATCGGCCCGGCCCGGATCGTCGAGTTGCGCGCGACCGAGGCAGAAGTCTTCCGCCGGGCGCGGCCAAAATCGATGGCGAAAATCGGCAATGGCCTGCCCGGCTTCTTCGGCGGCGTGCCGATGCATTGGATGAACGACTGGCCGACGCCATTCCCGATCCTGGTCGACAGTGCCAAGGGCGCTGCGATCACCGACATCGACGGCAATCGGCTGGACGATTTCTGCCTTGGTGACACCGGCTCGATGTTCGGCCATTCGCCGCCGCCGGTCGCCCGCGCCATCCGCCGGCAGGCCGGACGAGGACTGACCTATATGCTACCTTCCGAAGACGCGCTGGCCATCGGACCGTTGCTGCAGCAGCGCTTCGGTTTGCTGTCGTGGCAGATCGCGACGACGGCGACCGATGCCAACCGCTTCGCGCTGCGGGTTGCCCGCGCCGTTACCGGCCGGGAGAAGATACTGGTCTTCAACGGCTGCTATCATGGCTCGGTCGACGAGACGATGGTGCGGCTGGTCGCCGGGAAAGCGGTGAATCGACCGGGACTGGCCGGCGAATTCCGCGACCTGACCCGGGCGACAGATGTCGTCGAGTTCAACGATTTGCCGGCGCTCGAGGCGGCACTCCAGGGCAACGATGTCGCCTGCGTCATCGCCGAGCCGGTGCTGACCAATTCCTGCATGGTGCTGCCCGAAGCCGGCTTTCATGATGGCTTGCGGCGTCTCACCCGTGCGACCGGCACGCTGCTTCTAATCGACGAGACGCATACAATTTCGACCGGTCCCGGCGGCTATACAAGCAAATACGGGCTGGAGCCGGACCTGTTCGTGCTGGGCAAGCCGATTGCCGGCGGCGTACCGGCGAGCGTCTGGGGCATGAGCGAAGACGTTGCCGCCCGCTATGCCGCTTATATCAGCCGGAAAGAGCCCGGCTACTCCGGCATGGGGACAACGCTGTCGGCCAATCCGCTGCAATTCGCAGCGATGCGCGCCACGCTCGAATACGTCATGACCGACGAGAACTACAGCCATATGGACCATCTGGCGCGGCGGCTCGACGCCGGGCTGACCGCCGTCATCGATCGCTATCGTCTGCCCTGGCATGTTGCTCGCGTCGGTGCCCGTGTCGAGTTCATCTGCGCGCCGGGCCCGCTGAGGAACGGCGGCGAAGCGGAAGCTGCGCACGTGCCGGAGCTCGAGGCGGCAATCCATGTCGCGCTGGTCAATCGCGGCGTGCTGATCGCACCCTTCCACAACATGATGCTGATCTCTCCTGCGACCAGCGCCGCCCAGGTGAACCGGCTGATCACTGCCTTCGGCGCGGTTGCGGCAAAGCTTACGGCGTGAGACAAGCTTGCGGCATGAAACAAGCGCCCAAGCAAAGTTTGAACCTGGTCACGACATCCCCTTCCGGCTCGACGCCCGCCGAGGCGCAGGCCTTTCTCGACGCTCATCCCGAGATCGAAGCGTTCGACATCGTGCTGACCGACGCCAATGGCGTCGGGCGCGGCAAGATCGTGCGCCGGCATGAGTTGATGAGCATCTTCGAGGGGGGCCGGCACATGCCGATCTCGATCCTCGGCCTCGACATCACCGGCGAGGATGTTCACGAGACCGGGCTGATCTGGACGACGGGCGACGGCGACCTGCGGGCGTGGCCGATCCCCGGCACACTGGTGCCGCTGTTCGCCACCCAGCCGCCGCGCGGCCAGGTGCTGATGGCGATGTACCATCTCGATGGCCAGCCGATGTCGTCCGACCCGCGGCTGGCACTCGCCCGCCAGGTAGACATCCTCGCGGCCAAGGGCCTGCATCCGGCCGGCGCCTTCGAGCTCGAATTCTTCCTGCTCGCCAACGAGCGCGATGCCGAAGGCAAGGTGCAGCCGGCGCACGCGGTGCTTGACGGACGCCGCTCGGCCAAGACGGAGGTCTATTCCGTCGACCATCTACACGGCATGGAGCCGCTGTTTTCCGACATCTACGCCGCAGCCAAGGTGCAGGGCATCCCGGCCGAGACGGTCATCTCGGAATATGCGCCCGGCCAGTACGAGCTGACGCTCAACTACCGCAAGGATGTGATGCGGGCGGCCGACGATCTCGTGATGCTCAAGCGACTGGTGCGGGCGCAGGCGCGCCGTCATGGTGTCACCGCTTGCTTCATGGCCAAGCCGATCGAGAAATATGCCGGCTCGGGCATGCATTTTCATGTCTCGCTGCTGGACGATGCCGGCAAGAATGTCTTTGCCGAAACCGGCGGCGAAAGCTGGTCTCTGCCGCTGCTGCGCAGCCTCGGCGGACTGATCCAGACGATGGCGGAATCGATGCTGGTCTTCGCGCCGCATGCCAATTCATGGCGGCGCTTCGTCTCGCAATCCTATGCGCCGGTGGCGCCGACCTGGGGCGTCAACAACCGTTCGGTGGCACTGCGTGTGCCGGCCGGCGATGCCAAGAACCGCCGCATCGAGCACCGGCCATCGGGCGTCGACGCGAATCCTTACCTGGTGGCGGCAACGGTGCTGGCCGGTGTCGTCAAAGGCCTCGACGAAGGCCTCGATCCCGGTCCCGAAACCACCGGCAATGGCTACGAATCGGCCGTCACGCGCACGACGATGCCGGTCGACTGGCGTGCCGCGATCGAGGCGGCAAGGGCGTCGACCTTCCTCAAGGGCGCATTGGGCGAAGACCTGCACCGGACGTTCGTGGCGATCAAGCAATCGGAATATCTGCGCGTGGCGCGCACGGTCAGCGAACTGGATTATCACCTCTATCTGCACGAGGTGTAGGGCATCACATCGTCGGCCATCCGCCGTCGAAGGCCCATGCGGAATAATTTCAACGGAACCTTCGGCGGGCTTTGCTCATTGCGTGTCTGATTGCAGGAGCGAACAAGGCCGCCTTAGTCATGATCGCCAGGATGCAGACAACCCCGACGCCGCACCATGCCAAGGTGCAGGCAAGACGCTTGCCTGCAAGCAAGTCTCCGGAAACGACAGAAATCGACGCCAGGACGATTCCTGAACTGCGCGAAACGGCCAAGATCTGCCGCCGCTGTCCGCTATGGCACGACGCCACGCAGACCGTGTTCGGTGAAGGCCCTGATAAAGCCAAGGTGATCTTCGTCGGCGAACAGCCGGGCGACCAGGAGGACCTGGCGGGCAAGCCCTTCGTCGGTCCGGCGGGCAAGGTGTTTGACGCGATCCTGGACGATGCCGGCGTCGATCGGCTGAAAGTCTACGTCACCAACGCGGTCAAGCATTTCAAGTTCGAGCCGCGCGGCAAGCGGCGCATCCACTCCAAGCCGAACGCCGGCGAGGTGCAGGCTTGCCGCTGGTGGCTCGACAAGGAAATCGATCTGATCAAGCCCAATCTGGCGGTGGCGCTCGGCGCAACGGCGGCGCAGGCGCTGCTTGGTAAGGTGGTGCCGATCATGAAGATGCGCGGGGCCGTCGTGGAGCGTGACGATGGCTTGCGTGTCTTCGTCACCATCCACCCGTCCTTCATCCTGCGCATTCGCGAGCCGGCGGACAGGCAGGCAGAACGCGACCGGTTCCTGCAGGATATGAGAGCGGTGAAAAAGCTAATGGCCGCCTGAGCTATTTGATCAATATCGCCCGGAGATCGTTGACGTTTGTGCCGGTCGGACCGGGTACGAAAAGGTCATCTACGGCATTGAATGCCGTCCAGGCGTTGTTGCCGGCAAGCATGGCCTTGGCATCGACGCCCGCCTTATGCATCCGCGACACTGTCGAGCCGTCGGCGAAGGCGCCGGCATTGTCTTCCGAACCGTCAATGCCGTCGGTGTCGGCGGCCAGTGCGTGGACGCCCGCCATGCCGCTGATCCCAATGGCGAAGGCGAGCAGGAATTCCGAGTTGCGGCCGCCTTTGCCTTTCGCGCGCAAGGTCACGGTCGTCTCGCCGCCCGACAGGATCAGCACCGGTTTTGCGAATGGCCGGTTGCGCGTCGCCACTTCGCGCGCGATTGCGGCGTGGACGCCGCCGACCTCACGCGCCTCGCCCTCGATGGAATCGGAGAGAATGACCGCTTCGATACCTTGGTACCCGGCTTCGGCCGCAGCCGCTTCCAGCGATACGCCGGCCGAGGCGATCAGATGTACCTCGTTGCGCGAAAAACGCGGATCATCGACGCGCGGTGCATCGGCGGCCGGCGAATTGATGTGCGCCATCACTGAAGCCGGTAATTTCATGTCATAGGCGGCGATCGACGCTAATGCATCTTCGCGGCTGCCGGAATCGGGAACGGTCGGGCCGGAAGCGACCAGCGCCGGGTTATCGCCCGGAATGTCGGAGACCACCAGCGACACCACCTTGGCTGGATAGGCAGCGGCCGCCAGCCTGCCGCCCTTGATCGTGGAAACATGTTTGCGGATGGTGTTCATCGCGGCGATCGGCGCGCCGGAGGCGAGCAGCGCCTCGTTGACAGCGACCTCATCGGCCAGCGTCAGACCTTCGGCAGGTGACGGCAGCAGCGCCGAGCCGCCGCCCGAAATGAGCGCCACGACGAGGTCGTCCGCAGTCAGTCCCTGGACCTTTTCGAGCAGCCGTCGCGAGGCCTCCAGCCCCGCGGCATCCGGCACCGGATGCGCCGCCTCGATGATTTCGATGCGCCGGCAGGCCGCGCCATAGCCGTAGCGGGTGACGACCAAACCTTCGATCGGCCGGTCCCACACTTTCTCGAAAGCCGCCGCCATCTGCGCCGAGCCTTTTCCTGCACCGATGACGATCATCCGTCCCTTCGGCCTTGCGGGCAAATGATCCTTGATCGTCCTCTGGGGATCGGCGGCGGCAACGGCGGCGTTGAAGATCGAAATCAGAAAGGACTTGGGATCGAGCGCGGTCATACTGAGCTACCACGGACGCTGTGCGAGCTTCTGCGGCGTTTGCGCTGCCCCTCACCCTTACCCTCTCCCCGTATAGAGACGGGGAGAGGGGATCGCCAGCGTTGGAGCGTTTCCCTTCTCCCCGTCACTACGCGGGGAGAAGGTGCCGGCAGGCGGATGAGGGGCAGCGCCAACGTCACGATGTTGCTTCCGGCGGCAGGACCAACTCCTGGCTATCGACGCCCAAGTAGCTACACAGCGTATCGACGACCACTCCGTGGTCCTCGCGCTCCGGTAGACCGGAGACGGCGATCACGCCGATGACGCCAGCGCCCTTGACAGTGATGGGAAAGCCGCCACCGGCCAGCACATAGTCGGCAACGTTCAGCCCCTCGCCGGGCTTGAAGCTGCGGTCGGGGCGCTGCTGCTCCAGCACAATGCGGTAGGTGCTTTTCAGGAACCGCCGCACGACGTTGATCTTGCGCCGCGCCCAGTCCGGATTGGAGGCGTTCGAGCCGGGCATTGCCGCATAGAACAACGGCCGGTCGAAAGTTCTGATATCGACGATGATCGGCAGGTTTTCCTTGAGAGCCCGGTCGCGGATCGCCGAGCCGATCTCGAAAGCGACGGCTTCATCGAAGGCCGAAAAGACAAGCGTGGCTTCCTGTTTATTGATCAGAGCGATGTCGTCCGCAGCGGCCATGTCGTTCCCCTTGTCGATCTCGCCTGTTGCTTTGGCGGATGGCTGCCGCCCGGTCAAGCCGGCCGCATACGACGGCTAAACCGCTATATCCGCCTTGGCCGCCCGGCCGGCGACATAGACCTCGCGCACGGCGCGGTCGTCGCCGAGCGTCTGCAGCAGAAACAATTCCTCGGCGAGCGTGTCCGCCGTCTCCACCCGCAGCCGCATCGCCGGCGTGGCGCGGGCGTCGAGCACGATGATATCGGCGTCGCTGCCTTCCTCCAGGGTGCCGATCTTTTCCGCAAGCGACAGCGCCTCGGCATTGCCGCGGGTCAGCTGCCAGAAGGACTGGAACGGATTGAGCTTCTCGCCGTTCAACGCGATCACCTTGTAGCCCTCGTCCATGGTGCGCAGCATCGAATAGTTGGTGCCACCGCCGACATCGGTGGCGGCGGCGATGCGAAGCGGCTTCTCGCGGCGGCTATAGCGCTGATAATCGAACAGGCCCGAGCCGAGAAACAGGTTGGAGGTCGGGCAGAACACCGCCACCGAGCCGCTATCCGAAAGCGCATCCGCCTCGCGTTCCGACAGGTGGATGCAATGACCGAACAGGCTTCTGCGCCCGAGCAGCCCATAGTGTTCGTAGATGTCGGTGTAGTCCCGCGTCTGCGGGTACAATTGCTGCGTGAAGGCGATCTCGGCGTGGTTTTCCGACAGATGCGTCTGCATGTGCAGATCAGGATATTCGCGGCAGAGCGCGCCCGCCATCTCCAATTGCTCGGGCGACGAGGTGATGGCGAAGCGCGGCGTGATGGCATAGTGCTGGCGCCCCTTGGCGTGCCACTCATCGATCAACGCCTTGCTGTCGTCATAGCCCGATTGCGGCGTGTCGAGCACGCCGTCCGGCGCGTTGCGGTCCATCATCACCTTGCCGGCGATGTTGAGCATGTTGCGGTCGTGCGACTCGGCAAAGAACGCTTCGGCAGATTCCTTGTGTACCGAGCAATAGGCCGCGACTGTCGTGGTGCCATGCCGCAATACTTCATCCAGGAACAGCCTGGCGATACGGCGGCCATGCTGGGCGTTCTGGAATTTTGTCTCTTCCGGAAAAGTGTAGGTGTTCAGCCAGTCGAGCAGCTCGGCGCCGAAGGAAGCGATGACCTGCATCTGCGGAAAATGCGCGTGCGCATCGATGAACCCGGGCAGCAGCAGATGCGGCCTGTGGTCGATTTTTTTTGTTCCCTCGCCCGCCTTTTTCTCGACTTCGGCATAGGCGCCCGCGGCAACGATCCTGCCGTCGCGCATCAGCAGGCCGCCATCTTGCTCGTAGCGCCAGGCGGAATGGTCGTCGATGGTTTCTGGCCAGCGCAAAAACGACAGCGTGCGGCCGCGCAGGAGCGTGCTGGTCATGCTATTTCCCCGCGCCTTCGAACCAGGCTACCAGCAGTGCCCGTTCCTTGTCGGTGATCTGGGTGACGTTGGCGGGCGGCATGGCGTGGCTGCGGCCGGCCTGCAGGTAGATCTCGCCGGCGTGCTCGGCGATGCCGGCATCGGTGTCGAGCATCACGCCCTTAGGCGCGTGGTAAAGGCCCGCGTAGGACGGCTCCGCCGCATGGCACATCGAACAGCGGCCAAGCACCGTATCGCGCACGGCGGGAAAATGCGCCGAGGCGACGTAGACCTGTGCAGCCGACGAGGCCTTCACCTCGCCGGTCAGCAGCTTCGGTGCCGTCGACAGCCAGATGATGACGACGAACAGGACGGCGGCCGCCAGCCAGGTCCAGGTCGGATTGCCTTTGCGCGCATGCCTGGTGTTGAAATAGTGCCGGATCAGCACGCCGATGATGAACACCAGCGAGGCGATGACCCAGTTGAACTCTGTGCCGAACGCCAGCGGATAATGGTTCGACAGCATCAGGAACAAAACCGGCAGCGTCAGGTAATTGTTGTGCAGCGAGCGCTGCTTGGCGATCTTGCCGTATTTCGGATCGGGCTTACGGCCGGCGATCAGGTCGGCGACGACGATCTTCTGGTTGGGGATGATGACCATGAAAACGTTGGCCGACATGATCGTCGCGGTGATGGCGCCGAGATGCAGGAAGGCGGCGCGGCCGGTGAACAGGTGGGTCAGTCCCCAGGCCATGAATACCAGCACCCCATACAGCACCAGCATCAGGCCGGTGTCGCTGTTGCCGAGCGGCGAACGGCACAAGAGATCGTAGACCACCCAGCCGACGCCGATCGTCGCCAGCGACAGCAAGATGCCTGTAGGCACCGACATGGCAAGCACATTCGGATCGATCAGGAACAGGTCCGCACCGGCATAGTAGACGACGCACAGCATGGCGAAGCCCGACAGCCAGGTGGCGTAGGATTCCCACTTGAACCAGGTCAGATGCTCGGGCATCTCAGCCGGCGCCACCAGATATTTCTGCACATGGTAGAAGCCGCCGCCATGCACCTGCCATTCCTCGCCGAAGGCTCCGGCAGGCATGCCCGGACGCTGGCGCAGCCCGAGATCGAGCGCGACGAAATAAAACGACGATCCAATCCAAGCGATACCGGTGACGACGTGCAGCCAGCGCACGGCGAAACTCAGCCAATCCCAGAATATCGCGAAATCCATCATGAAAGAAATCGTCCCTGCCGATCCACTGACTTTACGGACTGGAGCGCAAACGGAAAGGGCCGAGCTGCACGATGACTTTCAAAAAAAATTGGAAAATACTAGGCTGATCATACGCAGCCACATGAGAGCCACGGAAGCCGCATGGCCTATCTCGACAACATCGCCGTTTTCGTTCGCGTCGTCGAGCTCGGCAATTTATCGGCGGCTGGGCGCGACATGCGCATTTCGCCGGCGGTCGCTTCCAATCGGATCAAGGAGCTCGAGAAGCACCTGGGCGTCAGGCTGTTCAACCGCACGACGCGGCAGTTGATGCCGACCGAGCACGGCACGGTGTTCTACTCCGGCGCCAAGCAGGTGCTGGAGGCGGTCACCGAGGCCGAAGCTGCGGTCAGCGCGTTATCCGGGCAGCCGCGCGGCACCATAAAGGTGACAGCGCCGCTCGGCCTCGGGCGGCGGCTGGTAGCATCCGGAATCCCGGATTTCCACGACAGGTACCCCGATATCGAAGTGCGGCTCCGGCTTTCCGATCACAATGTCGATATCATGAAGGAAGGCATCGACGTTGCCTTCCGGCTGGGCATCATCGAGGATTCCAGCCTCAGGATGCGCGGCATCATGGAATGCGAACGCGTTCTGGTGGCGGCTCCGCAATATCTGGAAGCGCGCGGCGAGCCTACCGAGCCGCAGGAGTTGATCGGCAAGAAGCACGATTGCCTGATGCTGCGCTATTCCGGCGCGCGCGAATATGTCTGGACGCTGCAGACGCCGAACGGACCGCAAAAATTCGAGGTGCACGGCCCCTACGATACCGATGATGGCGACGTGCTGACCGGCTGGGCGCTGTCCGGCCGCGGCATCATCAACAAGCCGCGCTTCGAGGTCGAGCCGTTTATCCGCGACCAGCGGCTGAAGGTGATCCTGAGCAACACGCCGCCGACGCCGGTGCAGTTCGCCGCCGTCTACCCTCATAAGAAGCTGCAGGATCCGAAGGTGCGGCTGCTGCTCGATTTCATGGCCGAGCGCTGCCAGCGGCTGATCAGGGATATTCTGGCCGGCAAATGATCGCCGGCTGGCCGGTTGCTTTCCGTCCAGCCGGCGAGATAATTCTCAAGGAATCTCGCTCAACAGGGAAAAGCGATGGCCAACGGCGCCACAATGTGTCTCGCCGTTTCACTGTCTCCGGAAGCCGCTCCTTCCCATCCGCCCGACGCCGGCCCGGACTTCAGTCTGCTGACGCGGTTCGTGCAAGAAGCCGAAGCGGCCGGCCTGGACATGGTGTTGCTCGGCGATTCCGCACCGGTTGCAGGCGGGCCGAACCGGCAAATGCGCTTCGAAGCAACGACCTTGGTGGCGGCGCTGGCGACGGTGACAAGCAGGATCGGCCTTGCCGCCGCGGCGTCGACGGTCGCCCACCAGCCCTATAATCTCGCGCGCCGTTTCGCCTCGCTCGATATCATCAGCCATGGCCGCGCCGGCTGGAACGCGAGCATGATGCCCGAACCGCGCGAGGCGGCCAATTTCAGCCGGCCGGAAGGGTTTTCCGGCGACGATTTCCGCCTGCGCGCCGAGGAATTCATCGGCATCGTGCAAGGCTTGTGGAAAGGCTGGGACGCAGACGCGCTGCTGTTCGACAAAGTTGGCGGCCGCTTCTTCGATCCCGAGAAGATGCACCTTCTCGACCACAAGGGCGAATATTTTTCCGTGCGCGGGCCGCTCAACGTGGCGCGGTCGCCGCAGGACACGCCGATGCTGGTCATGTCCGGCCTGTCCGAGCCCGACACGGATATCGCCGCCCGCACCGCCGATGTCGTCCTGCTGGATGAGCCATCGATCGAGCCGGCGAAGGCTGGCGATCTGAAGCGCCGTGCGCTTGCCTTCGGGCGCAGTCCGGAGGCGCTGAAAGTGCTGATGAACGTTACCGTTAGCGCCGAAATAACCGCCGCGCCGGACCTGTTTGCGGACAGGCTCGAAGAGTGCTTTCGCTCGAAAGCCTGCGACGGTTTCAACATCGCCATGCCCTTCACATCGGCGCTCGACGATTTCGTCGGTCTCGTGCTGCCGGAGCTTCGCCGCCGCGGCCTTGTCCGGTCCGGCTACAGCGCGGCGACACTGCGCGCCCATCTCGGGCTTGCAGGGGAGGATCGGCAATGAGCGCCGGTCGAGGCCAGATGAAGCTCGGCGCCTTCCTGTGGGCGACAGGCCACCACATCGCCGCCTGGCGCCATCCGCAGGCGCATGTCACGGCCGGCATCGACATCGACCATTACGTCCAGTTGGCGCGGACGGCGGAAGCAGCCAAGTTCGACATGATCTTCTGCGAGGACGCCGCCGGCGTGCGCGAGGCCAATGTCAACATCGCCAGCCAAACGTCGCGCTCGATCGGCTTCGAGCCGATAAGCCTGCTTGCCGCGCTCGCCGTCCAGACGGAGCGCATCGGCCTCGTCTCCACGGCGTCGACGAGCTATAACGAGCCTTACGGACTGGCGCGGACCTTCCTGTCGCTCGACCATCTGAGCGGTGGCCGAGCCGGCTGGAACCTCGTCACTTCGGCGAGCCAGATCGAGGCCGCCAATTTCGGCTCGACCGGACTGCGCCCACATGCGGACCGCTACGAACGCGCGCGCGAATTCGCTGCCGTGGTTACCGGCCTTTGGCGAGGCCAGGGTGGACACGAAGGCAGAAGTTTTTCGGTGCGCGACCCGCTCGATCTGCCGCGCTCGCCACAAGGTGCGCCGGTCATGGTTCAGGCAGGAGCGTCGGACGAGGGCCGCGATCTCGCCGCCCGGACCGCCGATGTGGTGTTCACTGCGGCGCAAACATTCGAGGAGGCAAAGGCCTTCTACGACGACCTCAAGGGACGGCTGGCGCCCCATGGGCGCGAGCCGGAGGACGTCAAGATCATGCCCGGCGTCGCGCCGGTCGTCGCGGCAAGCGAAGCGGAAGCCCGGGCAAAACATGATGAACTGCAGGAGCTGATACCGGACGATGTCGGCGTCGCGCTGCTTTCCAGCTATCTCAGCATATCCGATCTCGCGCGCTATCCCATCGACGGACCGCTGCCCGAGCTGCCGGCCAGCGAAGGCATGCAGAGCCGGCAGGCGCTCGTCATCGAGCAATCCCGCCGCGACAAGCTGTCCATTCGCCAGCTTGCCCGTCATTTCGCCGGCGCGCGCGGTCATTGGCGCGTCGTCGGAACTCCGGCCCAGATCGCCGACCAGCTCGAGGCACGCTTCGAGGGCGGCGCGGCAGACGGTTTCAACGTCATGCCATCCTATTTTCCCGGCGAACTCGAAGCCTTTGCCACGCTTGTCGTGCCGGAGCTGCAGCGGCGCGGGCTTTTCCGGAAGGATTATGAAGGTAGCACGCTGCGCGACCATCTGGGCTTGAAAACGCCGGCGTAAAACGACGAGCGGAACGAAAGTCGGAGATCGCCGTTTTGGGATGCTGTGCCGCGGCGATGAGGGCGTCTGCGCGCATATTCGATTGTCCATCCCAAACTTCGCCCTCTTTTCAAACCACGCGGACGCAACCGCCACAGGAGCCGATCATGGATGCCATCGCCACCCGCAATGACCTGCAATCCAATGCCAAGAAAGAGTGTATCGATCTTCTCAATGCCCGCCTCGCCGACGCCATCGATCTGGCCTTGATCACCAAGCAGGCGCACTGGAACGTCAAGGGACCGCAATTCATCGCCATCCACGAGATGCTCGACACGTTCCGCGAGGAGATCGACGGCCATGTCGACACCATTGCCGAGCGCGCCGTACAGCTCGGCGGCACGGCGCTCGGCACCTCGCAGGAGGTGTCGAAGGCGACTATGCTGGAGGCCTATCCGACCGACATCCACAAGACCCGAGACCATCTGGCGGCGCTGATCGACCGCTATGCCGCGACCGCCAAGCGGGCACGCGCCGCGATCGACGAAGCGGCTGGCGCGGGCGACGCCGATACCGCCGACATCTTCACCGCCTATTCGCGCTCGCTCGACAAATTGCTGTGGTTCCTTGAGGCGCACACGCAGGAGAAGGAATAGCTCTTTTTGGACGGCGCTATTTGCTCGGCGCGCCGGGGTTCGATTAGAAATTCCTCTCGAACTTCGGCACCTCAAGCTTCACCCGGCGATTTAGCTCATCGTGTCCGCCCTGGAACGCGGTGTAGCCAATGCTGGTTTTCTTGGAACGAAGCTGGAAATCTCCTGTCCATTTGCGACCAGCCCATTCGATGTCTTCCCACCGAATAAATCGAGGCGGCATGAATGGCTGCCGGATTCCTATTCCCTCGACATTCCAAAAGACTACGCGAACATAAAAGAACCAAATCCACCCGATCAGGCTCAGACCAAAGCCAACCAGTAGACCAAAAATCCAGGGAAGTTGCTCGCTCGGTGTTTCGCTGTGTCCGGCAACCACAACGACCGCGATAAAGCCCGCAAGCAGGACCGCAAACACATGCACAAACCAGGTGGCGCGGAGTGTTTGCCCGCCGGCGTGTCGCGCAGCGGGCGTTCGCGATCCTATTGTAGACGCCAAGAAAACTGCAAAAGCAGCCAGAAGAGCTATGACAAGCTGTTTCATCAATATGTGCTGCTCGTGTTTTTCTCGGCCTTACGCGCCAACTGCTCCAGTCTTTCGTTCATAGCATCAAAAAGTCTGCGACGATGATGCGGTCGACCGACCACCGCCCGGTGATTGGGAATATTTTGGCCCGTCGACGGGTAAATAATACCTCGCCAATGCCGTCATGATTTCGGCTGCGGCGAGTGCGGCGATCACCTGCGGGCGCTTGTCTTTCACCGTATCGCCGCCGATCGGCGAGACGAGGCGGGCAAATTCCGCCTCGCTTCCGTCCGCCGACTTAAGGAACCAGTTCCGGAAGGTCGCCTTCTTGGTTCTGGAGCCGATCATGCCGACATAGGCGGCATCCCGGCGTTTCAGCGCCTCGGCGACGATCAGGAAGTCCAGCGCATGGTCATGGGTGAGGACGACGAAGGCGGATCCAGCCGGGGCTTCGCGCACCATTGCCTCAGGCATCGGCGTCAGGCTTGTTTCTACCGCTTCCGGCATGCCCTCCAGCGCCCCGGCTCGCGTCTCGACAACGACGACATGCACCGGCAGCAAGGCCATCGCGGAGGCCAGCGCTTGGCCGACATGGCCGCCGCCGAAGATGTAGACATGCGGTAGCTGCGCTTCCTCGGCTTCCGCCGCCGCAACCAGCTTGGCTTCAAGCGCGGGGTCGACCAGCCGGATCAGCAGCTCGACCCTGCCGCCGCAGCACTGCCCGATCTCCGGGCCGAGCGCGATGTCGAGGGTATCCCTCCCCCTTGAGGGGAGGGTGGCGGCGAAGCCGCCGGGTGGGGTCGCCGCGGCAGTGCTCGACGCGCTGGCGGTGCCTTCTGAGACGACTCCCTCTGGCCGCTTCGCGGCCATCTGCCCCTCAAGGGGGGAGAAAAGCATCTGCCGCGCTTTGTCGATCGCCATGTATTCGAGCTGGCCGCCGCCGATCGTGCCGAAAGTGGCCGATCCCGAGA
Source organism: Mesorhizobium sp. M0522 (assembly GCF_040321085.1). Lineage (NCBI taxonomy): Bacteria > Pseudomonadati > Pseudomonadota > Alphaproteobacteria > Hyphomicrobiales > Phyllobacteriaceae > Mesorhizobium > Mesorhizobium sp. M0522. The sequence goes on from NZ_JAMYQW010000002.1 coordinate 227,226, forward strand.
CGAGCATGAGGGCACCCGTCTCGCGCGGCGTCGAACCTTTTGTCCCGGCCACCTCAACCAAGGCGACCCGGCCGGCACCGGCAAGAAAGGCTTTCAGGCTCTGCACTTTCGCGTTCATCATTCGCGTTCCCTATCGGGAAATATAGAGTTTTTCAGCCTGAATTGCACGTTTTCCGGGATTCAAGTGCCGGTCCTGGCTTCCCGCTTCAGCCGTTCGATCGCCATCAGCACACGCTCCGGCGTGGCCGGCGGGTCGAGGCGCGGGCAGATCTTGTGGCTGGCAACGCTCGCCACTGCGTCCGACAGCGCATGCAGCACCGACATTGCGAGCGGAAAGGGCGGCTCGCCGACCGCCTTGGAGCGGTGCACCGTCGGCTCGCCTGCTTGCGCCCAGTCGGCCAAAGTCACATTAAAAATCTTCGGCCGGTCCGACGCGAGCGGGATCTTGTAGGTCGATGGCGCATGGGTGCGCAGCCGCCCCTTGTCGTCCCACCACAGTTCCTCCGTTGTCAGCCACCCCATGCCTTGGATGAAGCCGCCCTCGATCTGGCCGAGGTCGATGGCGCGGTTCAGCGAGCGGCCGGTTTCGTGCAGGATGTCGGTGCGCTCGACGACATATTCGCCGGTCAGCGTATCGACCGAGACTTCCGAGCACGCGGCGCCATAGGCGAAATAGTAGAAGGGATGGCCCTCGCCCTTGTCGCGGTCCCAATGGATTTTCGGCGTCTTGTAGAAACCCGCCGCCGAAAGCTGGATGCGCGCCATATAGGCCTGCCTGACGAGATCGGCGAAGGCGATCTCCTGGTTGCCGATGCGCACGCGGTTGGGCAAGAACAGCACCTGGTCCCGCGGCACCTGGTATCTCTCGACGGCAAAATTGATCAACCGGTCCTTGATCTGGCGGGCGGCATTCTGCGCCGCCATGCCGTTGAGGTCGGAGCCGGAAGACGCGGCGGTGGCCGAGGTATTCGGCACCTTGCCGGTCGTCGTCGCGGTGATCTTTACCTGATCGAGGTCGATCTGGAACTCTTCCGCCACAACCTGCGCCACCTTGACATAGAGGCCCTGCCCCATCTCGGTGCCGCCGTGGTTCAGATGCACCGAACCATCGGTATAGACATGCACCAGCGCGCCGGCCTGGTTGTAATGGGTGGCGGTGAACGAGATGCCGAACTTGACCGGCGTCAGCGCCAGTCCGCGCTTGATGAAGCGGCTGTTGGCATTGAAAGCATCGATGGTGCGGCGGCGCCTCGCATAGTCGGAACTCGCCTCCAGCTCGGCGACGATGCGGTGGATGACGTTGTCCTCGACCGTCTGGTGATAGGGCGTGATGTTGCGGTCGCTGGTGCCGTAGAAATTCTTCTTGCGGATTTCGAGCGGGTCCTTGCCGACGGCAAACGCGACTTCGTCGATGACGCGCTCGGCGCCGACCATGCCTTGCGGGCCGCCGAAGCCGCGAAAGGCGGTGTTCGATACCGTGTTGGTGTAGAGCGGCGCCGATTGCGCGTGCACCGCCGGCCAGAAATAGGTGTTGTCGCAATGGAACAGTGCGCGGTCGGTGACCGGGCCGGAGAGGTCGGCCGAGAAGCCGCAGCGCGCCGCGAACATGAAATCTACGCCCAGAATATTGCCCTCGTCGTCGAAGCCGACCTCGTAGTCGACGAGGAAATCGTGGCGTTTGCCGGTGGCGATCATGTCGTCGTCGCGGTCGGGCCGGATTTTCACGGCCCGATGATGTTTCTTCGCGGCGATAGCGGCCAATGCCGCAAACTGATTGCCTTGCGTTTCCTTGCCGCCGAAAGCGCCGCCCATCCGGCGGATTTCCACCGTCACCGCGTGGCTCGGAACACCGAGCGCGTGGCTGACCATGTGCTGGATTTCGCTCGGGTGCTGGGTCGAGGAATAGATGGTGACGTCGTGGTCCTCGCCAGGAATGGCCAAGGCGATATGGCCTTCGAGATAGAAATGCTCCTGGCCGCCGATGCGCATCTTTCCCTTCAGCCGGCGCGGCGCCGCCTTGATCGCAGCCGCTGCATCACCGCGCTTCAGCATCAGCGGCGGCGTGACCAGCTTATCCATCCGTGGATCGAGCTCACCGACATCGGCGACGAACGGCAATTCCTTGTATTCGACCTTGGCCAGCCTCGTTGCACGGCGCGCCTGCTCGCGGGTTTCGGCAATGACGCAGAAGATCGGCTGGCCAAAGAATTGTACCTTGCCGTCGGCCAGCACCGGCTCGTCGTGACGGCCGGTCGGCGAAATGTCGTTCTCGCCTGGCACGTCGCTCGCCGTCAGCACGTCGATGACGCCGGGTGCGGCGCGCACCGCCGACAGGTCCATGCTGGTGATGGTGGCATGCGTCGCCGTCGAAAGCCCAAGGCAGCCGTGCAGCGTGCCGGCCGGTTCCGGCATGTCGTCGATATAGACGGCCGTGCCACTGACATGCTTGTGCGCGGAATCATGGCGCTGGTCGGTGGCGACGCCGCCGGCGATTTTTTGCGCCTTCAGGTTTGGGGTGGCGTGCTTGTTCATCATGCCGCCTCGTGCCGTGATACCTGGATCGGCGCCCGGGTGCCGGTGGTTTCGGCAAAGAAGCGCAGCAGCAGGTTGCGCGCCGCCAGCGCCCGGTATTCGGCGCTTGCCCGCATGTCGGTCAGCGGCGTGAAATCGCCGGCGTACGCGGCCATCGCCGCCTCGACCGTCGCTTCCGTCCACGGCTTGCCAAGCAATGCCTTTTCCACGCCAAAGGCTCGCTTCGGCGTTGCCGCCATGCCGCCGTAGGCGATGCGCACATCCGCCACCGTGTCATCCGCGGCGAGCTTCAGGGTAAACGCCCCTAGCGCTGCTGTGATGTCTTCGTCGCGGCGCTTGGTGATCTTGTAGACGGCAAATTTCGTCTCGCTACCTGGCACCGGGACATGCACGGCCTCGACGAATTCGCCGGGCTGCCGGTCCTGTCGGCCATAGGCGATGAAAAACTCCTCGAGCGGGATCGTCCGCCGCTTGTCGCCGCGGCGAAGCGTCAGGCGGGCACCGAGTGCGATCAGCGGCGGCGGCGTGTCGCCGATCGGCGAACCGTTGGCGATATTGCCGCCGATGGTGCCCATGTTGCGCACCTGATCGCCGCCGATGCGATCGAACAGCGGGCCGAGCGCCGGGATGCGTTTCGCCAGCGTCGAGAAGGCTTCGCTATAGGTGACACCGGCGCCGATCGAGATGACGCCCTTGTTCTCGGAAATCCCGCACAGACCATCGAGATTGCCGATGAAAATCGCCGGCGCGATATCGCGCATGTGCTTGGTCACCCAAAGGCCGACATCGGTCGAACCCGCGACGATAGTGGCGCCCGGCTCCTTGACCAGCACGCTGGCCAGATCGTCGGCATTGGCCGGCACGATCAGCCGCTTGTTGCCGGAGCCGATCTCGATGCGCGAACCGTCCTTCATCGCTTCGAGCTTGGTCGTGACTGCCTTGCGCTCCGCCGCCAACGGATCCTTTGCCGCCGAGCCGTAGCTGGAGATGGCACGTGCGGCGCGCATGATCGCCTCGTAGCCGGTGCAGCGGCAGAGATTGCCTTGCAGCGCCTTTTCGATGGCGGCGTCCGACGGCTCCGGCGCCCGCATCCACAGAGCATAAAGCGACATGACGAAACCCGGTGTGCAGAAGCCGCATTGCGAGCCGTGGAAATCGACCATCGCCTGCTGCACGGGATGCAGTTTTCCTGCGTCGCCGCGCAGATGCTCGACGGTCACGACATGCGTGCCGTCTAGCGAGCCAAGGAAGCGGATGCAGGCATTGACGCTTTCATAGACCAGTGTTCCACCGGAGAGCCTGCCGACCAGCACCGTGCAGGCGCCACAGTCGCCCTCGGCGCAACCTTCCTTGGTGCCGCGCAGCGAGCGGTCGAGCCGCAGCCAGTCGAGCAGTGTCTGGTCGGGCGCGACCGTGCCGAGCGCGACGTCCTCGCCATTGAGGATGAACCGGATTTCGTTGCGTGTCTTGATCCCGGCCATCTCAGCTTCCCCGGTAAGTCGAATAGCCGTAAGGCGACATGAGCAGCGGCACATGATAGTGCACCGGCTCGGCCATACCGAAGCGGATCGGCACATGGTCGAGGAAGGCCGGTTCCGGCAGTTTTGTCCCTTGCCGGCGCAGATAATCGCCAGCCGCAAAGACCAGCTCGTATTCGCCGGTACGGAATTCCGCGCCGGCAAGCAGCGGAGCATCGCAACGGCCGTCATCATTGGTGACGACCGTTTTCAGATGCGTCCGGGCCTGACCGTCAAGATGATAGAGCTCGATCGACAGACCGGCCGCCGGTTTGCCGGCTGCAGTGTCGAGGACGTGGGTCGTCAGGCGCCCGCCTTCGGCTTTCGACGTTTCCGCCACTGGCTGCTCCATTCCCTGCACAGTCGAACACTATTCATGAATTGTGCGCCAATTAAAGGCGATGCATAAGTCCCGGTCGAGCGGAGCGCGACAAAAACACTTTCAAAAATTTCGGGGGAATGCGCAGGCACTCCTTTCGACTATCCTGATCACAATTCCGGCAGGAGCGAGAATGCGTTACGAACGAGACATGCGGGGCTATGGAGCCAATCCGCCGGATCCGAAATGGCCCGGCGGGGCGCATGTCGCCGTGCAGTTCGTCGTCAATTACGAAGAGGGCGGCGAGAATTGCGTCCTCCACGGCGACAAGGCTTCGGAGGCTTTCCTGTCGGAGATCGTCGGCGCCGCGCCCTGGCCCGGCCAGCGCCACTGGAACATGGAATCGATCTACGAATACGGCGCCCGTTCCGGCTTCTGGCGATTGCTGCGCCTGTTCAGCGCGGCGCAAGTGCCGGTCACCTGCTACGGCGTCGCCACGGCCCTGGCGCGTTCGCCCGATCAGGTTGCGGCGATGCAGGAGGCCGGCTGGGAGATCGCCTCGCACGGGCTGAAATGGATCGACTACCGCGACCATGCGCCAGAAGACGAGCGCCGCGACATGGAAGCGGCGATCCGGCTGCATTATGAGGTCACAGGCGCGCGGCCGACCGGCTGGTACACCGGGCGCACCTCGATCAACACGGTGCGGCTGGCGGCGGAAGAGGGCGGCTTCGACTATGTGTCGGACACCTATGACGACGAACTGCCCTACTGGTTCGAGCACGTGGCGCCGGATGGCACGGCGAAACCGCAGCTGATCATCCCCTACACGCTCGACGCCAACGACATGCGCTTTGCCACGCCGCAAGGCTTCAACTCGGGCGACCAGTTCTTTGCCTATCTCAGGGATAGTTTCGATACGCTCTATGCCGAGGGCAAGGCAGGACGGCCGCGCATGATGAACATCGGCCTGCACTGCCGCCTCGTCGGCCGGCCGGGCCGGGTCGCGGCACTGAAGCGCTTCATCGACTACGTCAAATCACACGACAAGGTCTGGCTGGCACGGCGCATCGACATCGCAAAACATTGGCAGGAGACGCATCCGTTCCGGTTGCCGGCGCTGCGCCCGTCGAAAATGGAATTCGAGGCCTTCGTCCATACATTTGGCGGCGTGTTCGAGCATTCGCCGTGGATTGCCGAGCGCGCTTATGAGCTGGAGCTCGGCCCGGCGCATGAAAGTGCCGGCGGCCTGCACAATGCGCTCTGCCGCGTCTTTCGCGCGGCAAGCGAGGCCGATCGGCTTTCCGTGCTCAATGCGCATCCCGACCTTGCCGGAAAACTGGCGCAGGCCAAGCGGCTGACGGCGGAATCGTCGAGGGAACAGGCTTCGGCCGGCCTCGACGCGCTGACCGACAAGGAGCGCGAGCTGTTCGCAAAACTCAATGCCGCCTACGTCACCAGTTTCGGTTTCCCCTTCATTATTGCGGTGAAAGGCAAGACCAAGGGGGAGATCCTGGCCGAGTTCGAGGCGCGTATTGGCAACAGCCACGATGTCGAATTCGAAACCGCCTGCAGACAGGTCGAGCGCATCGCGCTGCTTCGTCTCAAGGACATGCTTCCGCAATAGGCTTTGGCTGCCGCGATAGGCCTTGGCGTCCGCAACAGGCTTGAATTTATGGATATGATGAAAATGGCCGAGCGAACCTATTATGCGCCGCAGGGCGGACATCCCGGCCAGAGCGAATTGCTGACCGGCCGCGCTGTGTTCACACAGGCCTATGCCGTCATCCCCAAGGGCGTGATGCAGGACATCGTCACCAGCGCCTTGCCGTTCTGGGATGGGACACGCGTCTGGGTGCTGTCGCGGCCGCTGTCGGGTTTTGCCGAGACGTTTTCGCAATATATCGTCGAGCTCGCGCCTGGCGGCGGCAGCGACCACCCTGAGCTTGACGCCGCCGCCGAAGGTGCGCTGTTCGTGGTCGAAGGCGAGCTAAGCGTTTCGCTTGCCGGCAAGAAACATAGCTTAAGGCCGGGCGGCTTTGCCTTCCTGCCGCCGGCGAGTGGGTGGACGGTGCACAATGAAAGCGGCGCCGCCGTCCGCTTCCACTGGATCCGCAAGACTTATGATTCAGTCGACGGCATCGAGCCGCCGCAAGCGTTCTTCGTCAACGAACAGGACATCGCGCCGACGCCGATGCCGGGTACCGAAGGCCGATGGGCGACCACGCGCTTCGTCGATCCGGCCGACATGCGCCACGACATGCATGTCACCATCGTCACGCTCGAGCCGGGCGCGGTCATTCCTTTCGCCGAGACGCATGTCATGGAGCACGGGCTTTATGTGCTGGAGGGCAAGGCGGTCTATCGTCTCAACCAGGACTGGGTCGAGGTCGAGGCTGGCGATTATATGTGGCTGCGCGCCTTCTGCCCGCAGGCTTGTTATGCCGGCGGGCCAGGCAAATTCCGCTATCTCCTCTACAAGGACGTCAACCGCCACGCCAAGCTTGGCAGCGCCGGCGTCGCGAGACCTACACCATGACCCGCATCGTCGCGCGGCCGCTGACCCGCGAGAATTTCGCCGAATTCGGCGACGTCATCGATATGGGCGGCGACAACCATTATCCGATCAATGGCGGCAAGGCCGAGCGCTACCATGACCTCGCCACCGCGGAAGCACGAGGGCCGAATGCGCGCGTGCTGATCTCGATGGTGCGTGGCACGCACTATGAGCTGCCGTTGAAGCTTACCATGGTGGAGCGCCATCCGTTTGGCAGCCAGGCCTTCATCCCGCTGTCACCACGGCCGTTCCTGGTCGTCGTCTGCCATGACGGCGAGGAGGGCCCGGGCGAGCCGCATGCCTTCATCACCGCGCCCGGGCAAGGCATCAACTATCCGCGCAATTTGTGGCACGGCGTGCTGACGCCGATCGGCGAGCCGCAGGACTTCCTGGTCGTCGACCGTGGCGGCGACGACTCCAATCTCGAAGAGTGCCATTTCTCGCACGCCTACGAGATACATCTTCCCGATGGGAGCCGGTGATGACCGACATTTCGCTGATCGACCGCCTGCTCGATGTCATAGAGCACGACATCGTGCCGAAGACGGCCGAGGGCGTCGCGCATGGCAACAAGTTGTTCGGCGCGGCGATCCTGCGCAAGGACGACCGTTCGCTGGTGCTTGCCGAAACCAACAACGAGACGGAAAACCCGCTCTGGCATGGCGAGGTGCACTGCCTGAAGCGCTTCTACGAAATGCCGAAGGCCGAGCGCGTCGATACCAAGGACGCGATCTTTCTTGCCACGCACGAACCTTGCTCGCTCTGCCTGTCGGCGATCACCTGGACCGGCTTCGACAATTTCTTCTATCTGTTCAGCCACGAGGACTCGCGCGACAGCTTCGACATCCCGCACGATTTGAAGATCCTGAAAGAGGTCTTCACCCTCGATCCCGGCGGCTACAATGCCGAGAATGCCTATTGGAAGAGCTTTTCGATCCGCAAATTGGTGCGCTCGCTGCCCGACCCCGAGCGCGGTCGGCTGGAAGCGCGCATCCACACAATATCAGCGCGCTATGACGAATTGTCCGGCGCCTATCAGGCCGGCAAGGACGAAAACGACATTCCGCTGAATTGACGCGGATTGACCAGCCGAATTCGTTGACTGGCCCATGACGCGCTCTCACGGGCTCCATCATCTGGCGCTCCTGGAGTTCGCCCGCATGAAAATCGTCACTGAATTCCCCCGAAAGATCGTCGAATTTCCGGATATGAGGATCATCATGCCGGACGGCTGCCGGCTGTCGGCGCGGGTGTGGATGCCGGCCGATGCTGCCGACGACCCAGTGCCGGCAATCCTCGAACACCTGCCCTATCGCAAGCGCGACGGCACGATCTATCGTGATCAGCTGACGCATCCCTATTTTGCCGGCCACGGCTACGCCTCGATCCGCGTCGACATGCGCGGCAATGGCGATTCCGAAGGGCTGATGGACGACGAATATTCCGAGCAGGAATTGCAGGACGCTTGCGACGTCATCGCCTGGGCGGCGGACCAGCCCTGGTGCAACGGCAATGTCGGCATGATGGGCATTTCGTGGGGCGGCTTCAACTGCCTGCAGGTGGCGTCTAAGCAGCCGCCGGCGCTGAAGGCGGTCATCAGTCTCTGTTCGACGGTCGACCGCTATGCCGACGACATCCACTACAAGGGCGGCTGCCTGCTGATCGAGAATTTCGGCTGGGCCTCGACCATGCTGTCCTATTCGTCAAGGCCGCCGGATCCGTTGCTGGCCGGCGACAACAGATGGCGCGACCTGTGGCTGACCAGGCTGGAGAACCAGCCATTCCTGGCACCGCTGTGGCTGAAGCACCAGCATCGCGATGCCTATTGGAGGCGCGGCTCGATCTGCGAGGACTATTCCGCCATCCATGCCGCGGTGCTGTCGATCGGCGGCTGGCATGATGGCTATCGCAATACGATTTCCCATCTCGCCGTCAATATCGAGGCGCCGGTCAAGGGCATCGTCGGCCCGTGGATCCACAAATACCCGCATTACGCCGCGCCCGAACCGCGCATCGGCTTCCTGCAGGAGGCCTTGCGCTGGTGGGACCGCTGGCTGAAGGACATCGACACCGGCGTCGAGGCCGACCCCGCCTACCGCGCCTATGTCATGGACAGCGTGCGTCCGGCACGCTGGCATCCCGAGCGGCCGGGCCGCTGGGTCGCTGAATCGGAATGGCCGTCACCCAACATCAAGACGCAAGAGGTTGAGCTTATCGCTGAAGGCAACCACGCTATCGTCGCTTCGCCGCAAAGCTGCGGCCTCGCCGGCGGCGAATATTTCCCCTTCACCTTCGGCCCGGAACTGCCGGGTGACCAGCGCCCCGACGATGCGCTGTCGGTGTGCTTCGACCAGCCGGTGCTGACCGAAACGGTCGACATTGTCGGTGCTCCCGAAGTTGTGGTCAGCGTCTCGTCGGACCGGCGCCAGGCGAACATCGCGGTTCGGCTGTGCGACGTCCATCCGGACGGGGCATCGGAGCTGATCTCGTACGGCGTGCTCAACCTGACGCATCGCAACTCGCACGAATTTCCCGAAGCGCTGGTGCCCGGCGAAACCGTCAGCGCCCGGGTGGTGCTCGACCAATGCGCCTATCGCGTGCCGGCCGGCCATCGCTTGCGCGTTGCCGTTTCGAACGCCTACTGGCCGATGATCTGGCCGTCGCCGGAGCCGGTCCGGCTCGAATTGTCGGCCGCGACATTGATGCTGCCGGTACGCCCGCCGGCGACAGGCGACGAGGTCACCTTCCCCGCTCCCGAAGGTGCTGCGCCCTGGGCAACGGAGACGCTTCGGCCCGCCAATTCCGAGCGTCATGTCGATCGCGACGAAAAGACCGGAATGATTACGCTTTCCATCGTCGACGATTTCGGTGAGGTGCGCGACCTGGAGCATGGCCTCGCCAATGGCAGCATCGCCAGAGAGACATGGGCGATCCATCCCGACAATCCGCTGTCAGCCTCGGGCAAGACGCATTGGACCCAGACGCTGTCGCGAAATGGATGGTCGGTGCGCACCGAAACCTTCGCCGAAATGCGGTCCGACGCGCAAAGCTTCGTGGTTAGCGCCAGAATCGAAGCCTACGAAGGCGAAAAACTGGTCTTCGAGCGCAACTTCGAGGAGAAAATCCCGCGCGCACTGCTTTGAGCGCTTATAGCGATTGGTCCAATTGCGACGCACGATTTACGCCACGGCATGTCGCATTCGGTCTTGCTTACCGCTTTCCCTTACGGTCATTATTCTCCCGATAGAAATGAGAAAAACGACCATAAGGTCGGACCAGCAGAGTGAGGAACTCAACATGTCAAACGAACTGGAATATCTGAGCCGGCGCGTTGCGTCCGGCAAGCTGAGCCGTCGCGATTTTCTCGGCCGGGCAGCAGCGCTTGGCGTCACCGCAACCATCGCCAATTCGCTGCTATCCAGGGCTTCCCGCGCGGCGGGTCCGGTCAAGGGCGGCACGCTCAAGGCCGGCCTGGTCGGTGGCGAGTCCACCAACAGCCTCGATCCGGCGCTGTTTATGACGCAGGTGCCGTTCGCCTTCGGCAAGATGTGGGGCGAACTGATCGTCGAACTGTCTCCCGAAGGCAAGCTCGAGAACCGCATCGCCGAGGAGATCGGCTCGTCGGACGACGCCAAGACCTGGACGCTGAAGATCCGCGATGGCGTCGAGTTCCACAACGGCAAGAAGGTGACCGCAGAGGACGTGGCCGCCACCCTCGAACGCCATTCGGACGAGAAGTCAAAGTCCGGTGCGCTCGGTTATATGAAAGGCATCGAGAGCATCAAGGCCAGCGGCAAGGAAGTGGTGCTGACGCTGAAGGAGCCGAATGCCGACCTGCCCTACCTGCTTAGCGACTATCACCTGATCATTCAGCCGAATGGCGGCAAGGACAAGGCCGATGCCGGCATCTCGGCGGGTCCTTACAAGGTCACCACCAACGAGCCCGGCGTGCGCCATGGCGGCGAGCGCTTCGCCAATTATTGGCAGGGCGACAAGATGGGCCATGCCGACCAGATAGAGATCATCGTCATCAACGACGCCACGGCGCGCACGGCCGCCCTGCAGGGCGGCCAGGTCCACATGATCAACCGCGTCGAGCCGAAGATCGTCGATCTGATCAAGCGCGTGCCCGGCGTCACCATCCGCAACCATTCGGGACCCGGCCACTACGTCTTCATCATGCACTGCAACACCGCGCCGTTCGACAACAACGATTTGCGGATGGCGTTGAAGCTGGCGATCGACCGCGAGGAGATGCTGAACAAGGTGCTGCGTGGCTATGGCTCGCTCGGCAACGACTTCCCGATCAATGCATCGTACCCGCTATTCACCGAAATCGAGCAGCGCAAATACGATCCCGACAAGGCCAAGTTCCACTACAAGAAGTCGGGCCATGACGGTGCCGTCCTGCTCCGGACGTCGGACGTCGCCTTCCCCGGTGCCGTCGATGCTGCACAGCTGTTCCAGCAGAGTGCTGCCAAGGCCGGCATCACGCTGGAGATCAAGCGCGAGCCGGGCGACGGCTATTGGTCGGAAGTCTGGAACAAGCAGCCCTTCTGCGCCTCCTACTGGGGCGGCCGGTCGACGCAGGACCAGATGTACTCGACTGCCTATCTGTCGACGGCCGACTGGAACGACACACGGTTCAAGCGTCCGGATTTCGACAAGATGGTGCTGGCGGCTCGCGCCGAGCTCGACGAGGCCAAGCGCAAGGCAATGTACCACGACATGGCTGTGATGGTGCGCGACGAGGGCGGCCTGATCCTGCCGATGTTCAATCAGTTTATCGACGCGACGGGCGCCAAGGTTGCCGGGTGGGTGGATGATCCGCATCAGGAGTTGATGAACGGATATGCTCTGGCGAAGTGCTGGCTCGAAGCCTGAGCCCGGCCTTGCGGATATGTCCTCACCCATCGTGAAACTGGTGGCCCAGCGCATTGCGCTGGGCATTCTGCTGCTGTTGGCCGTTTCGGTCCTGATCTTCGCCGGCACCCAGATCCTGCCCGGCGACGTCGCGCAAGCCATCCTAGGACAGTCGGCGACACCGGAGTCGCTCGCCAATCTGCGCGAGCAGCTCGGCCTCAATGATCCCGCTTACATCCGTTATTTTCGCTGGCTCGGCGGCATTCTGACCGGTGATCTCGGCACGGCGATGTCGAGCGGTCAGGATATCGCAACCTCTATCAAGGGAAGGCTGTGGAACACGCTGTTCCTCGCCTTCTGGGCGGCGGTCGTCGCGGTGCCGCTGGCGATCATCCTCGGGCTGATCGCGGTGCGCTACCGCAATGGCTGGGTCGACAAGCTGATCTCGGGACTGGCGCTGGCCTCGACGTCCTTCCCGGAATTCTTCGTCGGCTATGTGCTCGTCTTTTTCTTCGCGGTGCAACATCAATGGTTTCCCGCCATTTCCACTGTCTATGACGGGATGCCTTTCGGCGAACGCATTCAGGCCATCGCACTGCCGGCGGCGGCGCTGACCCTGGTGGTGCTAGCCCATATGATGCGCATGACGCGCGCCGCGATCCTCAATGTCATGCAGTCGGCCTATGTCGAAACCGCCGAACTCAAGGGGCTTTCGGCCTTCGCGGTCATCCGCAGGCATGCCTTCCCCAATGCCATTGCGCCGATCATCAACGTCGTGATGCTCAATCTCGCTTACCTGATCGTCGGCGTCGTCGTGGTCGAAGTTATCTTTGTCTATCCAGGCATGGGCCAATACCTCGTCGACCACGTCACCAAGCGTGACGTGCCGGTGGTGCAGGCGGTCGGGCTGATCTTCGCCGCCGTCTACATCAGCCTGAACATCATCGCGGACATAGCGGCGATCATCGCCAATCCGCGCCTCAGACATCCGAAATGAGGGGGGCGGGTATGCTCGTCATCAAACGCATCCCCATCCCGGCATTGGTCGGCATCGTGCTGACGGCGCTGTTCGTGCTGGCAGCAATTTTTGCGCCGTGGATCGCGCCGCATGGCAATGCCGAGATCGTCAGCGACGTCCCTTGGGAACCGATGTCGGCGGCGCATTGGCTGGGCACCGACAATCTCGGCCGCGATCTGTTGTCGCGCATGATCTACGGCGCCCGAATCACCCTGTTCATCGCGGTGCTGGCGACCGCGCTGTCGTTCTCGCTCGGTGCCATCCTCGGCTTCTCGGCCGCGGTGTTCGGCGGCTGGTTCGACACGCTTCTGTCGCGTCTCGTCGATCTCCTGATGTCGATCCCGACATTGATCATGGCCCTTGTCGTGCTGTCGGTGCTGCCATCCAATCTGGTGACGCTGATCCTGGTCATGGGCGTTCTGGATTCGACCCGCGTCTACCGCCTGTCGAGGGCGGTCGCCGTCGACATCAACGTCATGGATTATGTCGAGGCGGCCAAATTGCGCGGCGAAGGCAGCGGCTGGATCATCTTCCGCGAGATCCTGCCCAATGCGCTGTCGCCGCTGGTTTCGGAACTCGGCCTGCGCTTCATCTATGCCGTACTGTTCCTGTCGACGCTGTCCTTCCTCGGCCTTGGCGTGCAGCCGCCTAGCGCCGATTGGGGCGGCATGGTCAAGGAAAACAAGGACGGCATCGTCTTCGGCATAGGCGCCGCCCTCATTCCGGCGGCGGCGATCGCAGCGCTGGCGATTTCCGTCAATCTCGTCGCCGACTGGGTGCTCAACCGCACGACAAGCCTGAAGGGAGGACGCGGGTAATGGCTGACAAGCAACCGAAGCCCGGGCAACCGAAGCCCGGGCAACCGAAGTCCGGCGTGCTGCTCGACATTCGCAATCTGCGCATCGAGGCCACGGTATATCCGCCGGGTGAGGCGCCGAAGAACATCGTGCTGGTGCACGATGTCTCGCTGACGCTGGAGAAGGGCAAGGTGCTTGGCCTGATCGGCGAGTCCGGCGCCGGCAAATCGACCATCGGCCTGTCGTCGATGGGCTACGGCCGCGGCGGCGTGCGCATCACCGGCGGCGAGGTCATCCTCAATGGCCGCGACATCCTGAAGGGCGGCAACGAAGGGTTTCGCAAATTGCGCGGCCGCGAGGTCTGCTATGTCGCGCAATCGGCGGCAGCCGCCTTCAATCCGGCGCACAGGCTGATGGACCAGGTGGTCGAGGCAGCACTCCTGCACGGCACGGCGACGCGGGCCGAAGCCGAAAAGCGCGCCGTGGCGCTGTTCAAGAAGCTCAGCCTGCCGAACCCCGAAAGCATCGGCGAGCGCTTCCCCCACCAGGTCTCGGGCGGTCAGCTGCAGCGCGTGATGACGGCAATGGCGCTGTGCTCGGAACCCGACCTGATCGTCTTCGACGAGCCGACCACGGCGCTCGACGTGACGACGCAGATCGACGTCTTGGCGGCGATCAAGGATGCCATCCGCGACACGCATGTCGCGGCGCTCTACATCACTCACGACCTTGCCGTCGTCGCCCAGGTCTCGGACGAGATCATGGTGCTGCGCCACGGCCGGCTGGTCGAATGGGGCGGCACCCGCCAGATCATCAAGGAGCCGCGCCAGGAATACACCAACGCGCTGGTTTCGGTGCATGAGATCGAACACCAGGAGCAGAAGCCTGGCACGAGCCCGTTCCTGTCGGTCAAGAACATCACCGCCGCCTATGGCCGCAGTCACATCAAGGTGCTGAAGAACGTCTCGATCGATATTTTCCCCGGCCAGACGCTGGCGGTGGTCGGCGAGTCCGGCTCCGGCAAATCGACACTGGCGCGCGCCATCACCGGCCTCTTGCCGCCCGAACAAGGCACCGTCACCTTCGACGGACGGCCGCTCGCCAACCGGCTTGCCGACCGGCCGAAAGAGGATCTTCGCCAACTGCAGATGATCTACCAGATGGCCGACGTGGCGATGAACCCGCGCCAGACGGTCGGCACCATCATCGGCCGGCCGCTGGAATTCTATTTCGGTCTGCGCGGAAGGCAACGTGACGCCCGTGTCGCGGAACTGCTCGACAAGATCGAAATGGGCAAAGGCTATGTCGACCGCTATCCGGCCGAGCTTTCGGGCGGCCAGAAGCAGCGCGTCTGCATCGCCCGCTCGCTCGCCGCAAAGCCGAAGCTGATCATCTGCGACGAGGTGACCTCGGCGCTCGATCCGCTGGTCGCCCACGGCATACTGGAGCTGCTCCTCGGGCTGCAGAAAGAGGAAAACGTCGCCTATCTGTTCATCACCCACGACCTGGCCACGGTCAAGTCGATCGCCGATTCAATCGCCGTGATGTATCGCGGCGAAGTGGTGCGCTACGGCGCCAAGAGCACCGTGCTGACGCCACCCTTCGATGCCTACAC
Organism: Mesorhizobium sp. M0522; assembly: GCF_040321085.1. Lineage (NCBI taxonomy): Bacteria > Pseudomonadati > Pseudomonadota > Alphaproteobacteria > Hyphomicrobiales > Phyllobacteriaceae > Mesorhizobium > Mesorhizobium sp. M0522. Next base: position 242,444 of record NZ_JAMYQW010000002.1, read on the forward strand.
CGATCTTTTGCTATCGTCGGTGCCAGAAATGGAGATCGGCTGGCTAGAGAAAGCGATCAAGGGACGGCGCATGGCCAGCGCGGGGAACTAGCGGGCCGCCCTTTGCGCCCGACGATCCTGTCCGGGCGTGGATTGAACGGCAGGCCCGCCCTGACTTTTCCGATTAAGCCGCATGGAGGCGCCCTTGGCGCTCAACACAAAACTATTGCTCATCATCCTCGACGGCGTGCCTTACCGGAACTGGCGACGGCTGATGGGCAATCTCGAAGGCTGGGTGCAATCAGGCGAAGCCCGCGTGTGGAAGATGCGCTCCGTGCTGCCGTCGACCTCGGCATCCTGCTATGCCTCGATCCACACCGGCGTGCCGCCTCAAGTGCACGGCATCCTGTCGAACGAGAACCGGTTTCGCGTCGAACAGCCGGACATCTTTTCCGAAGTCAGCAGGGCCGGCGGCAAGACCGGTGCGGTCACCCACTCCTACTGGTCCGAATTCTTTCGGGCCTATCCGTTCGACCTGGTCGAGGACATGGAGTTCGACCAGCCGGGCAGGCCGATCAGCCATGGCCGATTCCACACCATGACCGGCTACAATGCCAGGAACCAGATGACGCCGAGCGACGTCGACCTGTTCGCGACGTTGACCATGCTGACCAGGCGCTACGGCATCGACTACGGCATCCTGCACAGCTGCACGCTGGACTCGATGGGCCACCGCTTCGGCCATGACTGCCACGAGATGGATCATGCCGTCTATGCAATGGACGCCATGCTCGCCGGCTTTCTGCCGCGCTGGCGGGAAGCCGGCTACGAGGTGATCGTCACCGCCGATCATGGCCAGACCGATCGCGGCCATCATGGCGGCCACGACGAGGAGATGCAGGATTTCGCACTTTACTACTTCGGATCCGGCGAGGGTCCGGAAGCCAATACGCTGCTCGATCAGCTGCAGCTCGCGCCGACGGTGCTTGTGCGCCTCGGCGTGCCGGTGCCGGCGACGATGAAGGCCGAGCCATTCCTGAGCTGAGCGCGCGCCCTCTTCTCCCTCTGGCAACGCTCCCGCTCTTCAGTTAGCCTCCGCAAATATACGGGCGGATGCGGTGAACCTTTTTGGGCCGATCAGCGACAGAGCAGGCAGGAGCCAGGCGGCTCGACCGGCGATGACGGCCGCGGAGACCGATCGCGCGCTTGTCGAGCGGGTCGCGAAAGGTGACCGTGCCGCCGTGCGGCTCCTGTTCATGCGCCACCACGCGCGGGTCTACCGCTTCGTGGCACGCCAGACGGGATCGGAACTGATGGCCGACGATATCGCGAACGAGGTGTTCCTCGAACTCTGGCGGCAGGCACCGGCCTTCGAGGGGCGCTCGGAGGTCTCGACATGGCTGCTCGGCATTGCCCGCTTCAAGGCGCTGTCCCTGCTGCGCAAGAAGAAGGAAGACTGGATCGACGACGATGACGCGGCCCGGGTCGCCGACGGCGCCGACACGCCGGAAGTCGTGACGATGAAGGAAGACAAGGCCGCCGCCTTGCGACGCTTTATCGATGCCATGCCGGAAGAGCACCGCACGGTGATCGACCTTGCCTATTATCACGGGCAATCGGTGAGCGAGATCGGCGAGGTACTCGGCATCCCGGTCGCAACGGTCAAGACCAGGATGTTCTACGCCCGCAAGAAACTCGGCGAAGCCCTCAAGGCCGCCGGTTACGACAGGGGGTGGCCATGAGCGCCGCTGAAAAAATGTCACGCCGCGACGAAATGGAAATGCTGCTGCCGTTTTATCTGAACGGCTCGCTGGAGGGCACCGAGCTCGAAGCCATCGAGGAATGGCTGGCGAGCGATCCGGCGGCGATGGCCGCACTAGGCGAGGCCGAGGCCGAATTCTCCGGCACCGCTGCCGCAAACGAGGCAATCCGCCCGCCGGCCGATGCGCTCAGCCGCTTTGCCAAGGCGCTCGACGCCGAGGCCGGCCCGTCCCGCGCGCCTGCGGCATCGTCCTGGCTGGCGCAAGCCTGGAGCCGCTTCATGGCGGTGCCGGTCGGCGTCGCCTGGGCCGCGGCCGCGGTGCTGCTCGCCCTGGTCGTCGCGCAATCCTTTGTGCAGACCGGCAACAGAGGTGGCGATTTCGAGATTGCCGGATCGGAAGACGACCTGGCCAAAATGCCGTTTGCACTTGTGAAGTTCAAACCGGATGCGAAGCTGTCCGACATCATCGCTTTTCTCGACCAGAACCAATTGAAGATCGCCGGCGGGCCGACCGCCGACGGTGTCTTCCGCCTCGGCGTTCCGGCCAAGACCGCCGCCGACTATCAGAAGCTGCTTGGCCTTATTGCCGCCCAGCCTTTCACCGAAGCTGCGCTGGAGGGAAGGAAACCGGCTGATGGCGGCTAAGGCGGTCATTCGATTGACGGCAGCGATGACAATCTTCGCCGCGTCCGCAATGGCGCAGACCAATGACCCGAACCTCACCCAGGCTGAGATCGACTGCCTGAACCGGGGAAATGCTGCCAACGCCGACTGCGCCAAGGATGGCGGCGCCGTGAAGGATGGCGGCAAAGCGCTGGCTCCTGGAATAACGGGCGCGGTGTTTCTTCCGGACTTGATTGTCGACCTGTTCCCCAATCCTGCCGTAGTCACCGAGGCGCCTATACCTCCTGGCAATACTGCAACCCCACCCGCCGTCGCGCCGGCAATACAGGCTGCCGCGCCGGGCGGTCCGGTCGTAGCACCCACCGATCTTGTCGCAACCGAGCCGCCGCGCGCCGTGATCGGCGATTTCGTGCCCGACGAGGTGCTGGTCACGGTCAATGGCGATGCCGGCGCGGTCCAGCAGATCGCGGCCTCGTTCGGCCTCGAGATACGCTCGCAGCGGCAGTCGCGGCTGCTCGGCAACACGCTGGTGCGCTTCGGCATTCCCGATGGCCGCCCGGTCGGCGTCGTGCTGGCGCAACTTGCCGCCGACGGCCGTACTTTGCGGCGTGAGGCCAACCATGTCTACTCGCTGCAGCAGGCGGCCAGCATCGTCAATTATGCGTTCGAGCGCATTGCGCTCGATGCCGACAAAGCCAGCGGCGAGAATGTGCGCGTCGGCGTCATCGACACCGGCATCGATGACGGCAATCCGGCGCTCTCCGGCGTCATCGCCGGGCAGTTCGATGCCATGCCCGACGTGCCGATCAAGGCGCGCGACCACGGCACTTCGGTCGATGGACTGATTGCCGGCACCGGCGCGTTCAAAGGCATGGCGCCGGGTGCCAGGATCTATCACGCCCGCGCCTTCGAGGGCGGCAAGTCGACCATGGACGTCATCCTTTCGGCGCTCGACTGGGCGGCGGAGCAGGATGTCCGCATCATCAATATGAGCTTCGTCGGTCCGAAGAACGACCTGCTCGGCATCGCCTGCCGCAATGCGCGCGCGTTTGGCATCGTGCTGGTTGCGGCCGCCGGCAATAACGGACCGAAGGCGCCCTATGGTTATCCGGCCGCCTTCGACGGCGTGATGGCGGTGACGGCCACCGATGCCAAGGACGGGCTGATGCCGCAGGCCAATCGCGGCGCCTATGTCTTCATCTCCGCTCCCGGCGTCGAGATGGTGGCGCCGAGCGGCGCCGGCTCGGACGTGGTGACCGGGACGTCCTTCGCCGCAGCGATCGTGACCGGCGCCGTCGCCAACCTGTTCCATGCCGCACCCGACCGTTCGGCCGACTGGGTCGAGAAAGCACTTGCCGCCACCGCCAGGGATCTCGGCCCCAAGGGGCGGGACAATGATTTCGGCTTTGGCCTGCTGAATACCAAGGCGGCCGAGGCGGCGAAGGAATAGCCCGCTCAAGTCGCGTTTTGCTGAGGACGTAGCAGAAAATAGAATGCGGCGATGTGCGTTATCATCAGCAGCGGTACGTAGATGATCGGGATCGCGTAGGTGGCGCCCAGTTCGCCTGCGCGTGCAGGAAGGCCGATCTGGACGGCATGGTAATAGTCGACGATGAGGTCGACCGTCCCTGCGACATTGAAGGCGACGACCAACGGCCAGAAGAGCGGGCGTATCCTCACCGTGAGCAGCGCCAGCATGGCCAGCACGCCAGTCGCGAAATCGCCGTAGGCGGCGAATACGGCGAAGTCGGTGGGCAGATTGGGGCTTACGACACCTGGAACCATGAAGACGAGCCCGAAGAAGCGGAAGCTGTGCAGCGTAGCGATGGCGCGTTGCGCCGCGACCCGGTCCATCGACCTGAGCCACGGCAAACCGTACGCGCCGAAGCAAAGCAGCCACGCGACATAGCCGAGAGCAAGATGGGTTTGGAACACCATTTCCGTGGACATTTGGCCTTCTCTCAACAGTTGATTCACGCGGCTTTAAGCCCGCTACCGCAATTCGACTATCCGGTGTAATCACAACAACCTATGAAGCAGAACTACACAGTCCGACATGGTGCGCTGGAGGGCGTCGAGGCGTTCCTGGCCGTCGCCAGGCGCCTCAGTTTCCGCCGTGCCGCCGCCGATCTCGGCGTGACGCCATCCGCCGTGAGCCAGACGGTGCGCGCGCTGGAAGCCCGCCTGGGCACGGCGCTGTTCGTCCGCACGACGCGGAGCGTTGGTTTAACCGAGCCTGGCCAGCGGTTCCTCGACCGTGCCGGCCCGGCGTTCGAAGAGCTTGTCGCGGCCGGCGAGGCCGCCCGCGATATCGGCCAGCGGCCGACCGGTCTGCTGCGCCTGTCTGTGCCCCGCGCTATCGTGCCGCTGATGTTGGAGCCGCTGATCGCGTCGTTCTGCCAAGCCTATCCTGAGATCGAACTGGAGATCGCCGTGAGCGACCAGATGGTCGATCTCGCGACCGGCGGGTTCGATGCCGGCATCCGCCTCGGCCAGCTCATCGCCGCCGACATGGTCGCGGTGCGGCTGACAGCGCCGTTCTCGTTCGTGGTCGTCGGCAGCCCTGACTATTTTGAGCGCCACGGCCGTCCCGAGCGTGTCGACGACTTGCGCCACCACGCCTGCTTACGCTTGCGCCGCTCGAATGGCAGCATCGCGCCCTGGTCGTTCATCGACGGCAACGGCGCGATCGAAGCGGTCGTCTCAGGCCCGCTGATCGCGCACGACTATTCGACGTTGGTCGGGGCTGCGATGCGGGGCGTCGGGCTGGCGCAGACACCGCGACCACTCGCCGAAGGTCTGATAGCCGAAGGAAAACTCCAGTCGGTGCTGGACAGCGTCGCCACGACGACGCCGGGTGTCTTCCTTTATCATCCCGGCAAGCGCCAAGTCCTGCCGAAGCTGCGCGCCTTCATCGATCACCTCAAATCCGCGGCCTGAGACCAGGACGCACCCGCTGGTGCTGGCCAACAGCCGCCAAGAGTCGACCTCGGCCGTTCAGAGTGATTGCCTCTAGGCCGGCGCGCCGGCGACCGATCCCCTGACCACCAGGTCGACCGGCCAGACTTCGCCGCGAGCGCCCTCCTCCAGGCCGGAAATCCGCGCCGCCAGCCGTTCGGCGATGCGCGCGCCGGCGAGGCGGATCGACGAACGCGTCGTCGACAGCGGCACCGAAAAATTTTCCGGCTTCAGCCAGGGAAAGACGTCGTCATGGGCGATCAGCGACAGGTCGCCCGGAATGGTCAGGCCGAGATCGCGCACCGCGCGCACCACGCCGAGCGCCATGATCAGGCTGGAGCAGGCGATCGCCGTCGGCGCGTCACTTTGTTCCAGCAAGCGCCGGGCGGCGCGGTAGCCGTTCTCCTCGGTCATGGTGAGCGAACAGACATGCTGATCACGAAGCACCAGGCCGCTCGCCGCAAGCGCGCGGCGCACGCCGCGCTCGCGATGGATGGCGAAGGTCTCGCGATCGTCGCCGTTGATCAGCGCCAGACGCCTATGACCGAGCTGAACGAGTAGCCGCGCCGCCTCGTGGAAGGCGCCCTCATTGTCGATGTCGGTGAACGGATAGTCGAAATCGAAGCCTTCGCTGCGGCCATGGACGATGAAAGGAATGCCGAGCGTATTGACCAGCGCCACCCGCCGGTCGGCCGGCCTCGGCGACGAGATATAGACCGCGTCGACCTGCCGGTTGGCGACAATGCGGCGGTACGTCGTCTCCTGGTCGTCGGCATCGGCCGGTGACAGCACCAGGTCGAGCTCGTGCGAACGCGCATAGTCGCCGAGGCCGGACAGGAACTCGACGAAATGCGGGTCGATGTCGACGGTCGTCCCCGTCGGCAGAACATAGCCGATCATGCCGGTCTTGCCGGTCGCCAGCCGACGGGCGCTCGGATTGGGGCGATAGCCGTGACGCTTGGCGGCATCGACCACCCGCCGGCGCGTTTCCTCGTTGACTTCGGGGTAGCCGTTCAATGCGCGGCTCACCGTAGTCTGCGAAAGCGCCAGCATGTGGGAGAGCTGCTTGAGGTTCACCGGAGGCCTCCAAACCTCAAAGCGCTTTTAATCTGAATCGAGCTGGCCGCTACGAACCGCGTTGCCGAGCGCACTGACCATACGCACGGTTCGGACCGATTTGAAGCCGAATTTGCTGCTGCACCGCCAGAAAACTGTGCTGCAGCGCACTTTTGCCGGCACTCGGCCGCAGAAATTAAATCGATTAGTCTGGCTTTCTCTTGACTCCGGATCAATTCAGTGGCGTGATCAAAATCACCAAAGCGCTTTGGAAGACTCTACGAAAGGTTGCAGTTCCTTTCCGACTGAGTCACAGTCCTGCAGCGCCGGCGGACGGAATGGAGGTTTCGTTCGGTGTTTGTCACCACTGGGAGGGAATACCGATGAAGAAAATGCTTCTGCTGGGCGCTGCGTTTGCCACGCTTGCGCTCGCCATGCCGGCGCAAGCCGAATTGAAGTTCAAGCCGGGCGAAGATCCCCGTTTCAACTGGGCGAACTACGAAGAGCTCAAGAAAGTCGACCTCAAGGGCGAGACGCTGACGATCTTCGGACCGTGGCGCGGCGAGGACGAAGGGCTTATCCGCACCGTCCTCGATTACTTCTCCGAAGCCACCGGCGCCGAGATCAAGTACTCCTCGTCGGAGAATTACGAGCAGCAGATCGTCATCGACACGCAGGCCGGCAGCCCGCCCAACATTGCCGTGCTGCCGCAGCCGGGCCTGATCCAGGATCTGGCATCGAAGGGCCTTTTGACGCCGCTCGGCGACGACACGGCCAACTGGGTCAAGGACAATTACGGCGCCGGCCAATCCTGGGTCGACCTCGGCACGTTCAAGGACAAGGACGGCAAGCCCGGCTTCTTCGCCTTTCCGTATAAGGCCGACGTGAAGTCGCTGGTCTGGTACTCGCCGGACAATTTCGAGGAAGCGGGCTACAAGGTGCCGAAGACGCAGGAAGAGCTTGCCGAGCTCGAAAAGAAGATCATCGGCGACGGCGGCACGCCATGGTGCATCGGGCTTGGTTCGGGCGGCGCCACCGGCTGGCCGGCGACCGACTGGGTCGAAGACATCATGCTGCGCACCCAGACGCCCGAGACCTACGACAAATGGGTGAAGAACGAAATTCCGTTCAACGATCCGGCAGTGGTCAACGCCATCGACATTTTCGGCAAGATCGCGACCGACGACAAGATGGTCGAGGGCGGCGCCAAGGCGGTTGCGGCGACCGATTTCCGTGACAGCCCGAAGGGCCTCTTCTCGGTGCCGCCGAAATGCTATCTGCACCACCAGGCATCGTTCATCCCGACCTTCTTCCCGCAAGGCACCAAGATCGGCGAGGATGCCGACTTCTTCTATTACCCGCCCTACGCCTCCAAGCCCGAGCTCGGCACTCCGGTGCTCGGCGCCGGCACGCTGGCCATGATCACTAAAGATAGCAAGAGTGCCCGCGCGTTCATCGAATTCCTGAAGCTGCCGCTCGCTCATGAGATCTGGATGGCACAGGGCGGCTTCGTGACGCCGTTCAAGTCGGTCAACAAGGACGCCTATGCTAGCGACGCGCTGAAGAAGCAGGGCGAGATCCTGGCCAACGCCTCGACCTTCCGCTTCGACGGGTCCGACCTGATGCCGGGCAAGATCGGCGCCGGTGCGTTCTGGACCGGCATGATCGACCTGGTCGGCGGCAAGTCCGCCCAGGACGTCGCCACTGACATCCAGAAAAGCTGGGACGCGATCAAGTAAGCGGCCGGCTTGAGTTCCCAATGTGATGTGGTCCGGGCCTCAACCGCCCCGGACCCTACCCGGTGCTTGGCGTCGCGTCGATTGTCGTGAGTACAACACATTCCGGCGTGACGCGCGCCCAGTGACCTGCTTTCCGGCTGGTCGCGCTCCAGACAACTGAATCGGCGCATGATCCCGTCGCCAAAGCCATTCTCGACTGGCGGATCCGTGCGCAGGGGGAGGGACCCATGGCGGCTCAGATTTTTTCCGCGATATTCGTCATCATCATCGGCGTGGGCGGCTGCGTCGCCTATTTCTGGGGCGCCAACAAGGCACTCGACACGATCTTTCCAGCACGCGGCGTTTCCGGCAAGGCGGCGATTAACAATCTGCGCCGGCAGGGGGTGATCCGACCCTGGCTGTTCGTCGGCCCGGCGATGATCATCCTCACCATTTATCTGATCTACCCGGTGGTGGAGACGCTGAGGCTGTCGTTCCTCGATCGCGGCGGCGCCCATTTCGTCGGCTTGGCCAACTATCAATGGGCGTTCGGCGACCGCGAGTTCCGCAACTCGATCCTCAACAACATCATCTGGCTGGCGGTGGTGCCGGCCGCCTGCACCTTCCTCGGGCTGATCATCGCCGTGCTCACCGACAAGATCTGGTGGGGCACCATCGCCAAGAGCCTGATCTTCCTGCCGCTGGCGATCTCGTTCGTCGGCGCCAGCGTCATCTGGAAATTCATCTACGAATATCGCGGCGACGGGCAGACGCAGATCGGTCTGCTCAACGCCATCATCCAGTATTTCGGCGGCCAGCCGCAGGTCTGGATCTCGCTGCCGTTCTGGAACAACTTCTTCCTGATGGTCATCCTGATCTGGATCCAGACCGGCTTTGCCATGGTCATCCTGTCGTCGGCCTTGCGCGGCATTCCGGAAGAGACGCTGGAAGCCGCCGTCATCGACGGCGCCAACCCTTTCCAGATCTTCTGGAAGATCATGGTGCCGCAGATCTGGGGCACCATCGCGGTGGTCTGGACCACCATCACCATCCTGGTGCTGAAGGTTTTCGACATCGTGCTGACCATGACCAACGGCCAGTGGAACAGCCAGGTGTTGGCCAATCTGATGTTCGACTGGATGTTCCGCGGCGGCGGCGATTTCGGCCGCGGCGCCACCATCGCCATCATCATCATGATCGCGGTCATTCCGATCATGGTCTGGAACATCCGCCAGGCGAACAAAGAGACGGAAGGGCATTGAGATGGCCGCGTCGACCGGAAAGTCCTTTGTCAGCCGTTTCGGCGTCCACATCGCCGTCTTCATCTTCGTTGCGATCTGGACGATCCCGACGCTCGGCATTCTGGTCTCGTCGCTGCGCGACAAGGATCAGATCATCGCTTCGGGCTGGTGGAACTCGTTCACCAGTTCCAGCCAGACGGAGGCCGGCCGGCTGCCGCCAGCCTCGGCGCAGGTCGAGAAGGAGGGCAAGTTCGTCCTGCAAGGCAATATCTTCGGCGACGGCCCGGCCCGCAACATCAGCGCCTTTGGCGTCAAGTCGGCCGCGCCGACGCAATATCCCGCCGGCACGACAGCCGATCTCGGCGACGGCGTCACCCTGCAGCTCAATGCCGACGGCAGTTTCGTCATGACCTCGCCGAAGGCTTTCGAAAGCGAACGCGGCCAGCGCGTCTATTACGCCTCGTCGGCGCCGCCGAAATTCACCACCGACAATTACGACACGGTGCTGTTTTCGGAAGGCATCGGCCGCTCCTTCATGAACTCGCTGACCGTCACCATTCCGGCGACCGTCATCCCGATCCTGATCGCCGCGTTCGCCGCCTACGCGCTGGCCTGGATGCGCTTTCCCGGCCGGGCGCTGCTCATCGCCGTCATCATCGGCCTCCTGGTCGTGCCGCTGCAGATGTCGCTGATCCCGCTGTTGAAGCTCTATAACGGCGTCGGCAGCTTCTTCGGCGTGCCGTCGAAGACCTATCTCGGCATCTGGCTGGCGCATACCGGCTTCGGCCTGCCTTTCGCCATCTATCTTCTGAGGAGCTATATTGCCGGCCTGCCACGCGAGATCATGGAGTCGGCGCGTATCGACGGCGCCAGCGATTTCGAGATCTTCGTCAAGATCGTGCTGCCATTGTCGTTCCCGGTGCTGGCCTCGTTCGCCATCTTCCAGTTTCTCTGGGTGTGGAACGATCTGCTGGTGGCGATGGTTTTCCTTGGTACCGAGGGCGACCAGATCGTGCTGACCGCCAAGCTTAATGCGTTGCTCGGCTCGCGCGGCGGCGACTGGGAGATCCTGACGACATCGGCCTTCGTCACCATCATCGTGCCGCTGATCGTGTTCTTCTCGCTGCAGCGCTATTTCGTCCGCGGGCTGCTTGCCGGCTCGGTGAAAGGAGGTTGAGATCATGCAATCCGCTTTGAAGGCCACCCCGAAGCCAGATCTCGCTATAGATCGCGACTGGTGGCGAGGTGCCGTGATCTACCAGATCTACCCGCGCAGCTATCAGGATTCGAACGGCGACGGCATCGGCGACCTCAGGGGCATGATCGGCCGGCTGGCCTACATCGCCTCGCTCGGTGTCGACGCCATCTGGATCTCGCCATTCTTCAAATCGCCGATGAAGGATTTTGGCTACGACGTGTCGGATTATTGCGATGTCGATCCGATGTTCGGCACGCTGGCCGACTTCGACGCGCTGACCGCAGAGGCGCATCGGCTTGGCCTCAAGGTGATGATCGACGAGGTGCTCTCGCACACCGCCGACATCCATCCCTGGTTCAAGGAGAGCCGCTCGAGCCGGAGCAATCCAAAAGCCGACTGGTATGTCTGGGCGGATGCCAAGCCGGACGGCACGCCACCCAATAACTGGCTGTCGATCTTCGGCGGCTCGGCCTGGCAGTGGGACACCAGCCGCCAGCAATATTACCTGCATAATTTCCTGGCCGAGCAGCCCGACCTCAATTTCCACAGCCGCGCGGTCCAGGACGCGCTGCTCGACGTCACCCGCTTCTGGCTGGAGCGCGGCGTCGACGGCTTCCGCCTCGATACCATCAATTTCTATTTCCACAGCCAAGGCCTGGAAGACAATCCGCCGCTGCCACCCGAGCAGCGCAACGACCAGACGGCGCCGGCCGTCAACCCCTACAACTACCAGGACCATCTCTACGACAAGAGCCGGCCTGAAAACCTCGGCTTCCTCGAACGCTTCCGCGCCTTGCTCGACGAATACCCGGCGACGGCCGCGGTTGGCGAGGTCGGCGATTCGCAGCGTGGGCTGGAAGTGGTGGCGGCCTATACGGCCGGCGGCAAGCGCGTGCATATGTGTTACTCCTTCGACTTCCTGGCGCCGGAGAAGATCAGCGCGGCAAAGGTACGCTCGGTGCTGGAAACCTTCGGCAAGGTGGCCAGCGACGGCTGGTCGTGCTGGGCCTTCTCCAACCATGACGTGATGCGTCCCGCCTCTCGCTGGGCAGCCGGCGAGCCCGACCCGACCGCCTACCTCAAGGTCATCTCGGCGCTGCTGATGTCGTTGCGCGGCTCGGTCTGCATCTATCAAGGCGAGGAGCTCGGGCTCAGCGAGGCCGAGCTCAGCTTCGAGGATCTGCAGGACCCATACGGCATCCGCTTCTGGCCTGAATTCAAGGGACGCGACGGCTGCCGTACGCCGATGGTTTGGGACGGCGCCGCCCGCAATGGCGGCTTCTCGACGGCAAAGCCCTGGCTGCCGGTGCCCAGCAAGCACCTTGCGCAAGCCGTCAATGTGCAGCAAGGCGACGACGGCTCGCTGCTCGAGCACTACCGGCGCTTCCTGGCTTTCCGCCGCGCCCATCCGGCACTGGCCAAGGGTGATATCGAGTTCATCGAAAGCGAGGGCGACACCGTCGCCTTCACCCGCCGTGAAAGCAACGAGCAGATCGTCTGCGCCTTCAATCTCGGAGCAAAGCCGGCCGAAGTCGATCTTGGCGGCCGCTCATTGCAGCCCTTGCCGGGACACGGGTTTTCGGGACAGACTGGCGCCGGCACTATCCGCCTCGGCGGCTACGGCGCCTGGTTCGGGCGTATCGACTGAATTCAAGGAAGAACTGGAGGGTACACCATGGCCGATGTCACGCTAAGGCAAGTGAGGAAATCATATGGCAATCTCAACATTCTGCACGGCGTCGACCTCGACATAAAGTCGGGCGAATTCATCGTCTTCGTCGGCCCCTCGGGTTGCGGCAAGTCGACCTTGCTGCGCTGCATCGCCGGGCTGGAGGAGATCACCTCGGGCGAGCTCAAGATCGACGGCGAGATCGTCAACGACGTGCCGCCGTCAAAGCGCGGCATCGCCATGGTGTTCCAGTCCTATGCGCTTTATCCGCACATGACCGTCTACGACAACATGGCCTTCTCGATGAAGATCGGCAAGGAAAGCAAGGCCGAGATCGACAAGCGGGTGCGCCAGGCGGCCGAGATCCTGCAGCTGACCAAATATCTCGACCGTCTGCCCAAGGCGATGTCGGGCGGCCAGCGCCAGCGCGTCGCCATCGGTCGCGCCATCGTGCGCAATCCCAAGGTCTTCCTGTTCGACGAGCCGCTATCCAACCTCGACGCGGCGCTGCGTGTCGCCACCCGCATCGAGATCGCCAAGCTCAAGGAGTCGATGCCGGCCACAACGATGATCTACGTCACCCACGACCAGGTCGAGGCGATGACGCTGGCCGACCGCATCGTAGTGCTGAAGGAAGGCCATATCGAACAGGTCGGCACGCCGATGGAGCTCTACAAGCGGCCCGGCAATCTGTTCGTCGCCCAGTTCATCGGCTCGCCGGCGATGAACATCCTGCCGGCGACGATCGACAAGACCGGCAACCCGACGGTCGTCAGCCATGTCGGCGGCCGCAAGGCGACGGTGCCGATCGCAACGCCTGCCTCGGCGAAAGGCGCTGCGGTGAGCTTCGGGGTGCGGCCGGAGGATCTGATGATTGCCACCGGCGCCGACTATTTGTTCGAAGGGACGGTCGATTACGTCGAGCAGCTCGGCGAGGTCCAGCTCGTCTATGTCGACATCGGCCGCGCCGACCTGCCGCTGGTGACCAAGCTGCCGGGCAATGTCGAGGTCAAGCGCGGAGCGACGCTGCGGCTGACGGCGGACGCCGGCGACCTGCATATTTTCGACGCGGACGGGCGCTCTTTCGCGCTCCATGAAGCAGAAGCAAAGGCGGCTTGAAGCAGGCGTTCTTCCGCCTTGCAAAAAACACGCGCGGGGGCCTGGGCCCGCCGCTCTTGTCTGGAATTCCAGTTCGGCCGTTAGAGCGGTTCATCGTTTCACGAACGCCGAACCGCTCTACCTCTTTGTTTTGACGCAATTCCCAAGGGAAAGCGCTACGCGCTTTTCCCGGGAAAACCGTTTCACACTTTTCCTGGAATTGCTCTAGTTGTTGCCGAAGAGGTTGCGGTCGGCGCCCTGAGGCGCGGACTTGGGCACATCGCCAGACGAGTTCAGCAGCTTGTAGATCGGCGAGTTGCTGTCACGTACCGAATACGTCTGCGTGTTGTCGACGTTGACGGTCGACTGCTTGTTGATGTCGGTCCCGCCAACATTGTCGTTGCGGGCATAAGCGCTGCCGGCGGCAATCAAGAGAGCGGCGGCAGTAAGAACAATCTTTTTCATTTTGGGTACTCCTGGATTTTCGAAATCAAGCGGCGGGCATGCCGCCGCCTTGATGGTGGGATCGGCTGTTAGTTGTTGCCGAAGAGGTTACGGTCGGCGCCCTGGACAACCGGCTGCTTTTCAGCCTGGTCCGACGTCTTGACGGAAGCCGTGTAGGAGCTGTCGACCGAGACAGCAGGCTGGTTGGCTCCGTTGGAACCAAAGTTGTCGCTGCCCGCGAAGGCGCTGCCGGTGATGGCCAAAACGGCGGCGGCAGCAAGAACGATCTTTTTCATCTTAATACTCCTGAATTTTTCAGATCCCCGGACGGCGGATATGCCCGCCGCCCTGATGCTGGGATCGACTGTTAGTTGTTGCCGAAGAGGTTACGGTCGGCGCCCTGGACAGGCTGCTGGTCAGCATGAGCCGGCTTCTGAATGGAAGCCGTATACGAGCTGTCGACCGAAGCGGCAGGCTGGTTCGCACCCTTGGAACCAAAGTTGTCGCTGCCAGAGAAGGCGCTGCCGGTGATGGCCAAAACGGCGACGGCGGCAAGAGCGATCTTTTTCATTTTAGTACTCCAGTATCTCAGTTTTTCCGTCCGTCCAGCGGCGTGTCTTGGGAGGAATTCGCGTCGTTCGGACAGCCCCGATGTGGGAAAGGCGATGGCCAGTTTCCAATCACGAAGTTGTTTGGTGTGGACCAAGAATCTACACCTTGAAATTGTGCCAGAGATTCCCTTCGCCACAATTTTATTGCTAAATATCAAGTAGATAGCCCATAGTATCGGTCTGGCTGCAAGGTGACTTGGGGAGGCAGCGTTCACAGCGTCCTGCACGCATTGTCAACAGAAACGAACCGTTCGGTTCGATTTTTTAAACCGACAAAAGTCGCAGCCGAGGCTCTTTGTCGAATCGTTACCCATTTCGGCCAAACGCGGCGTCGGCGTTGCGGCTGCTTTTGGCCTGCTTTATGCCGCCCAACAAAGGCAGCAACCGGGCAAGCAGAACCGGTCAGACCCCGTAGCGTTCGGTGCGGATGAGTGCCGCAGGCACCCCGGCATCGATCAGTGCCTCGGCGGCGGCCGTCACGAATGCGTTCGAGCCGCAGACAAAGGCGAGCTTCGGCGGCGCGGGCAGCCTCGTCATGGCTTGCACCATCATCGCGGCGTCGACCCGCCGCGCATGATCTGCCGGACGGCGGGCCGGCTCGCGCGTCAGCGTCAGCACCAGGTCGAAGCCATCCCGGCGCTCGGCGAGGTCGATCAACTCGTCGCGAAAGATCACCTCGTCCCAGACCCGCGCCGAAAACACCAAGGTGGCGGCGACCAGCGATCCCCGCATCGCCCGGTGACGGACCATCGACATCAGCGGCACCACGCCCGACCCGCCGCCGACGAGCAGGAGCGGTCCGCCATCGCCGTCGGACCAGACGAAATGGCCGCCGAGCGGCCCGCGCAATTCGACCTCGTCGCCCACCGCCGCGATCTCGTGAAAGAACGGCGAGACCTCGCCGTCCTCGAGTTTTTCAATCGCCAGTTCGATGGTCTCGCCGGTCTCCGGCGCCGAGGCGATGGAGTAGGAGCGGCGCGCCTGATAGCCGTCCGGCGCTGTCAACCTGACATCGACATGCTGTCCGGCATGGTAGACGAAGGGCCGCGACGGCTGCAGGAAAAAGCTGGTGACGCGCGGCGTGCGCTTTTGGATGCGGGTGATGGTGACCGTCTGCCAGGGCGACTGCGCCGCCGGTGCGTCGCTCATGGATCGTTCGTGTAGCGCTGCTCGCGCCACGGATCGCCGTAGATATGATAACCTCGCAATTCCCAGAAACCCGGCTCGTCACGCTCGGTGAACTGCAACCCGTTCAGCCATTTGGCCGATTTCCAGAAATAGAGGTGCGGAACGAGCAGCCGGGCCGGGCCGCCATGATCGGGGGTGATCGGCTTGCCCTCGTAAAGCAGTGCCACCATCGCCTTGCCGCCGGTGAGATCCTTCGTTGGCACATTGGTGGAATAGCCGTCGAAACCCAGCGCCAGCGTGAAGGCGGTGGGCGGCTCGATGCCGGCGTCGGCAAGGATGTCGTCGACCAGCACGCCCTGCCACGCGGTGTCGAACTTGGTCCATGCGGTGACGCAATGGATGTCGCGCGTCATCTTGGTCAAGGGCAGCGCGTTGAACTCGGCCCAGTTCCACTTCTTGATCGGCCGCGGCCCGTGCTTAAGCGTAAACGACCAATCCTCGGTGCGGACATGCGGCGTCGGGCCGGCCGACAGGACCGGGAAACCTTGCTCGAGATATTGCCCCGGCGGGATACGTGCATCCGTATCCGTCGGCGGCTTTCGTCCGGAAGAGAAGCCTCGGGTAACCATCGAGAATATCCGTTTGCGCAAGGTCCAATCGACCTTTGTCAGTTTTCTCGAAGACGCGTGCGCGGGCAACCGAAATCTTGGCTCCGGCCTGGCGGCAATGCTCTACATCGATCTTGGCAGCGCGGCGCCCGCTTCAGCCACTGGCGAAGGGGACGGCGACGAACATCTGGGCGTCGCCACGCTCGACAAGCAGCAGCACCGATTTCTTGCCAGATTTGGCAGCCTGCACAATCGCCTGGTTAGCCTGCCTGGCGTTCCTCACCGGATGCTGGTCGACGGCGACGATGATGTCGCCGGGCTGGATGCCGGAAGCCGATGCCGCCTTGTTCGGGTCGACGCGCTCGACCAGCGCGCCGTGCTGGTTGCCTGCCAGGTTCATTGCCTGGCGCACATCCGGGGTGACGTCCATCAGGCCGAGACCGAGCGCCGGTGCGCGAAGGCCCTGCTCCGTCGACGGCTGACGCCGATCGCTGGTCACCGATCCCGTTGCCATGTCGTCTTCGTTGCGCCCGACCTCGACGGAGATCTGCAGGCTTTGCCCCTGGCGCCAGACATTGAGGGTTTCCCTCGTGCCGGGCGCAACGTCGGCGACGGTGCGCGACAGATCCCTTGGATCCTTTATGTCGCGGCCGGCGAAACTGGTAATGACGTCGCCGGTCTCGATGCCGGCCTTGGCGGCCGGCGATCCGTCGCTGACCTGCGCGACCAGCACGCCGGCTGCGTGATCGAGGCCGATGGCGCTCGCCATGTCAGGCGTCACCGGCTGGATCTGGACGCCGAGATAACCGTACTGGATGGAGCCGCCCTTCATCAGCTTGGCGACGACCTTTTGCGCCTGGTCCGAGGGGATGGCGAAGCCGACGCCGACGCTGCCGCCATTCGGCGAAAAGATCGCCGTGTTGATGCCGACGACATTGCCGTTCACATCCGTTAGCGGGCCGCCGGAATTGCCCCGGTTGATCGGTGCGTCGATCTGGATGAAGTCGTCAAACGGCCCGCTATGCAGGTCGCGGCCGCGCGCCGAGACGATGCCGGCCGTGACCGTGGTGCCAAGGCCGAAAGGATTGCCGAACGCGAGCACCTGGTCGCCCGGCATGAGCTTGTCGGAATCGCCCCATTTGATGATCGGCAAGGGCTTGCCGGCTTTGACCATGAGCACGGCAAGATCGTTCTTGGCGTCATGACCGATCAATTTGGCGGGAAGCTCGGTGCCGTCGTCGAGCGTCACCTTGATCGACTGGGCGCCGTCGACGACGTGATTGTTGGTGACGATGGTGCCGTCGGCGCCGACGATGAAGCCTGAGCCGAGGGCCTCGGTGCGCGGCGCCTGTTCCGGCGGTGTCTTGGGGGCGGGCTGTCCCTGGTCATCGAAGAAATGGCGGAAATAGTCGTCGAAAGGCGAGGTTCCGCCAAAGGGAGAGGCGTCGCTCATGGTGTCCGGCTGTTGTACTTTCATGACCGTCGCGATGGTCACCACTGCCGGTTTGTCGGCCGCCACGACCGGAGCGAACGAACCGCTGGGCGCCGTCATTCCGGTGACAGGTGGGGTCACTGTTGCCGCCAGGACATCATTCAGCCTGGGAGCGAGGGGCAGGGCGAAGGGGCTGACGATCAGCGCGGCGCCCAGCAGAGCGGCGACGCGATGTCCGCGAAGGGTCTGGATTGGTGACATGGCCGTTGTCCGGGCGAGAGATTGATCGGGCGCCGCAGCGTTCCGTCACCGGAATGCTCTATCGGCGTGTCGGCCTTGCCTGTCTCGCCTGGCACGGCGGCCGACCGGATCGACAGCCCCGCATCTAGGGCGCCGATCGTGGTTTCCAGATAATATTACGAAGATTTAATTTCCGGCTGGCAGCCGCCTTGCCGGGCTGGCGCCGAAACCCGAAAACAAAAACCCGCCTTGCGGCGGGTCATTGGGGCGAATCAGCACCATACCCAGATTACTAGCATAGCTGCCGGCACAAAGCAAGAACAAAATAGCTGCGCAAGACAAATCGCTTCAGATTTGCGCCGCCTCAGCCGAGGCCTCCTATTCGCCTTTCCGGTCGGTCCGGCTGAGATAGGTGGTGGCGATCTCGCGCATCCGCCTGCCGTCGAAGCTCGGTCCATGACCGCCATGGCCGATGCGGATCGGCAGCTCGAGCAGGCGCTGCATCGTGCGGCGATAGGCGGCACGATCCGAATCCGGCAGGTCGTCGATCAGCATGGCGTCGTAGATGGCGTCGCCGGCGAAGAACAGGCCGTCAGCCTCGTCGAACAGCGCGATCGAATCCGGAGAGTGGCCGGGCAGATGCAGGACGCGGAATTGGCGGTCGCCGAGGTCGATCCTATCGCCCTCGTCCAGGGTCCGGGCTAGAGGCGCCGGCTGAATCCTGTAATCGGCCGCCTTCCAGCCCTTTGCCGGCAGCCTGGAGACGGCGCCTTCCAGATCATGGAACATGTAGGCGTAGGTCACCGCTTCATCCATGCTGTCGAACTGTGCGGCGCTGTGGCGCGGCCCTGCCCGCAACGGAAACTCGTGCAGCGAGCCGACATGATCGAGATGGATATGCGTGGCGACGACGAGCAGCGGCTTGCCGGACGGCGTGTCGATCTGCGGCGCCAGCGGGCAGATCCCCATGCCGGTGTCGACCAGCAGGTCGACATCGCGGCCGCGCAGATGCCAGATGTTGGCGCGCACGAATTCGTGCACGAAGGGCTCGGTCAGCATCGTCGTCTTGGCGTCGACGATGGTTTTGCTGAACCAGCTGTCCATCAGATCAAGGCCGGCATCAGACGAACGGCTTGCCGACCTTGTACTTTTGCGGGACCAGCCGCTTCAGATAGGCCATCCCCGCATCGGACAGCCGGTTGACATCCGGCAGCATGAAATCATCCGGCATATGGCGCGTCTTGCCGGCGACGTTCTTCAGCGGCACCTTCTTCAGCACGGTTTTCTTGCCGTCATATTGCAGCGCCACCGAACCGCCCCCCTCGTCGGCCACCGTGACCGCGAAGGCACCGGCATCGAAGGCCTCCTGCGCGTCCACCGCGCTGATGGCGCCGACATAGCCGCGCGGCATATAGCCGAGCGCATCGACGCGCGCCCGCTTGCCCGGCAATCCTTCGGCGAGCGCGCGCTCCAAGGCTGCCGGCAGGTCGCTGCCCGACAGCTTGACGTTGCCGTGCTGGTCGCGCTCCAGCCTTTCCGGCGGCACCAGGCTTTCGACCAGCGCTTTGCCGTCGGCGGTGCTGACGCCTTCGGAGACGGCAACGATGCAGCGCTTGTGGCGGTCGAGCGTTGCACGAACGTCGTCGATGAAGCCCGCCGCGGAGAACGGCCGCTCCGGCACGTAGACGAGATGCGGGCCGCTGTCCTGATCGAGCTGCCAGGCCGCGGACGCGGCCGTCAGGAAACCGGCATGCCGCCCCATGACGATGCCGACATAGATGCCCGGCAGAGCGCGGAAATCGAGATCGACCGAAAGGAATGCTCCAGCGACGAACTCGGCCGCCGACATGAAGCCGGGCGTGTGATCGTTCTCCTCGAGATCGTTGTCGATGGTTTTCGGCGCGTGGACGAAGGCGATCTTGCCGCCGGCGGCGTCGGTGAGGATCTGCTGCGTGCCCGAGGTGTCGTTGCCGCCGATATAGATGAAGGCATCGGCGCCGGCGTTCTTCAAGCCGTTGAGGATGAGGTCGCAATAGGCGGCATCCGGCTTGTCGCGCGTCGAACCAAGCGCGGCGCTCGGTGTCGCCGCGATCAGCCGCAGGCGGTCCTCGGGGATGGCGGAAAGATCGACGTAATTGCCGTCACGAATTCCGCGCACGCCGTGGATGGAACCAAGCACCTTGGCGCCGGGATGCCGCTTGCGGATTTCGAGCGTGGCGCCCACCACGGTCTGGTTGATGACGGCGGTCGGGCCGCCGCCTTGCGCGATGACAAAAGTTCCGGCCATTGTTCACGTCTCCCGGGCGGTGAAAATCGCAGGCACATTCGCCTGTCTTGCGGCATCGCGCAACGGCAGAGGCAGTGGGTCAGTTTGAAATCGGGCCACTCTTCGCCTGCAGCGCGATAGGATCCGTTTCGATGAGCCGAAGTGACCTGACCATACTCGCCGTCCGCGCCTTGTATTTGAGAAAGTGCGGCGTGGTCAGGTGGGCCTCATAGGCCGCCTGATCGGCGTAGCATTCGATCACGCGCACCTTTTCAGGCGTGCCTTTTACTGCCACCGCATGAAGGAAAAGCACGCCCGGCTCGACGCGTACAGAAGCCTCAATCTCTTCAGCAAGCAGGGCCTTGTAGCTGCCGATCTGCTTAGGATCGATTTCCAGTTCGGCTATCCTGACAAGCGGCATCAATTGCTTTCTTGCTTCTTGCAAGGGACCACGCATGGTCGGCTTCTCCGCTTCGCTCGCCTCGATCAGCGCAACGATGTCGCGATCTCCCAAAACTTGTCAGTCACGCGAGCGGACATGGCTGGGCAAGGCGAAGCGTCGCATGAATTCGCACAAAATTGTAGTACATGGGTGTGCAGCGCTGCCGGCAGAGTAATCGCTCGAGCCTTGGCCGCCGGTCAGACGACGACGACCGGATTCTTCTTGGAGACGCGGCTGTAGAGATCGATGATGTCCTGGTTGATCAGGCGCACGCAGCCCGACGACATCGCCTGGCCGATGCTCCACCATTCGGGCGAGCCGTGGATGCGATAGCCGGTGTCGCTGCCGTTCTGATAGATGTAGAGGGCACGCGCGCCGAGCGGATTGTCGAGGCCGCCCGGCTGTCCGCTTTGCCATTTCACCAGTTC
Organism: Mesorhizobium sp. M0522; assembly: GCF_040321085.1. Lineage (NCBI taxonomy): Bacteria > Pseudomonadati > Pseudomonadota > Alphaproteobacteria > Hyphomicrobiales > Phyllobacteriaceae > Mesorhizobium > Mesorhizobium sp. M0522. The sequence goes on from NZ_JAMYQW010000002.1 coordinate 263,346, forward strand.
CGGCCTGCGGGTGATCATCTCGGGCGGCGGGGTCCAGACCGGCCATTCCTTGCCGTACTGGATGTTGGCGCGGCCGGACCAGCGGAACCCGTCCTTGCCGATGCCGACGCCGTAACGGATCGCATCGCCGCCGGGCTGCACCAGATAGAGCAGCCGTTCCTGCGAGTGAACGACGATGGTGCCGGGTTGCTCGCCGGTCGGATCGACGACGATCTGGCGGCGGAACTCCGGCTTGACCTTGAGATAGGGCACTTCCGGCACATTGAAGCCACCGTCGGTGAGCGAAGCGTACATCACGTCGGGGCTGGTGATGTTCTTGTCGACGCTGATACTCGGACGGATGGGCCGGATCGAGCCGGTGGTGACGTCGTCGAGCTGGAGCGACGGCAGATCCAGCGTCTGGCTGCAGCCGGCGACGCCGAGCAGCGCCAGCGCACCGGCGCCGGACAGCACCGCGCGGCGGGAAAGCTGTATTTCGGTTTCGATTGCGTCGCCATTATGCGGCAGCGACAGACCTTGCGGCAACTCACGCATTTACCCAAACCCTACGCTGTCGGCGGGAAACACCATCCGGCCGGATAGCAGGCATTTTCACCAATCATGGTTGAAAAAGCGTGAAGGCCGGCCGCCTGGCGTTAACGAGGGGCTTTTTCGATTTTTGCCTCTTTACATCTGCGCGGGACCAAGGATTTATCCTCTTCTTTGAGCTCAAGGAGAAGAAAATGTCCTTCGAAAACTGGGCCGCTTTTGCCGCTGCCTCGGCAGTCCTTCTGGTCATTCCAGGTCCGACCATCCTGCTGGTGGTGTCCTATGCGCTCGGCCAGGGCTGGCGCACCGCGCTGCCGATGGCAGTCGGCGTGGCGCTCGGCGACTTCACCGCGATGACACTGTCGATGCTGGGTATCGGCGCGCTGCTGGCGGCGTCGGCCACCGTATTCACCGTGCTGAAGGTGATCGGCGCCGGCTATCTGATCTATCTCGGCATCAAGCTGTTTCGCGCCGGCGGCGCGCTCCGGGCCGAACCGCGCACCGATGCGGTGTCGTCGGCGAAAATGACGGCGCATGCCTGGCTGGTTACCGCGCTCAATCCGAAAAGCATCACCTTTTTCGTCGCCTTCCTGCCGCAGTTCCTCGACCGGCATGCGGATTTCTGGGCACAGATGCTGATCTTCGAGACGACCTTCCTGGCGCTCGCCTTCGCCAATGCCTTCGGTTATGCGCTGATCGCGGCAAGGGCGCGCAACGTGGTGCGCAACCCAAAGGCGATCCGCATCTTCAACCGCACCGGCGGCACGCTGCTGGTCGGCGCCGGGATCGCGACAGTGGCGATGCGCTCGGGCAACTGAGGCAAACCATGGCGGTGAGCGACGCATTTGGCCTGACGCTGTCTGGCGCGACGGAGGCCGGGTTCTCGTCCTACAGCCGGGCTGTGCGCGAATTGCAGTGCTTCATCGGCGATCCGGTCGGTTCCGTTGACCGGGCAATCGCCGAAGATCCCGGCTTCGTCATGGCGCATGTGTTCAAGGGTTATCTCTTTGGCCTTGCCACAGAGCGCGAAGCGACGGCGGTGGCCAAGGCATGTCACGAGGCAGCGCTGCCACTTGCCGCGACGACGCGCGAGCAGGCGCATGTCGCCGCCCTTGGCCACCTTGCGGATGGACGCTGGCACGAGGCCGCCCGCGTGCTGGAGGATATCGCCATCGAGTTTCCGCTCGATGCGCTGGCGCTGCAGACCGGCCACCAGATCGACTTCTTCACCGGCAATGCGCGCATGCTGCGCGACCGCATCGGCCGCGCGCTGCCGTCCTGGCAGAGCGGCATGCCGGGCTACCATGCCATACTCGGCATGCAAGCCTTCGGGCTGGAAGAAATGGGCGACTACGCGCGCGCCGAAAAACTTGGCCGCACGGCGGTGGATCTCGAGCCGCGCGACGGCTGGGCCCAGCATGCGGTGGCCCATGTCATGGAGATGCAGAGCCGGCAGAAGGACGGCATTCTGTGGATGCGCGCCAATCCCGAAGCGTGGACGCGGGAAAGCTTCCTGCAGGTGCATAATTGGTGGCATCTGGCGCTGTTCCATTATGATCTCGGCGAGACCGACGAGGTGCTGGCGCTCTACGACGGGCCGATCTATGGCGAGCGCTCGACGCTGGCGCTCAACATGGTCGATGCCTCGGCGATCCTGTGGCGGCTGCATCTCGGCGGCGTCGATGTCGGCGAGCGCTGGACGGCACTCGCCGCCAACTGGTTGCCCAAGGCGAGCGCCGGCCATTATGCCTTCAATGACGCCCACGCGATGATGGCGTTTGTCGGCGCCGGCCTCGAAGCGCCGGCCCGCGGCTTGCTCGAGGCGCAGCGCGAGGCGATGCGCGGCAAGGACGACAACGCTGCTTTCACCAGGGATGTCGGCCATCCCCTGACGCTCGCCATCAAGGCGTTCGGCGAGGGCAATTATGCCGGGACGATCCGCTTGATCCGGCCGATCCGGGCAATCGCCCATCGCTTCGGCGGCAGCCACGCCCAACGCGACGTCATCGACCTGACGCTGATCGAAGCGGCATTGCGTTCCGGTGATGGCGCGCTGGCGAGGGCGCTTGCGGCGGAACGCGCGCTGGCACGGCCGAACAGCCCGTTGTCGGCATTGTTTTTGCGGCGTGCAACCGCTCTCGCGGCGAATTGACCAAGGCCACATCTTGCCTTAAAAACTGCCCCGACCAGATTTTTTCGAGCGTCGAAAAAATCTTCGCGTGTTGACCGGGGTGCGTTTCCGGCGGCACGATTGCCGGGATATCTTCGCCGCCCGTGTCACAGGACTGGGCGGGGAAGCAAGAAAGACCGTCGCCGCCAGGCATGACGGACATGGGAGGAAACATGTATCTCGGCCTCGATCTCGGCACGTCGGGCGTCAAGGCGCTGCTGATCGATGCAAGGCAGAGCATCGTCGGTTCCGGCCATGCGCCGCTCGACGTGTCGCGCCCGCATCCCGGCTGGTCCGAGCAGAACCCGGCCGACTGGATCCGCGCCTGCGAAGCGGCGGTTGCCGAACTGCGGTCCATACATGCGAAGGAACTCGCGGCGGTCAAAGGCATCGGCCTTTCCGGCCATATGCATGGCGCCACTCTGCTTGATGCCGCCGACCAGGTGCTGCGCCCTTGCATCCTGTGGAACGACACACGCAGCCACGCCGAGGCGGCCGCGCTCGATGCCGACCCGCGCTTTCGCAAGCTGACCGGCAACATCGTCTTTCCCGGTTTCACCGCGCCGAAGCTGGCCTGGGTCAGGAACAACGAACCGGCTGTTTTCGCCAAGGTGGCAAGGGTCCTGCTGCCGAAGGACTTTTTGCGGCTCTGGCTCGCCGGCGAGCATATTTCGGAAATGTCGGATTCGGCTGGCACGTCGTGGCTCGATGTCGGCAGACGAGCCTGGTCCGCCGAACTGCTCGCCGCCACATCGCTCGACGAAAGGCAGATGCCGTCATTGGTCGAAGGCACGGCCAAGGCCGGTGCCTTGCGCGCCGAATTGGCCGCCAAATGGGGCATGCAGGCGGGCATCCCGATCGCCGGCGGTGCCGGCGACAACGCGGCTTCGGCCTGCGGCATGGGCACGGTCGGCGCCGGGCAGGCGTTCGTCTCGCTCGGCACGTCGGGCGTGCTTTTTGCCGCCAACGCGTCGTATCTGCCCAATCCGGAAAGCGCGGTGCACACATTCTGCCACGCACTGCCCGGCACCTGGCACCAGATGGGCGTCATCCTGTCGGCAACCGATTCGCTCAACTGGCTGTCGGGGATCGCTGGAAAAAGTGCTGGCGAGTTGACCGCCGAACTCGGCGATTCGCTGCAGGCGCCGAGCGGTGTCTCCTTCCTGCCCTATCTCTCGGGCGAGCGGACGCCTCACAATGATTCCGCCATTCGTGGCGCGTTTACCGGGCTTGCCCACGAATCCGGCCGCGCGGCACTGACCCAGGCCGTGCTCGAAGGCGTCGCTTTCGCTTTCCGCGACAGCCTCGAAGCTCTGGCCAAAGCCGGCACGACGCTGACCCGGGTGACGGCGATCGGCGGCGGCTCGCGCTCGCGCTATTGGCTGAAGGCCATCGCCACAGCGCTTGGCCTGCCCATCGATATTCCAGCCGACGGCGATTTCGGCGCTGCCTTTGGCGCGGCCCGACTTGGCCTGACCGCGGCGACAGGCGCCGATCCGCGCGCCGTGTGCACGGCGCCGGCGACGGACGCCACGGTCGAGCCGGTCGCCGCCCTCGGCGGTGCCTATGCAGATGCCTATCAGCGCTACCGCCAGCTTTACCCGGCGATCAGGAGCGCCACGGCGTGAGCGGTTTCCCGCCCTCGCCGTGGCCTGCCGAGAAGGCCTCACTGTGCCGGCACCTTGTCGAGAAAGCCGGTGACGCTTTTCAGCCGGCCATTTTCGATGACGCCGATATCGGTGCCTTCGATGACGGATTCGGTGCCGTCCGGCCCGAGGTTCCAGGAGAAACGGATGGTATCGGCGAAGCCGTCCGGCTCGCCTTTCAGCGAGAACCTGAAGCCGGCAAAGCGCTGCTGCACGCCGTCGATCAGCGCCGCGATGCCGTCATGGCCGTCGCCCCGCATGATCGGATCGCGATAGCCGACGTCCTCGGTGAAGGTTGCCTTGAGCAAGGCTTTTCTGCGCGCGGCGTCGCTCTCGTTCCAGGCGGCGATGTAGTTTTCGGCAATGGTGTTGAGGTCGGTCATGGTCTGTCTCCTTCGTTGGGTGGCTTTGACATGAGCCTTTTCGACCAGCGTCAGCGCGAAACCAATTACGCCTGAGGTAATCAGGCCGGACCATGCGAGAGGAAAAGAACATGAGCAGCGGTTTTTTCGGCGACATCCAACAGATCAAATACGAGGGACCGGATTCGACCAATCCGCTGGCCTACCGGTTCTACAATCCGGACGAGATTGTCGCCGGCAAGCGGCTGGAAGACCATCTGCGCTTTGCCGTTGCCTATTGGCATTCCTTCGCCTGGCCGGGCGGCGATCCGTTCGGCGGTCAGACGTTCGACCGGCCATGGTTCCCCAAGGCCGGCGGTACCGACACGATGGAGCTGGCCAAACTCAAGGCCGACGTCGCCTTCGAGATGTTTTCGCTGCTGGGTGCGCCTTATTTCTGCTTCCACGATGCTGACGTGCGGCCGGAGGGCCGGGACTTTTCCGAAAGTGCGGCGCGGCTCGACGAGATCGCCGATTACTTCTCGGGAAAGATGAAGCAGACCGGCGTCAAGCTGTTGTGGGGCACGGCCAACCTGTTCTCCAACCGCCGCTTCATGTCAGGCGCCGCCACCAATCCCGATCCGGACGTCTTTGCCTATTCGGCGGCGACGGTGAAACACTGCATCGACGTCACCAAGCGGCTGAACGGCGAGAACTACGTGCTATGGGGCGGCCGCGAGGGCTATGAGACGCTGCTCAACACCGACCTTGCCCGCGAGCAGGAACAGGCCGGCCGTTTCCTCAATCTGGTCGTCGATTACAAGCACAGGATCGGCTTCGAAGGCACCATCCTGATCGAGCCGAAGCCGCAGGAGCCAACCAAACACCAGTATGATTACGACGTCGCCACCGTCTACGGCTTCCTCAAGCGTTTCGGACTGGAGAACGAGGTCAAGCTCAACATCGAGCAGGGCCACGCCATCCTGGCCGGCCATTCGTTCGAGCATGAACTGGCGCTGGCCAATGCGCTCGGCATTTTCGGTTCGATCGACATGAACCGCAACGACTACCAGTCGGGCTGGGACACCGACCAGTTCCCCAACAATGTGCCGGAGATGGCTCTGGCCTACTACCAGGTGCTGCAGGCCGGCGGCTTCAAGACCGGCGGCACCAATTTCGATGCCAAGCTCAGGCGCCAGTCGCTCGATCCGCAGGACCTGCTGATTGGCCATATCGGCGGCATGGATTGTTGCGCCCGCGGCCTCAAGGCGGCAGCACGCATGGTCGAGGACAAGGCGCTGTCCGCCCCGCTCGCCGAGCGCTATGCCGGCTGGGATTCGGCCGAGGCCAAGGCGATGCTTGCCGGCAAGCGCACGCTGGAGGAAATCGCCGAGCGCGTCGTCAAAGAGAAGATCGAGCCGCAGCCAAGATCCGGCCGCCAGGAATTACTCGAGAACATCGTCAACCGGTACGTCTGAGGCGTACCCGGTTCGCGGCCGCATTGTTCGAACGGCCGCGGATAAAGGCGGCTTTCCGCGGGGCTGAAACCAACAAGGTTTGCCCCGTGCGAAACTTCGCCCTGCTTGCTGACCGGGCCTGGCATTTGCCTTAGCCGTGATCGAAGCCTCTCAGGTAGGCGCAAAACATGTCGGCCATCGCGTTGGCGTAGACTTCAATCTCCTTGGGCGTTCGAGGCGTCTCCGAGAACTGCTTCCCCACCGTGCTGAGCGTCGTCATGACCAGGTCGCCGGCCAATTCGCGAGTCACTTGCGCGGCGTTTGGCAACGCCTCCTGCATGAAGAGCTGGATGGTGCGGTCTCCGGACGCCCTTGCCGTCTGCGCCTCAGGCGCGTCGCGGTAAAGCGGTGCGGCGTCGTCGAGCGCCACACGCACCGCGGCCTCGTCACACTCCGAGCGGAGGAAGGCGTGCACTAGGTCGCGCAGCCGTTCAAGTGGCGGTTTCCTGACGTCCTCGAGGATGTCGCGCAGCAAATCGGTCGTCTGCCGCCATTCGTCGCTCTGGAGCCGGAACAGGATCGCCGCCTTGTTCGGAAAATACTGATACAGCGATCCGACGCTGACGCCGGCCTTCTCGGCCACCCGTGCCGTGGTGAAGCGCTGCGCGCCTTCCCTCGCCAAAACCTGAACAGCAGCCTGCAAAATCGCAGCGACGAGCTCCGCCGAGCGGGCTTGCTTGGGCTGTTTTCGCGAGGAAATCCGGGAGCTTCGGTGATCGCTCATTGAGGGGCGCGCCAATGCGATTAGTGAATGCGAATGATTAGTCGTATTTTGAATGCCGCACAAGAACGCATTCCCTTCTGACTGGAGACCGATATGACCACACTGACGACAACGCCGCTCGCGCCCCTGCTGGACCGCCTGTTCGAGGAAGCCGCTGCCGCAACGAGCCCCGCGGTGGCGGAACTCTCCGCCGAGGAACGGAGCCGCCTCGTTCGGAGCAAGACCGAATACCTCGATTTCTATGGGCGGCTAAAGGATCTCTGGCTTCCCGTCTCGCGAGAGACCGGCACGCTGCTCTACATGCTGGCACGAGGCAGCGATGCACGGATGATCGTTGAATTTGGAACCTCGTTCGGCATCTCGACCCTGCACCTTGCCGCAGCCTTGCGGGACAATGGCGGCGGCCGCCTGATCACCAGCGAGTTCGAGCCATCCAAGGTGACGCGCGCGAGGCGTAATCTGACAGCAGGCGGTCTCATTGACATGGTGGAAATCCGCGAAGGAGACGCGCTACAAACATTAAGCGTCGATCTTCCCGAAACGGTCGACCTGCTTCTGCTCGACGGCGCCAAAGCGCTCTATCCCGAGATCTTGAGTCTGGTTGAAAGCCGCCTCAGGCCGGGCGCCTTCGTCGTTGCCGACAACGCAGATCTTTGCCCCGAATACCTCGAGCGGGTGCGCTCGACCGGGAGTGGCTACATGTCCACGCCGTTCGGCGAGGATGTTGAACTGTCGATGCGGCTTGGCTGAAGCAGCGCCTGACCTGCCGGGACGATCGTGCCCAAGATGGGCGGCGGCGGACAAAACTTTGCCCGGCATCGCCCATCAATCGCCTCGCTCTTGCCTTCAAACAGCCGTCACGAACCTCCTATAGTGTGGTTCGTGGCGGGATTCAGAAAGAAGGAGGCGAAACGATATGCAGCACGAACGCGAAATCGACGCCCTGCTCTCATCTGGCGAGGCTGGATCGATCATCGACCGGCTGATGGCGCTGCCGCACCCGAAACAAGGTGCGCTGAGTGCAAACGAATGGGATCGCGCGGTCGCCAGCCGCTTCGAGACCCATCTTGCGAGACAGATGCGCTCGCAGATCGACGGCAGCAGCGACCGCCAGGACGCTGCCTGATCTACCTTTGTCTATGCATGTCGTTATCCCAAAACCGCTCCGCACTTTTGGGCGACATGCATTATCCCCGACGCAGCCTGACCGGCGCTTCGCCGAACGCTCTTGAAAACGCTCTGGAAAATGCCGCGGCGGACGAAAACCCCGTTCGCCCGGCAATGTCCGCCATGGCGATGCGCGTGTCGACCACCAGCCGGCGCGCGGCGCCGAGGCGCAGCCTGAGGTAATAAGCGCCGGGCGTTTCGCCGATCGACTTGCGAAAGATGCTTTCCAGCGTCCGTGCCGTCACCCCGGCGCGCTTTGCCACGGCGGCGATAGTCAGCGGCTGGTCGACATGCGCTTCCATCAGCCGAATGGCTTGCGCCAGCCTGGGATCGTAGCCGTCGAGACGGCCGAGCGAGACCAGCGGTTGCGCGTCCGTCGCGGCGCGCGCCTGGTCGTAGATGAAGACGCTCGCGACATCTAGCGCCACGGCCATGCCGAGCCGCGTGCGGATCAGATGCAGCATCAGGTCGAAGGTCGGCGAGGCGCCGCCGGTGGTGAACACCGGGCCATCGATGACGTAGCGGTCGGGGCGCACGTCGACGCCGGGAAAGGCCGACGAGAAATCCTCCATGTCCTCCCAGTGGGTGGTGGCGCTGCGCCCCTCCAGCAGACCCGCGCGGGCAACCAGCCAGGTGCCGGCCTCGACGCCGCCGCAGGCGCGTGCCGCGCGCGCCGCCCGGCGCAGTCCGGACAGCAGGGCCGATGTGGCGTAGTTCTGCGTGCCGAAGCCGGCGACGACGACCAGCATATCGGTTGTGTCAGCCGCATCGAAGCGGCCGCTGACCGCCACCGGCAGGCCGCATGTGGTGACCGGCGCCTCGCCTGTCACCGAGACCAGCCTGAAATCAAACAGCGTCTCACCGGCAATGCGGTTGGCGGCGCGCAACGGATCGACGGCCGACGCGACGCACATGATCGACGAGCCGGAGAATACCAGCAGCGTTACCTTGAGCGGCAAACGCTCGGCCCGAAAGATCGTCGGTTTTTCGTTTTTGGTCACACGATCTTCGTAAAACGCAAAACAGTTTCCGGCAAGTCAGGCATTCTTGCCCTACGTTCTATTGGGAGAGAGTCCGATGCCGTTAGCGATGAACCGTGAGGTTTTCATTACCTGTGCCGTGACCGGGTCCGGCGGTTCGCAGGACCGCAGCCCGCATGTGCCGCGCTCGCCCAGAGAGATCGCCGATTCGGCTATCGAGGCGGCAAAGGCAGGTGCTGCAATCGTGCACTGCCATGTGCGCGATCCCGAGACCGGCAAGCCTAGGCGCGACGTGCATCTCTATCGCGAAGTAACCGAGCGCATCCGCGCGGCGGACGTCGACGTGGTGCTGAACCTGACCGCCGGCATGGGGGGTGACATGGTATTCGGCCCGCCGGAGAAGCCGCTGCCGCTGAACGAAAAAGGCACGGACATGGGCGGCGCGAGCAACCGCATGGAACATGTGAGCCAGTGCCTGCCGGAAATCTGCACGCTCGATTGCGGCACCATGAATTTCGCCGAGGCCGATTATGTCATGACCAATACGCCCGGCATGCTGCGTGCCATGGGCGGCATGATGACGGCGCTCGGCGTCAAGCCGGAGATCGAGGCCTTCGACACCGGGCATCTGTGGTTCGCCAAGCAATTGGTCGAGGAAGAAGTGCTGAAGCCGGACGCGCTGGTGCAATTGTGCATGGGCGTGCCGTGGGGCGCGCCGGACGACCTCAACACCTTCATGGCCATGGTCAACAATGTACCGTCGACCTGGAACTGGTCGGCCTTTGCCATTGGCCGCAACCAGATGGCCTATGTCGCAGCCGCGGTGCTGGCCGGCGGCAATGTCCGCGTCGGACTGGAGGATAATCTCTGGCTCGACAAGGGCGTGCTGGCGACCAATGCGCAGCTGGTCGAGCGGGCGGTCAGCATCGTGTCGAATATGGGCGCCAGGGTCATCGGCCCGGACGAAGTCCGCAAGAAGCTGAACCTGACGAAGCGCGCACCGCTTTGAAAGCCGGTAGCCGGTTGGGAGGAGCCGCCGATGAAGACCGTGAAATTCACCGCCATGAAGGACGGCGACCGCGAGGACTATGCCTTCCTCACCGAGCACGAGATCGACTATGCGGCAAAGACCGGCGAGCGGCTGCTCGACGCGCTCGTCCAGCTTGATGCGGGCCTCTCGGGCTACAAGATCACCCGGCTCGGCCATTCACTGCAAGCGGCAACACGGGCCTGGCGCGACGGCGCCGACACCGACTGGATTGCCTGCGCCTTGCTGCACGATATTGGCGACATCTACGCGCCCTATAACCACGACGAGTATGCGGCGTCGATCCTGAAGCCTTTTGTGCGCGAGCAATGCACCTGGGTGGTGGAGAAGCACGGCGATTTCCAGCGCCTCTATTACGCCCACCACCTCGGCGGCAATCCACACGCCCGCGACCGTTTCGCCGGGCACATCTACTTCGACGATTGCGATAAGTTTTGCGAACGCTGGGATCAGTCGAGCTTCGATCCCGACTACGAGACATTGCCGATCGATTTCTTCCGGCCCTTCGTGCTCGAAGTGTTCGCGCGCAAGGCCTATGACGCATCCGTGATCCGTGCCGGCGAGCGTGTCGCCCTCACCGACCCCGCAACAGCCCGCACAAGAACCGGAGCTTCCGCATGAGCATCATCAACAAGGCGGCCGCGATCGGCGGCGGCGTCATCGGCGCCGGCTGGGTGGCGCGGCTGCTGCTCAACGGCATCGACGTGTCGATCTTCGATCCCGATCCCGAGGCGTCACGCAAGGTCGGCGAGGTGATGAAGGGCGCACGCCGCGCCTACAAGCAGATGCTGCCCGGCGGCCTGCCGAAAGAGGGCAAGCTTACCTTCGCCAAGACGATCGCCGAGGCGGTGGCCGACGCCGACTTCATCCAGGAAAGCGTGCCGGAGCGGCTCGACCTGAAGCACCGCGTGCTGGCCGAGATCGACCTTTATGCACCGGCCAACGCCATTATCGGCTCCTCCACCTCCGGCATCAAACCGACCGACATGCAGGTGGCGATGAAGAAGCACCCGGAGCGGCTGGTCGTCGGCCATCCGTTCAACCCCGTCTATCTGCTGCCGCTGGTCGAAATCGTCGGCGGCGAACAGACCTTTCCCGAGGCGATCGAAGTCGCCACGGAGATGTATGCCTCGATCGGCATGAAGCCGGTGGTGATCCGCAAGGAGATCGAAGCGTTCGTCGGCGACCGGCTGCTCGAAGCGGCCTGGCGCGAGGCGCTGTGGCTGGTCAAGGACGGCATCTGCACGGTCGAGGAGCTCGACGACATCATGCGCTACGGCTTCGGCCTGCGCTGGGCGCAGATGGGCATGTTCCAAGTCTATCGCGTCGCCGGCGGCGAGGCCGGCATGCGCCACTTCATGGCGCAGTTCGGCCCGTGCCTGAAATGGCCGTGGACCAAGCTGATGGACGTGCCGGAGTTCAACGATGAGCTGGTCGAGCTGATCGCCACCCAGTCGGACGATCAGGCGCACGGTCTGTCGATCCGCGAGCTCGAAAAGATCCGCGACGACAATCTGGTCGCCATCATGGAGGCACTGTCGAAGCAGAACAAAGGCAAAGGCTGGGGTGCCGGCGCCCTGCATAAGGACTACACCAGGCAGCTGGCCAAGCTCGCGGCCAAGAAGCCCACCGCCTCCAAGGCGGCCGAAAAGGCAAAGGCTGAAAAGCCGAAGAAAAGGAAGAAAGGCTGAGACCATGGATTTTGGTCTTTCGGAGGAGCAGAAGCTCATCGTCGAGACGACGCGGGCCTTCGTCGAGAACGAGCTTTACCCACATGAGCGCGAAGTGGAGCGTACCGGCGTGCTGCGCCGCGAGCTGATCGAGGAGATCAAGGCCAAGGCGATCGAAGCCGGCCTCTATGCCGCCAACATGCCGGCCGATGTCGGCGGCGCCGGGCTCGATACGGTGACCTGGCTGCTCTATGAAAAGGAACTCGGCCGCGCCAATTACGCGCTGCATTGGACCTGCGTGGCGCGGCCTTCGAACATCCTTCTCGCCGGCACGCCGGAGCAGCGCGAAAAATATCTGTTTCCCTGCATTCGCGGCGAGAAATGGGATTGCCTGGCAATGACCGAGCCGGGCGCCGGCTCCGATCTGCGCGGCATGAAGGCAACCGCCGTGCAAGACGGCGACGACTGGGTGCTGAACGGCACCAAGCATTTCATCAGCCATGCGGACCTCGCCGATTTCGCCATCGTCTTCATGGCCTCGGGTGAGGAAGGGTCTTCGCGTGGAAAACGCAAGAAGATCACCGCCTTCTTTGTCGATAAGGGCACCAAGGGTTTTACGGTGCGCGACGGCTACCGCAACGTCTCGCATCGCGGCTACACCAATGCCATCCTCGAATTCGACGATTGCCGGTTGCCGGCCAGTCAGGTTCTGGGCGAGGTCCACAAAGGCTTCGACGTCGCCAATTCGTGGCTTGGCGCAACGCGCCTGCAGGTCGGCGCCACCTGCCTCGGCCGCGCCGAGCGGGCGCTTGGCCACGCCGTCGAATACGCCGCGCAGCGCCAGCAGTTCGGCCAGCCGATCGGCAAGTTCCAGGGCGTGTCGTTCAAGCTCGCCGACATGGCGACCGAGCTGAAGGCCGCCGACCTGATGGTGTTCGAAGCCGGCTGGAAGTACGATCAGGGTACCGTCACCGACCAGGACATGGCCATGGCCAAACTGAAGGCCACCGAGATGCTCGCCTTTGTCGCCGACGAGGCGATCCAGATCCATGGCGGCATGGGGCTGATGGACGATTTGCCGCTCGAGCGCATCTGGCGCGACGCCCGCGTCGAGCGCATCTGGGAAGGCACCTCGGAAATCCAGCGCCACATCATCTCGCGGGCGCTGCTGCGCCCGTTCGGGGGCTGAACAGCGCAATGTTTGCATTCCTTCGCGCCCCCCTCTGTCCTATCGGACATCTCCCCCTCAAGGGGGGAGATCGGCCGCCATTCCTGATTTCGCCAGTTATTGCCGTTGCATGCCTGGGGCCGGCGGCCCAACTGCCAATCTCCCCCCTTGAGGGGGAGATGCCAAGTTTTGGCAAAGAGGGCAGGGCAGAGGAGGGTGTTCATGCACAAACTTGAGCGCCTTTTGCGCCCGCGGACAATCGCGGTCTTCGGTGGCGCGCAGGCTGCCGCCGTCGTCGCGCAATCGATCAAGATGGGCTTTGCCGGCGAGATCTGGCCGGTGCATCCGAGCAAGGCCGAGGTCGCCGGCCGCAAGGCCTATCGCTCGGTGGCCGAATTGCCCGGTGCGCCGGATGCCGCTTTCGTCGGCGTCAACCGGCACTTGACCATCGAAGTGGTCAAGGCACTGGCCGAGCGCGGCGCCGGCGGTGCGGTCTGCTTCGCCGCCGGCTTCCTCGAAACCGAGGCCTATGACGAGGACGGCGAGCGGCTGCAGGCCGAGCTGGTCGCGGCGGCGGGCCAAATGCCAATCATCGGGCCGAACTGCTACGGGCTCATCAACTATGCCGACGGCGCGCTTTTGTGGCCCGACCAGCATGGCGGCATCAGGCTGCCAGAAGGCGGTCGCGGCGTTGCCATCATCACCCAGTCGTCGAACATCGCCATCAATATGACGATGCAGAAGCGCGGCCTGCCGATCGCCTTTCTGATGACCGCCGGCAACCAGGCGCAGACCGGGCTTTCCGAAATGGCGCTCGGCCTGATCGAGGACGACCGTGTCACCGCGCTCGGCTTGCATATCGAGGCTTTCGATTCGGTAGCCGGCTTCGAAAGGCTGGCGGCACGGGCGCGCGAGCTGAAAAAGCCTGTCATCGCCATGAAGGTCGGCCGCTCCGAGCAGGCGCGGCAGGCGACCGTTTCCCATACCGCGTCGCTGGCCGGCTCGGACGCAGCGTCCGGCGCCTTCCTGAAGCGGCTCGGCATCGCCCGCATCGATTCGATCCCGGCCTTCATCGAGGCGCTCAAGCTGCTGCACGTCACCGGCCCCCTGCCCGGCTACCGGCTGTCGTCGATGAGCTGTTCGGGCGGCGAGGCGTCGGTGATGGCCGACAGCGCCGAAGGCCGCTGGGTGACGTTTCCGCCACTCACCCCCGAGCACCGCGCGCATGTCAAATCGACGCTCGGGCCGCTGGTCGCGGTGGCCAACCCGCTCGACTACCACACCTTCATCTGGAACAACGAGCCGGCGATGACCGCCACCTTCACCGCGATGGTGTCGGGCGGATTCGACCTCAACATGCTGGTGCTCGATTTCCCGCGCCCCGACCGCTGCTCGGACACCGACTGGTGGGCGACGCTGCGCGCCTTCGAAGTGGCGCTGAAGACCAACAGCGCGCAAGGCGCGATCGTCTCCTCGCTGCCGGAGAACCTGCCCGAGGAATACACTGCCGGCCTGATGGCGCGGGGCATGGTGCCGCTGTTCGGCATCTCCGAAGCCATGGACGCCGCCCAGGCGGCGGCCTTCATCGGCTGGGCCTGGCGCGAGCCGCAGGCGCAGCCGATCGACACTTCGGCGTCCGGCGCGCCGGTCGGCGACCATGTCACGCCGGACGAGGCCGAGGCGAAGGCGCGGCTCATCGAGGCCGGGCTCCCCGTGCCGAAGGGCGAGCGCGCCGGCAACGCGGTCGAAGCTGTCATCTCCTCGATGGCGCTCGGCTTCCCGGTGGCGCTGAAGGCCCTTGGTGTCATCCACAAGTCCGAGCTCGACGCGGTCCGGCTCAATTTGAGGGATGCCGAATCCGTCAGCACCGCCGCCCACGATCTCGGCCCGCTCGGCACGGGCCTTTATGTCGAGCGCATGGTGCGCGACGGCGTCGCCGAGCTGCTCGTCGGCTTCACCCGCGACGCGATGTTCGGCGCGGTGATGACGCTCGGCACCGGCGGCGTGCTGGTCGAGCTGTTGCGCGACAGCGTCACGCTGATGCTGCCGGCGACCCGCGACGATATCGAGGCCGCTTTGCGCGGGCTGAAACTGTTCCCGCTGCTCGACGGCTATCGCGGTCGGCCGAAGGCCGATGTTGCAGCGGCAATCGATGCGATATCGGGCATTGCCGCTTTCGTGCAGCAAAACGCCGGCGAGATCGAGGAACTCGACATCAATCCGCTGATCGTCTGCACCGAAGGCAAGGGCGCCTGGATCGCCGATGCGCTGCTGGTGCTTGGAGACAAGAAGAATGTCTGAAATCATTTCGACCCGCCGCGAAGGCGCTGTCCTCGAAGTCACGCTCGACCGGCCCAAGGCCAATGCCATCGACCTGAAGACGTCGCGGCTGATGGGCGAGATTTTCAAGGCGTTTCGCGACGATCCCGACTTGCGCGTCGCCATCGTCAAGACCGCCGGTGACAAGTTCTTCTGCGCCGGCTGGGACCTGAAGGCCGCAGCCAGCGGCGACGCGGTCGACGGCGACTATGGCGTCGGCGGCTTCGGCGGGCTGCAGGAACTGCGCGACCTCAACAAGCCGGTGATCGCCTGCGTCAATGGCATGGCGGTCGGCGGCGGCTTCGAACTGGCGCTATCCTGCGACCTCATCTATGCATCGGATCACTCCTCCTTCGCCCTGCCCGAAATCCGTGCCGGCACGCTGGCCGATGCGGCGACGATCAAGCTGCCTAAGCGCATCCCCTACCATGTCGCCATGGACCTTCTGCTCACCGGCCGCTGGATGGATGTCGCCGAGGCGCATCGATGGGGCCTGGTCAACGAGGTGCTGCCCAAGGAAAGACTGGAGGACCGCGTCTGGGAAATCGCACGGCTGCTTGCCAGCGGCCCGCCGCTGGTCTTCGCCGCGATCAAGGAAACGGCCAGGGTCGCAGAATCGCTGACGTTCCAGGACGCCATGAACCGGGTGACGCGCCGGCAACTGTCGACGGTTGACGCACTCTACGGCTCGGAGGACAATCTCGAGGGCTTTCGCGCCTTTGCCGAAAAGCGCGATCCGGTGTGGAAGGGGAAGTAGTGGTATTGCAGGAATGATGGCGCTCACCCCCCTCTGTCCTGCCGGACATCTCCCCCTCAAGGGGGGAGATTGGATGTCATCATCGCTTTCGCCAATTGTCGACGCCGGAAAAAAGGCGGTTTCGCCGAAGCTGCCGATCTCCCCACTTGAGGGGGAGATGGCCGGCAGGCCAGAGGGGGGTGTTCAGGCGGATTCATTGCGATCCATTTAGCGCCCATGACCGACTACAAAACCCTCATCGACGCCGAGACCTGGGCCTTCATCGAGCGGACCAATTCTTATTATCCGCCCGATACGATCGACTACACCATCGCCGAGCAGCGCCAGATCTACAACCGGATGTGCCGCGAGTTCTTTGCCGGCTATCCCCAAGGCGTCACGGCGGAAACCACCGCCATTGCCACACCCTGGCACATTCCGATCCGCGTCTACCGCGCCCCGGCGCCGGAAGCGGCGGCGATGGTGCTTTATTTCCATGGCGGCGGTTTTATCCTCGGCGGGCTCGACAGCCATGACGACCTCTGCGCCGAGCTTTGCAGCCGCACCGGCTACGAAGTGGTTTCGGTCGACTACCGGCTGGCACCGGAACACCTTCATCCGGCCGCCTTCGACGATGCCATCAGCGCCTTCGAATGGGCGGCGGCGACTTACGAGCGTCCTGTCCTGCTCTGCGGCGACAGTGCCGGCGGCAATCTCGCCGCCGCTGTCAGTCACGCAACGCGCGGCCATGCGCGCAAGCCGATCGGCCAGATCCTGGTCTATCCCGGCCTTGGCGGCGACAGCTCCGCCGGTTCCTACGTCACCCACGCGGAAGCGCCGATGCTTACCGCGCGCGACCTCGTTTTCTACAGGGACATCAGGACCGGTGGCGAGGATCGCACCGGCGATCTCACTCTGTGGCCGCTCGCCGACGCCGAGTTCGCCAATCTGCCGCCCACCGTCGTGATCACCGCTGAATGCGACCCGCTGTCGTCGGACGGCGAAGCCTATCGCGACCGCATCGTTGCCGCGGGCGGGCGCGCCTGGTGGCTCGAGGAGCCGGGGCTGGTGCATGGCTATTTGCGCGCCAGGCACACGGCCGGCCGCGCCCGCTCGAGCTTTACCCGGATTGTCGATGCGGTAGCGGTTTTGGGAAGGGGCGAGTGGATCTGGTGAGGGATGTCTTCCCGACCAGAACGGGCCTTTGTCGGCCGGTACAGCTCTATTTGCGGCGGCGTCGCCGGCCGGAAACCTGCTTCAGCCAAGGTCCTAAATGAAAGCCGCTCATCAGCAGGTACATCGGGACCATGCCGCCCAGCGGTGACGCCTCTTGCCCGGTCGAGCACATCATGTCCGGCGCGCCGCCGAGAAGCGTCAGCAGCGCCATGGTTGCGAAGGTCGGCGCGGCCGCAAAGGACAGCCAATCGGCTGCACTATGGCCGGCCGGGCTCGCATCGCCGGTGGATCCGCCTGCATGAATCTCGCTCATGTCCGTTGTCCTGCATAGCGAGCGGGATGCGGTCGAACCGTGCATCCCGCTCCTCCAATTGTCCTGGCCGCATTTGCGCGACGCCAAAGACGTTCTATTCAGTGCGGTTCCGGAACGCGGCCTCTCCGGCGTCCGACACCTCGACCCACTTTTTGTCGGGAACGGCTTCGGCGCCGTAATTGTCGTGCCAGTTCCACCACTTGTACGTCGGCGTCTGCGGATAGCCCTCGGGCGAATCCTCCCAAACCTCCTGGCGGCCGAGCGGCGACAGGTCGAGATAGCTCCATACGGTCCCCATCGCCTCGTCGCCGCGGTTGTTAATGAAGTAGGTACGGAACACGCGATCACCGTCGCGGATGAACACGTTGTGGCCGTGCCATTCGTCAACGCCGAAATCGGCATCGAAGCTGTCGGTGATGGTGTACCAGGGCATCTTCCAGTCCATCCGCGCCTTCAGCCGCGCAATGTCGGCCTGCGGTGCGCGCGAGGCGTAGGCAAGCGTGGTGTCGCGGGCGTTCAGATGGGCAAGATTGCCGACCTGGTCCGCCCCCAGCGAGCAGCCGCGGCAAGCGTGGTCGGGCCAGCCGAATACGCCGGGCTCGAAGAAGGCGCGGTAGACGATCAGCTGACGGCGGCCCTCGAACAGGTCGAGCAGGCTCACCTTTCCGTCGGGGCCCTCGAACGTATAGGTCTTCTCCACCGCCATCCACGGCATCCGCCGGCGCTCGGCGGCCAGTGCGTCGCGAGCCCGGGTCACAGTCTTCTCCTTCACGAGCAACTGCTGGCGCGCGGCCTCCCACGCGTCAGGCGAAACGACCGGTGGTGTCTTCATCGCGAGCCGCGTCGTCTGCTCGCCTGTGCCATTCTGATGTGCCGTCATTGTGCATCTCCCTTGCTGGTTTGTCGCCGCACCGGCGCGACGTGTTGGGTCGTGAGCCAGGATAGGGGCGATAGCGGATTGGCGAGAGTGACAAGTGTGACGCGATTCCGACGGGTCCGCTGATCACGGCCAATTTCGCCGCCCGCGACGCCCCTGCGCTCATTCGTGCCCGGACTGCTGAATGGGCCGAGCGCCGGCCAGATAGCGGTCATTGTCAAACGGCTCGGCGTGGTTGCTGTCCGGACTCCACAGCTGCCGGTGGGTTCGTGTGAGATCGCCGAGGTAGACATGCAGCGCACCCGATCGCGCACCGCCCGTATTCGCAACCGCATGCACGGTATTTGACGCCATGTGCACCACGGCAGGCGCTGCGATGTCCTGCCTTTCGGGAACATCGAGTTCGCTGCCGGCAACGGGATAGATGAAGTTCGTCTCGCTGCCCTTGTAGATGCCGATCAAGGCATCCATCAGGTGGTTGTGAGGCGGGTACTGCAGGCCGGGCGACAGAGTGATGTGATAGATCGTCAGGTTCGGACTCGCATGCAGAAGCACCTCGTCGTCGTCTTCTTCGTGAGCGAGTGTTCCCGATGCGTGAAAGCGGTTGGTGTAGTCGCCCAGGACCGTCCTTACCGCTTCGAGGGGACCTGGCCCCTTCGCGGCATTGACGATATCATCGGCAGCGGCGTAGAGAGGCGAGTTGGCGGGTAAAGGCATATCAGTTATCCTCCCTGAGATGCTCAGATTATCAATCTGAGATGCTCACGCTAGCGAATGCTGATGCCAGCGTCAACCGGACAGCCAGACGGACAGAATATGAAAACGACGAAGTTGACCGCCGAACCGGCAAGGCCGGCCACGGTCGAGGCGACAGCACTGTCAGCCGCCGACGTCCTTCGCAGGGAACAGGCATATGAGCAGCTGAGGAACGACATCATTGCCTGCGTGTTGCGCCCCGGCGAAGCGCTGACGGAGAAACAGATCGGTGATCGATACCAGATCAAAAAGGCGACCATCCGCGCGGCGCTGGCCCGACTGATGCAGGAAGGACTGGTCAGGAGCGAGCCGCGCCGCGGCTACGTCGTTGCTACGCTCAGCCTGCGGGATGTCAACGAGATCTTCGATGTCCGCAGCTTGATCGAGCCGGAAGTGTTCAGGGTGGCGGCATCGAACATGACCGAGCGCGGGCTCGAGGATGTCAGGCTGGCAGCGCAAAAAGTGCTGAAGCCGGAGACGCTACGCAGCCACGTTGCCTTTCTTGCGGCCGACCGTGCCTTTCGTCTGGCCCTTGCGGAGCTCTCGGGAAATTTACGACTGGCGCATCTCCTGGACCAGATACTCGACCAGTCGGCGCGGGTTCTCCACCTCGGCTTCAAGTCCCGCGACTTCACCCAGTTGATCATCGCCCAGCAAAAGGAGCTGGTCCTTGCCTGCGAGGCAGGCGAGGTTTCCGCCATCGTCAAACTTGCCCGTTCGCAGTGCCTGTCTCTCAAGAAGCAGGTGCTCGAGGCTTTGCTTGCCGGTTCCAAGCTTCAAGACGTCAATTTGCAGCCCTTCGCCTAGAGCGGTTCCGGTTCTCCTGGAACCGGTAACCCGCTCTAACCATCTGTTTTGCCGCATTTATGCGGACGCCAAATGATTCCATTTTGGCTGCAAAATGCTCTAAGGGAAGTTGGCCATTCGGTGCAATCGCCACCTTGGCGCAACGGCCGCCGGCGGGCCTTGTTTCACCCCACCGCGCGTGCCGCCGCCCGTCCGGCACTGCGGCCGGAAAAGATGCAGCCGCCGAGAAACGTGCCTTCGAGCGCCGCATAGCCGTGCATGCCGCCGCCGCCGAAACCGGCGGCCTCGCCCGCCGCGTACAGCCCCTCGACTGGTTGGCCGCCGGCGCCCAGCACGCGGCTGTCGAGGTCAGTCTCCAGCCCACCGAGCGTCTTGCGGGTCAGGATGCTGAGCCTGACGGCAATCAGCGGGCCATTGGCGGGATCGAGCAGCTTGTGCGGTCTTGCGGTGCGGATCAGCCGGTCGCCGAGATAGGCTCGCGCGCCGCGCAACGCAGTAATCTGCATGTCCTTGGAGAACGGATTGTCGAGCTGCCGGTCGCGGGCGCGGATTTCGCGCTCAACCTGCGCCAGTTCGAGCAGCGGCTCGCCGCCGGCCAATGCGTTCATGCGGGCGACCAGCGCCGGCAAATCAGGCTCGACGATGAAATCCTCGCCCTTCTCCATGAACGCCTTGACCGGCGCGGGCACGCCGCTGGTGGCGCGGCCGAGCACCTGGCGCCAGCTCTTCCCCGTCAGATCGGGGTTCTGCTCGGAGCCCGACAGCGCGAACTCCTTCTGGATGATCTTTTTGGTCAGGATGAACCAGGAATGATCGAAGCCGGTGCTCATGATGTGGCTGAGCGTGGCCAACGTGTCGAAGCCGGGATAGAGCGGGACCGGCAGGCGCTTGCCGCGCGCATCGAGCCACAGCGATGACGGGCCGGGCAGGATGCGGATCGCATGATCGGTCCAGATCGGTGCCCAGTTCCTGACGCCCTCGACATAGTGCCACATGCGGTCGCGGTTGATCAGCCGGCCGCCGGCGGCTTCGGCGATCGCCAGCATGCGGCCGTCGACATGATCGGGAACGCCAGTGATCATGCGTTTCGGCGGCGCGCCCATCCGCTTCGGCCAATTCTCCCGGACCAGCTGGTGATTGGCACCGATGCCGCCGGAGGCGACGATGACGGCCTGCGCCTTCAGCTCGAAATCGCCGGTGATCTCGCGCGAGCTCTTGCGGCCGCGCTCGGCATCGCTCGCCGCCAATAGGTCGCCGCGCACGCCGTTGACGACGCTGCCCGTCCGCGTCAATTCGTTGACCCGGTGACGGAATTTGAAGCGGATCAGCCCGCGTTTCTCGGCCTCGCGTACGCGCTGCACGAACGGTTCGAGCACGCCAGGGCCGGTGCCCCAGGTGATGTGGAAGCGCGGCACCGAATTGCCGTGGCCGACGGCATTGCCGCCGCCGCGCTCGGCCCAGCCGACCACCGGAAAGAATTTCAGGCCGCGCTGCATGAGCCAGGAGCGCTTCTCGCCGGCGGCGAAGCCGAGATAAGCCTCGGCCCAGCGGCGCGGCCAGAGATCTTCCGTGCGGTCGAAGGCTGCGGTGCCCAGCCAGTCCTCGAGCGCCAGCTCGTACGAATCGCGGATGCGCATGCGCCGCTGTTCGGGCGAATCGACAAGGAAGATGCCGCCGAGCGACCAGAATGCCTGGCCGCCAAGCGACTGTTCCGGCTCCTGCTCGACGATGATGGTCTTCTTGCCGGCCGCAGACAGTTCGGCCGCCGCGACAAGGCCGGCAAGGCCGGAGCCGACAATGATCACATCCGCATCGTCGGACATCTATTTGGCCATGATCTTGTCCAAAAACCGGTCCCCACTTTTTGGGATCATGGCCGGCCTAGACTGTTTCCCAGCCTTCCTTCTCGCCGGCGCGGAACATGGCATCGATGACCTTCTGGTTGAGCACCGATTCTTCCAGCGTGAAGACGCGGTCCTTGCCGCCCTGCGCAGCCCGCGCGAAGGCCTCGACTTCCAGCCGGTATTGCTGCGTGCCGGGAAAGCGGAAGACTTGCGCCTCGCTGTGGTTCTGGTTGTGCAGCTCGACGCGGTGATGGTCGTAGAGTCCGGCGTTGAACGGTGAGAACACCTCGATGAAGCCCTTCTCGCCGTGAAAGACCATCACCTGGCGTGCCGCCATCTGCGTCGACAGGTAAAACGACAGCTCGAAGTCGCCGAAATCGGCGCGGATCGAGGAATAGATGTCGGTGCCGAATATCTTGTCGCGCTCGATCGTCGCCTGGACCCGCAGCGGCTCCTTGCCGGTCGAAAAGCGCGTCGATACCGTCGGATAGACGCCGATGTCGGGCAGCGCGCCGCCGCCGAGATCGAGCTTGTTGCGCATGTTGTTGGGGTCGACATTGTAATAGGAGAACGCGCCCTGGACATGGCGCAGCCGGCCGATGGCGCCGTTGGCGATCAGCTCGCGCACCTTGATCCACTGCGGATGGTAGACGACCATGAAGGCTTCGCAGACCAGCACCTTCCTGGCATCGCGCAGCTTGATCAGCGGCGGAATGTCCTTGGCATCGAGCGCCAGCGGTTTTTCGACCAGGACATGCTTGCCGGCCTCGATCGCCTTGGCCGTCCATTCGACATGCTGCGAGGTCGGCAGCGGAATGTAGACGCCGTCGATGTCGCTGGAGGCGAGCAGCTCCTCATAGGAGCCGAACGCGTGGCGCGCACCGAAGCGTTCGCCCAGCGCCCGCGCTTTCGACAGATCGCGGCTGGCAATCGCGGACAGCACGCCGTTCTCCGCCTCGACGATTGCCGGCAAAAGCTGCTCGCGGCCGATCTTGGCCGTCGACAAAACACCCCATCGGAACATCAAATTTCTCCTCTCGATTGCAGGCCTGGAGGTTTGCCCTAATTCAGGAGAAAAGCCAATGCGGGAGCATGGCGGCGAACAGGGCGATCATCTGCGGCTTGTCCGGATGCCCGCGCTGCCCTGGCGGAACCTGCAAAGGCTATCCCCTTCTACCCGTCAGCGTCATGTCGAAGTCGACGACGTTGGAATAAATCGGCGTGCCGACATCCATGCCGTAGCGCGACCGCAGCACCTTGCCGGTGACGTGGAATTTTATCGTGCCCGCCTTGAGGCCACCGAGATCCGCCGTGAACTTTTCCTGAAAGGTCTTGCCGCGCGCCGTCAGCCTGCCGGTAACCAGGGCTGACGTGTCGCCGGTGCGTTTGACGCTGGTCGAACGGAACTGGATCTCCGGATTGTCGGCGGCGTCGAAGACCGCGTCCGAGCGAAGAAAGGCATCGATGCGGCTTTGGCCGGTGCCGACGCTTTCGGGGAAGATGGTGAAATTGACCTGGGACCGGCCGACATCGCTGTTGTCGATGAGGATACTGCCCTTGAAGCGGGCGAAGGCACCGTCGAGCCCGCCGCCGCCGAGCTTGCCGATGGAGAAGTGGATGCTGGAACTCCCCGGGCGGATGATGTAGCTGCCGGCCGCGTCGCCGAGGGCAACGGCGGCGAAAACAGGCATGGCAATACAAGCGGCGGCGGCCGCAAATCCGAAGATGCGCGCGTACATGGAAATGGTCCTCTTGGCAGGCAACGCTTTCTTGCGTCCTCGCCCCATCAACGAATGAGCCGTCCGCTCTATTCCCTGTCGTGATGTGACGAAGCCGTGATCATGCGCGTCAGCACGGTATCCCTCAGCCAGAAATGATGGCGCAGCGCTGCGGCGAGATGCAAAGCGACAAGTCCGATGCCGGCATAGGCGAGATACCAGTGCGTCGCTGCCCAGAAGCCTTCTGCCGTGTCCGATTCACCGAGCGGCAGATTGGGCATGACGAACAGATTGAACGGCACGCTCGGGATCTCCAGCACCGAGACCGAGACCAGCGCCCAACCGGACAACGGCAGAGCGAGCTGAAACGCATAAAGCGCGAGATGGACCAGCGGCGCCGCACGGCGCTCGAAAGGCCCGACCGAGCGCGGCAGCGGCGGGGCCGGTCTGCCTAGGCGCCAGGCGATGCGCAGGATGACCAGTCCAAGCAGCAGGAAGCCGAAGGATTTATGCAGCTGGATCAGCTCGAAGGCGGTGCGCTGGCTGGACAGCCGCACCATGACGAAGCCGAGCACGAACTGGCCGATAAAGAGCGCCGCGATCAGCCAGTGAAGGATGATCGCCGTCCAGCCGTAGCCGGCCGTCTGGTTTTTGGGCAGTGCTGACATGGTCGGTGAACGAATGCCAGGTCGGCTTTCTTCCAGCTCTCCCTTGTGGGGAGGGTTGGCTTACTCGCCGACCTTGAAAAAATCGACAAAGGCCCTGAGCGCCGGCCGCATCTGGCGGCGGCTGGGGTAATAGACGAAGAAGCCGTCGAAGCGCGGGCACCAGTCCTCCAGCACGCGAACGAGCTTGCCGGCGGCGAGCGCGTCGCGGACATAGTCCTCGAACACGAAGGCGAGCCCGGCGCCGTCGACTGCGGCATTGGCAATCAGATGGTCCTCGTCGAGGATCAGCGGCCCTTGCACCGGTATCTCGATCTCCTCGCCGTTTTGCTCGAATTCCCAGCGGTAGAGAATGCCGCTGGAGAAGCGGAAGCGGATGCAGCGGTGAGCGGCGAGATCGCGCGGATGCTGCGGCTTGGGCATGGTCTCGAAATAGGCTGGCGCGCCGACCACGGCGCCGCGAAGGTCTGGTCCGATGCGCACCGCGATCATGTCGCGTTGCAGGCTCTCGCCCAGTCGCACACCGGCATCGAAGCCGCCCTCGACCACGTCGGTGAAGCGGTCCTCGATGACGATCTCCAGCACGATGTCGGGATAGGCAGCAGCAAAGGCGCCGAGCCTTGGCGTCAGCGCCAGGTGGGCGGCGGTGCGCGGCACCGTCAGCCGGAGATTGCCCGCCGGCCGGTCGCGCGCCTCGATCGCCGATTCCAGCGCCAGGTCGATTTCCGACAGCGCCGGCCTGAGGCGCTCGAGCAGTTGCGCGCCCTCCTCGGTCGGAGCGACGCTGCGCGTGCTGCGCGCCAGCAGGCGAACGCCAAGACACGCTTCCAGGCTGGACACCGCATGGCTGACCGCCGATGGCGCGATTGCCAGTTCCTTGGCCGCGCCACGAAAACTGCCGCACTGGGCGACGGTTGCCAGCACCGCGAGCTGTGAAAGATGGGTTCGCTGCATTGATCTATTTCTTGGAACAGCCCGTACACATGAGAGCCGATTATCGAACTCAGTGCAAGACGCTATCTCTGCGGCATCACAACCATCACAACAAGGAGACACGTGATGCAAACCCGCAAGCTTGGCAATAAACTTGACGTCTACCCGGTCGGCCTCGGCTGCATGGGGATGAGCTTTGCCTATGGTGGCCAGCCGGAGGCGGAGGCGATTGCCACGCTGCGCCATGCCGTCGAGATCGGGGTCAATTTCTTCGACACGGCCGAGGTCTATGGCCCTTACGAGAACGAGATCCTGGTCGGCAAGGCGCTGAAGCCGGTGCGTGACAAGGTGACGATCGCAACCAAATTCGGCTTCAAGATCCTCGAAGAAGGCAGCGGCATGGAGCGCATGGCCGGTGTCGATAGCCGCCCGGAGCATGTCAAGGCGGTGGCCGAAGCGTCATTGAAGCGGTTGGATACGGAGGTGATCGATCTCTATTACCAGCACCGCGTCGACCCCAACGTGCCGATCGAGGATACGGTCGGCGCCATGGCCGAGCTGGTGCGCGAGGGCAAGGTGCGGGCGCTCGGCCTGTCGGAGGCGAGTGCGGCGACCATCCGCCGGGCGCATGCCGTGCACCCGATCGCCGCCGTGCAGAGCGAGTATTCACTGTGGAGCCGCGATCCGGAGGGGGAAGTGTTTGCCGTCTGCCGCGAGCTCGGCATCGGCTTTGTCCCCTATAGCCCGCTCGGCCGCGGCCTGCTCACCGGCACGATCGCCAAGCCCGATGTTCTCGGCGCCGACGACTGGCGCCGCGGGTTGCCGCGCTTCCAGGCCGACGCCATGGCGGCCAATGCGGCGGTCGTCGCCGTGCTGGAAAAGATGGCCGCCGGGAAGGGCGTGACGCCGGCGCAGCTGGCGCTCGCCTGGGTGCTGCATCAGGGCGACTTCATTGTCCCGATCCCTGGTGCGCGAAAAATGCGCCATCTGGAGCAGAATACGGCGGCAGCCGATATCGTGCTGAGCCAGGCCGAGGTGGCATCCATCGGCGACGCCCTGTCGCCGGAAAAGGTGGTCGGCAAGCGCTATACCGAGGAGCTGCTGGCGCTGGTTAACGGGTGAACGGCAATCGACGGCCTAATCGAAACGGGGCGTTTCGGCACCCCTTTTTGACTAATACGGTGCGATGCAAAGCGTTGTGAGACCTCGGCGCGAGGCACCCCCCTCTGTCCTGCCGGACATCTCCCCCTCAAGGGGGGAGATTGGCAGTTCCCGCGCCCTGCCCGCCCTTCCGGCGCCGGTGATTGGCGAAAGCCGAGGCGACATCCGATCTCCCCCCTTGAGGGGGAGATGCCTGGCAGGGCAGAGGGGGGTGCCTCGCGCCGACATTTCCTACCAAGGCACGACACTGATCTCCGGCCAGTTCTCCCTGGCACGCGCGCCCTTCATCTCGTGCGTCTGCCGATTATCCAGTGTACGGTTCGGGGTAACGCGAAACGAGAAGATGTCGTCGAGCCCGAACGGCGCCACGGGCGCGAGTTGCCCATCGGTGCCGAATCTAACCCCGACCGCATGGGTTTTCGAAGCGAAATAGGACAGCGCCTCGGCGGACGACGACAGTCTGGGATAGGAACCGCCAAAGCGCGCCTCAAACCACAGATGCACCCGCGCCTGGTTGCGCACTTCGACCGGCAGCGTCAGTCCTTCAAACTGCTTCGCCGCCCGGCGGATGACCGTGTCCTCGGCTTCATAGGACAGATCGCTCTCATCGAAATAGAACAGGTCGACATCCCGGATGCCGTACCCCGAGGGCTTTCCGGTCAGATGATTCCAGACGCTGTTGTAAAGCGCGCCGGAAACGACCAGCCAGTCGGGGAGGTCGAGACCGCGTACCCGCGACAGCGTCTCACTGACCAGCGGATCGGCTGAGACGATATCGAGAAAGACTGCACGCTGTTCCTCAAAGGGCAGCCCTGAATAGCGCAGATGGTCCATCGCCCTTTGGAGGGCGATTCGTCACCTGCCGGCAACCCCTCTAGATCCTCAGCGCGCCATGCGTTGTGCAATTATCGGAAAGGGCGTCGTGACGCCCATTTCTGCAGGCTAGTTTCCCTCCCGCCCAAGGCTCATTGTTCGGTCGGTCTCGGACCAGAAGACTGGCTCCTCGATTGACGGCCATTCTTCGCCATACACAAAGCCTTCGATCGCATCTAGCTTTCCTTCAATCTCATCGAAGAACAGCACCATGCCGCAAAGAAGCTGGTCAGGTCCAACGCACGCTACCCGAAGCGAACTGAACACTCGACTCTCAAAGCGCAATTCCAGGGGAACCGATGAGGGAGTGACTCTGGTCATGAATCCTACAGGATCGCGGCTGCGTTCTTTGACTTTCAGCGCACGCATCATGTCAGGAGAAACGCCGGCGGAACGGCAGAACTCCTTGACGAAAAACACTTCCAGCGGGGTCAGGTGCATTTAGCTCAGCGGCAGAACGGACAGCGTTTCATTGGCGCTTGTACATCACGATCCGTTCGGATGACGTACTTGCGCCCCGACAGCACCTCGTCGCCGCGATGCTCGATCGGATGGTAGAACGCCAGTGCCATTCCTTTCTTCGGCTTCACCAGAAGACTGCTACCGGCATAGCCCGGCACCTCGCCGCGAAACGAGGTTCCTCCCCCTTCAAATCCATCTGATAGATAAATCATGAACGTGAACTGACTGCGCTCCAAGGCGTGGCGCTCGAAATAGCCGTCATGGTGCCAATCGAACTTCTGGCCCGGCCCATAGCGATAGAAACGGAAACGCTCATTCAGCCCGGTCAAGCGCCAGTCGCCGAGACCACGATAGAGCAGAGGCCGCGCCCGTGCGAAGAGCAAATCCGCAAGGTCCTCGTCATCGAAGACAACCCGGTCGTTATTGCGAAGCTCCTTCAGGACGGTGGCGCCGCCGGAGCTGTTCACCTTGGCCGCCTCGAAACCGCGCCGTTCACTGTCAGCGATCAGATCGGCGCATTCCTGGTCATCCAAGAAGCCGTCGATCGTCCCGATGTGAGTTGCCAGCCAGGTGATGGAGAGTTTGCTGGTGTGAACCATCATCGCATCCGTTCTAGGTTCTGAGCACGCCGCCGGTCTGCTTGCCGACATTCTCGACGATGCGCTTGGCCAGCGCCTCGAAATCGTCGTCGGTCAGCGTCTTTTCGACCGGCTGGATCGACACTTCGATGGCGATCGATTTCTTCGCCGCGCCGAGCGCTGCACCCTCGAAAACATCGAACACCGAGACGCCGGAAATCAGCTTTCGGTCGGCGGCAAGGGCGGCGCGAACGAGTGTGCCGGCTTCGACCGCCTTGTCGACGACGAAGGCGAAATCGCGCTTGACCGCCTGGAAGGCGGACAGATCCAGCCTCGGCTTTGTTCGCGTCGGCTTGGCTTTCGGCTCAGGCACGGTATCGATGAACACTTCGAAGCCGCAGAGCGGGCCGGAGACGTCCAGCCCCTCCAGCGTCTTCGGGTGGAACTCGCCAAACGTGCCAAGGATTACCTTCGGCCCAAGCTTGATCGTGCCGGAGCGGCCGGGATGATACCAGGCCGGGCCGCCAGCCTCGATCTGCAGCCGCTCGACCGGCGCGCCGCAGGCTTCGAGTGCTGCGATCGCATCGGCCTTGGCATCGAAGACGCCGACGGCGCCGGCATTGCCGGCCCAATGGCGGCCGGAGCCCTCGAGCCTGGCGGTGCCGCGCCGCACGCCGGCGGCAACACGCCGCTGCTGGTCGGCGCCGTCGCCCTCGTAAGTGCCCGACACTTCGAACAGCGCGACATCGCCGATGCCCCTGTCGGCATTGCGCTGTGCTGCCGCAATCAGCCCCGGCAGCAGCGACGGCCGCATGTCCGACATATCGGCGGCGATCGGGTTGGCAAGCTTCAGCGCCTGCTGGCCGCCGCCGAACAATTCGGCGTGTTTTGCCGGAACGAACGACCAGGTGACGGCCTCCATCATGCCGCGCACGGCAAGCGCCCGCTTGGCGGCGCGGGTGCGGATCTGCAGCACAGTCAGGATCCTGGCGTTGACCGCATCGTGCGAACCAAGCGGCTGCGGCGCGATATTGTCGACGCCGTGGATGCGCATGACCTCCTCGACCAGGTCGGCCTTGCCGTCGACATCCGGCCGCCAGGACGGGACCGCCACATTGACGACATCGCCCGTGCCCTCCGGCTTGAAGCCGAGGCGGGCTAGAATGTCGAGGCTCGTCGCGCGCGGCACTTCGATGCCGGTCAGCCGCTTCACTTCCGACAATGGGAACGAGACGATCTTCGGCTGATGGCCGGCATAGCCGACGACTTCGGTTTGCGCCGGCGTACCGCCGCAGAAATCGAGCACCAGCTTCGTCGCCAGCTCCAAGCCGGGAACCATCATTTCCGGGTCGACGCCGCGCTCAAACCGATAGCGCGCGTCGGTGATGATGCCGAGCGTGCGGCCGGTGCGGGCGGTGGTGATCGGGTCCCAAAGCGCCGACTCGATCAGCACGTCGGTGGTGTTCTCGTCGCAGCCGGAATGCTCGCCGCCCATGATGCCGGCAATCGATTCGATGCCGTCCTGGTCGGCGATGACGCACATCTCCGGCGTCAGCGTGTATTCGCGGCCGTCGAGCGACAGCACCTTTTCGCCATCACGCGCCCGGCGCACGGCGAGATTGCCGGTGACCTTCGCAGCGTCGAAGACATGCAGCGGCCGGCCGCGGTCGAAGGTGACGTAATTGGTGATATCGACGAGCGCGCTGATCGGCCTCAAGCCGATGGCGAGAAGCCTTTGCTGCAGCCATTTCGGCGACGGTCCGTTCTTGACGCCGCGCACCAGGCGCAGCGCAAAGCCGGGACAGAGCTCCGGCGCTTCGATCGTCACCTTGACCGGCGTCTCGCCCTTGCCGGGGATCGGCTCTATCGGCGCGCTCTTCAGCGTGCCGAGCCCGCTCGCCGCCAGATCGCGGGCGATGCCATGGACACTGGTCGCATCCGGCCGGTTCGGCGTCAGATTGATCTCGATCAGCGGATCATCGAGATGGGCATAGGCGGCGAAGCTGGTGCCGACCGGCGCATCGGCCGGAAGGTCGATGATGCCGTCATGCTCCTCGGACAATTCGAGCTCGCGCTCGGAGCACATCATGCCGTGGCTTTCAACGCCGCGGATCTTGCCGACGGTCAGCGTCACGTCGATGCCGGGAATATAAGTGCCCGGTGCTGCAAAGGCGCCGATCAGGCCCGCGCGGGCGTTCGGCGCTCCACACACGACCTGCACCGGCGGCTTGCCGTCGCCGGTGTCGACGGTCAGCACGCGAAGCCGGTCGGCGTCGGGATGCTGGACCGCCGTCAGCACCTTGGCAATGACGAAGGGGGCCAGGCTCGCCCGGTCGTCGACATGCTCGACCTCGAGGCCGATCGAGGTGAGACGCTCGACGATTTCCGCCAGCGAGGCGTCGGTCTCGAGATGATCCTTGAGCCAGGAGAGGGTGAGTTTCATGACTGTGTTCCGTCTGGTCTGGGCACGCTGCACTTGAAGCTATGCGGCCGCGCGTCGGACATGTGCAGGAAGGCGAGCTGCCCGCGGATTTGCTGCGGCCCGGTCGTCACGCGCTCAAGCCCCCGAACAGCGTCGGCATGTCAAGCGGCCTAAAACCGTAATGCGACAACCAGCGGACATCGGCGTCGAAGAAGGCGCGCAGATCCGGCATGCCGTATTTCAGCATGGCGATGCGGTCGATGCCCATGCCCCAGGCGAAGCCCTGGTATTCGTCAGGATCGAGGCCACCGTAACGGAGCACATTGGGGTGCACCATGCCGCAGCCGAGAATCTCCATCCAGTCGGAGCCTTCGCCGAAGCGCACCTCGCCCGGCCGCGAACGATCGCACTGGATGTCGACCTCGAGGCTGGGCTCGGTAAACGGGAAGAAAGACGGCCGGAAGCGCATCTTCACGCTCGGCACCTCGAAGAAGGCTTTGCAGAACTCCTCCAGCACCCATTTCATGTTGGCGACGTTGGCCGACTTGTCGATCACCAGCCCCTCGACCTGATGGAACATCGGCGAGTGGGTGGCATCGGAATCCTGCCGGTAAGTCTTGCCGGGGATGACGATGCGGATTGGCGGCTTCTGCATCTCCATGGTGCGGATCTGCACCGGCGAGGTGTGGGTGCGCAAAAGCTTGCGCTCGCCCTGCGCGTCCGGCTGGAAGAAGAAGGTGTCGTGCATCTCGCGCGCCGGGTGGCCTTCCGGGAAGTTCAGCGAGGTGAAATTGTAATAGTCGGTCTCGATGTCCGGACCTTCGGCGATGGCAAAGCCGAGATCGCCGAAAATCGCCGCGATCTCGTCGATAACCTGGCTGATCGGATGGATGCGGCCGCGCTCGGCCGGCGATTGCCTGACCGGCAAGCTGACGTCGACCTTCTCGGCGGCAAGCCGTGCCGTGATCGCCACATCTTTCAGCTCGGCGCGGCGCGCCGAAAGTGCCTCGGTGACGCGGTTCTTGAGGCCGTTGATTGCCGGGCCTTTGACCTGTCGCTCCTCGGCGCTCATCGAGCCGAGTGTCTTCAGCATCTCGGAAACCGAGCCCTTCTTGCCAAGGGCAGAGACACGCACCGCCTCGATCGCCTGCTCGTCGGCGGCCGAGGCGATCTCGGCCATCAGGGAATTTTCGAGAGTTTCCATGTCACTCATGTTCCAGATCCGATTGGAAGCAAAGAAAAACCCGCGCCAGCCCTGCCAGCGCGGGTTTCCCAAATCAAGTGTCGAATAGCTTGGGAAGCGCTGGTCTTAAGCGACAGCGCTTTCAAAAGCATTCGGCGTGGTATTCTTCAGGTATTCGAGCGCGACCTTGGCCTTGGCCACGAGTGCGGCGAAGGCCTGCGGCTCGTGGATGGCCATGTCCGACAGGATCTTGCGATCGATCTCGATGCCGGCCTTGTTGAGACCGTCGATGAAACGGCCGTAGGTCAGGCCATGCTCATGCGTCGCCGCATTGATGCGCTGGATCCACAGCGCGCGGAACGAGCGCTTGCGGTTCTTGCGGTCGCGATAGGCGTACTGCAGCGACTTTTCCACCGCCTGCTTGGCGATGCGGATGGTGTTCTTGCGACGGCCGTAAAAACCCTTGGCGGCTTTCAGGACCTTCTTGTGCTTGGCGTGCGAGGTGACGCCTCTCTTTACGCGTGCCATGTCATGATCTCCTTAAAAGCAATTCCAGGAAAAGTGCCTGGCGGTTTTCCGTTCGGAATTGCGTAAAACAAATGCGTGCCCAGACCGAATGCTCTTATTTTGGCGCATGATGTTTCCAAAAAGTCTGCAACTTTTTGGCATCATGCCCTAGAGGCCGTTCGGCAGAAAATTCTTGATGACCTTCTTGCCATCCGGTTCAGCCAGAACCATCGTGCCGCGGGCATTTCGAATGAACTTGTTGGAACGCTTGATCATGCCGTGACGCTTGCCGGCCGCAGCCGACAGAACTTTACCCGTACCTGTGATCTTGAACCGCTTCTTGGCGGCCGATTTGGTCTTCATCTTGGGCATTTTGCTACTCCGTTTATATGCGCACCAATGCGCTTTTTGTTCGCTTCAGGCCGACCAAAGCCCGAAAAGCAAATGAAACCGCCACGGCATGCCCTGCCGGGCGGTTTTTTGGGAACGGCGGTCCTATACGTCAAAGCGGGCTGGCGCGCAACACCCCGTGCCCAGCAACACTGTACTCAGCAACACTGCACTCAGGGGAAACGGAACAGCACCGGCAATATGCCGGACTGCTGGGCGCCGTCGATCAGTTCGAAAGCCGGCAAGGCAACCAGGAAGACCAGACCGTCCAGCAGCGTGGTTCGCAGCAGGCGCGGCTTGAAGCTGCCGGTGTCGCCTTCCTGATACAGCGATAGTTTCGGGAAGAAGCGCGGCACTTTCGCCAGGTAGGCCTGGTATGGCGCGCCGAGAACCTGCTTGAGGAATTTCTCTTCGCGCAGGATAACGATGTAAAAGGCACCCGCGCAGAGCGCTCCAAAGCCGATCGTGGCGGAGATGGAGCCGATCTGTGCGCCGACACCGGCGGCAGCTAAAGTGGAGAAAAGGTAGAGTGGGTTGCGCGTAATCGAATACGGTCCGCCGGTCACCACTTCTGAGGATTTGCGTCCACCGATGTAGAGCGTCGACCACAAGCGTCCGACGACGCCGAGAAAGATCAGCACGACGCCGACCATTTCGATCGTTTCATGCACTGGCGTATCGGGCGGGAAAACCGACTGGCCGAACAGCAGCGCCGCAAACATCACCACGATCAGAACGGCAAGTACCATCCTGCGCGTGTGCTGATAGCTGCCCAGTCCATATCTGGCTTCCGAATGCTTGACTTCATTGACCATGTCGGGAATCCGATCGTCGAGGGAACCAGAGCGTCTTTGCTCTCGCCGGCGATCGCAGCGTCTGGCCAAGAAAACAGGCGCCCCGCCGATCGCCGGGACGCCTTGCAACATGATTCAGGCGGATTTTATGCACGTCGCCCAAAAGTGCGCAGCGGTTTTGCGACAACGACATGCACAAAACAGAACTAAAGCGCAACGCGCTTTAGCGGGGCGCCAGCACCATCATCATCTGGCGGCCTTCGAGCTTCGGTTCGGCTTCGACCTTGGCGATGGGCGCCACTTCCTCGCGAACCTTGTTCAGAAGCTGCATGCCGAGTTCCATATGCGCCATCTCGCGACCGCGGAAGCGCAATGTCAGCTTGACCTTGTCGCCTTCCTCGAAAAAGCGCCGGACGGCCTTCATCTTGGTCTCATAGTCGTGGCTGTCGATGTTCGGGCGCATCTTGATCTCCTTGATCTCGATGACCTTCTGGTTCTTGCGCGCCTCGGCCGCCTTCTTCTGGTTGGCGTATTTCAGCTTGCCGAGATCGAGGATCTTTACGACGGGCGGCACTGCATTGGGCGATATCTCGACCAGATCGAGCCCCGCCTCTTCGGCGAGCAGCAATGCATCGTTGATGGAGACATCGCCGCGGTTCTGGCCTTCGGCGTCGATTAGCTGGACCCGGGGAACCCGGATGTCACGGTTGGAGCGCGGGCCTTCCTTGGTGGGCGCCGCTGCTTTGAAAGGTCTGCGAATGGTCGTGGTCTCCTTGAGCCGTTTCGTTAAGGGGTTCTTCAGTTCAGAATTGCGAACGCGCAATGTGGTGAGCGCGCGGTCGGAGTCAATAGCACAGCATTCTCAGGAAATCACCTGCTCGATGGAATGCTCCTCTGCACCAAGCGAAGAAAGTGGCGGAGCACTTTTCGTTGAACCCCCGCTTGTGCCAAAAGACCGGCGTGAGGGAATACACCATGACCACCACCCCGATCTTCCTGGACGTCGACGGGACGAGCATCGCCGTCAGGCATGCGGCAGGTGCCGAGCCCGGCATCGTCTGGCTCGGCGGCTACAAATCCGACATGCTGGGCACCAAGGCCGAAACGCTGTCGGAATGGGCGCGCAAAGAAGGTCGCGCCTTTCTGCGCCACGATTATTCCGGCCACGGCGAATCGGGTGGCGCCTTTGCCGACGGCACCATCTCGAAATGGCTGGGCGAGAGCCTGGCGGTTTTCCGCCGCTTCACCCAGGGCAGGCAGATCCTGGTCGGCTCCTCGATGGGCGCCTGGATCGCGCTGCGCATGGTGCAGGAATTGCGCAAGGCGGGCGAAAACAGCATCGCAGGTCTTGTGCTGCTGGCCCCGGCGCCCGATTTCACCGCTGAACTGATCGAGCCGGTGCTGACCGGAGCGCAAAAGCGCGACCTCAGGAAAAAGGGCTTTTTCGAGGAGCCGTCGGACTATTCAGCCGAGCCTTACATCTACACGCGCGCGCTGATCGAGGACGGCCGCAACAACCGGGTGATGACCGGGCCGATCGACACGCACTGTCCGGTCCACATCCTGCAAGGCCTTGCCGATCCCGACGTGCCGTCGAGCCATGCGTTGAAGCTGGTCAGCCTGCTGCCGGCCGACGACGTCACGCTGTCGCTCATTCCCGACGGCGACCACCGCCTGTCGCGGCCGCAGGATCTCGACATGCTGGTGCGGGCGGTGGACGCCATGGTGCGGCAGGCGGGATAGATTCAGCCGTTGCGGAACGCATAAGCATATCCGTTGATGGCCGGAGCGCCGCCAAGGTGGGCGTAGAGCACTTTCGATCCCTTGGGAAAATAACCCTTGCTCACGAGATCGATCATGCCCTGCATGGATTTTCCCTCATAGACCGGATCCGTGATCATGCCTTCAAGACGCGCGCAGAGACGGATTGCTTCCTTCGTCTCCTGCGAGGGGACGCCGTAGACCGGATAGGCATAATCTTCGATCAGGACGACATCGTTCTCATCGAGCTCCTTGCCGAGTTCGACCAGCGTCGTGGTGCTCTGCGCGATCTTGAGCACTTGCGCCTTGGTCTGCGCCGGGGTGCAGGATGCGTCGATGCCGATCACCTTGCGCTCGCGGCCGTCCTTGGCGAAGCCGACCAGCATGCCGGCGTGAGTCGAACCGGTGACGGTACAAACGACGATGTAGTCGAAGGCAAAGCCGAGCTCCTTCTCCTGCGCGCGGACCTCCTCGGCAAAGCCGACATAGCCCAGGCCGCCATATTTGTGTACCGAAGCCCCGGCCGGAATTGGATAGGGTTTGCCACCCTTGGCCTTCACATCCGCGATTGCCTGTTCCCAGCTTTCCCTAATCCCGATGTCGAAACCCTCATCGACCATCTGGACATCAGCGCCCATGATCCGGCTCAAAAGGATATTGCCGACGCGATCGTAGACGGCGTCCTCGTGGGGCACCCAGCTTTCCTGCACGAGGCGGCACTTCATGCCGATCTTCGCCGCGACGGCCGCCACCATGCGCGTATGGTTGGATTGGACGCCGCCGATCGACACCAGTGTGTCGGCGTTTGAGGCGATCGCGTCCGGGACGATATATTCGAGCTTGCGCAGTTTATTGCCACCGAAGGCAAGGCCGGAATTGCAATCCTCCCGCTTGGCATAGAGATCGACCTTCCCGCCGAGATGACCACCAAGCCGCTCCAGTTTCTCGATATGGGTCGGCCCGAATGTGAGCGGATAACGTTCGAATTTCTCGAGCATGAGAGTGCCCTCGCTTGTTCCATTCATTGCGGTGTGGTGCGATGAACACTATCAGCTCTGCCTTGAAATGTGCTCTCAAAGATCGAGCCCAGAATATCCAAAATATCGCTTCATGGCATTGAAATGTCATATATATTCGATTCTTAATCCGAATAACGGAAGAATCTTTCATGCGCGCAGCGCTCGACCGGATCGACCTGAAAATGTTGCGCCTGCTCCAGGGCAATGGGCGACTGACCAATGCGGAGCTGGCGCAGTCGGTCGCTGTTAGCCCGGCGACGTGCCACCGCCGGACGCAACGCCTGTTCGATGAAGGCTACATCAGCCATGTCAGGTCGATGGTGACCCCGCAGAAGGTCGACAGAGGCGCGTTGGTGATGGTTGGCGTCGTACTCGACCGTTCGACCCCGGAGAGTTTCGCGGAATTCGAAAAGGCCGTCGCCAAGCTGAAATTCATCCTCGACTGCCATCTGGTGGCAGGCGACTTCGATTATTTTCTGAAGATCAGGGTTGGTGACATGGCGGATTTCAACCGAATCCACGGGGACCAATTGATCGCACTGCCTGGCGTTCGCCAGACCAGAACCTTCTTCGTGATGAAAGAGGTCGTCGACAATGCGCCTCTGGATTTTTGAACGGACGGCTTCGAAGCGTCAAACCATTGCACTCAGCCAGCAGACGCGATCGGCGCTGGATTTTCACTACAGAACCGTCGGCGGCATTGCCCCCTTACGGGGCCTGACTGCTCTTTTCCTCGAAATGCTCAAAAAGCGATAATCATTTCAGCCGCTTGTCCGGTTTTGGCGGTCGCTGTCTTGAATCGCCGTTTTCTCCATCCCATTTCGATTTCACGCAGCCGGATTTGGCTGTCTCCAACTGAAGGATTGGGAGAAATGAACACATCTGCATTGATCCGTCCGGCCTGGACGCCGGCGACCATCGCGTTGATGGTGATCGGGTTCATGGTGTTCTGGCCGCTCGGCTTCGCCATGCTCGCCTACATCATCTGGGGCGACCGGCTCGAGGGCTTCAAGCGTGACGTCAATCGCGCCACAGACGGCATCTTCGCCGGCTGCCGCCGCGGGTCCGACAAGGCCGCGCGCTGGGGCCATGGCTCCGCCCGCACCGGCAACGTCGCTTTCGACGACTGGCGCGAAAAGGAACTCGAGCGGCTTGCCGAGGAACGCCGCAAGCTCGACGAGATGCTGAGCGAGTTCGACGAATATGCCCGCGAATTGCGCCGCGCCAAGGACCAGGAAGAGTTCGACCGCTTCATGGCCAACCGCAACAAGTCGACGTCGCCCACGACCGGTGGGTCAACCGGCTCGACGACGAACAACAAACGCGGCGGTAATTCCACGCCAGGCCTGCTCGACGAGTAAAGGTCCTTGCCCCGATAAATAATTCAAAAACGGCGTCGCGTCAGCGGCGCCGTTTCTTTTTTGTTCTATTCGTTTCCCTCGAATCGCGTATCGTCCCGGCATGTCATTCGGCTTCTTCCGCACCCCGGCGAAACCCAAGCCCACGCCCGTCGTGGAGCGCGAGCATTGCGTTGCCGGCCGCACGCTGCCGCTCAAGATCGTCGAGAACGACCGCGCCCGCCGCCTGACGCTGCGCATCGACTCCGGCGGCCGCGGCCTGCGCATCACCGTGCCGCCGGGGCTGCGCCGCGGCGAGGTGGAAAAATTCCTCGACCGCCATCAGGACTGGCTGGAGCAAAGGCTGGCCAAGGTACCCAACCGGCCACAGGTGCGGCCCGGCATCAAGGTACCGGTGCGCGGTGTGCCGCATCGCATCGTCCATGAACCGTCGAAACGCGGAACCGTCACGCTGTCGCGCGACGAGCGCGGACCGCTGATGATCGTGCATGGCGAACGCGTGCATCTGCCGCGCCGCATCGCCGATTTCCTGAAGCGCGAAGCCAAGCGCGAGATCGAGGCGCTGGTGACGAAGCACAGCGCGGCGATTGGCAAGCGGGCCAAGGCGATCCGCTTCAAGGATACGTCGAGCCGCTGGGGGTCCTGCACGTCGGACGGCAATCTGTCGTTTTCCTGGCGCATCATGATGGCGCCGCGGCCGGTGATAAACTACCTCGTCGCGCATGAGGTGGCGCACCTCAAGGAGATGAACCACGGCCCGAAATTCTGGAAATTATGCGAGCAGCTTTGCCCGGACACCGAGCGCTGCAAGGACTGGCTCAAGCGCAATGGCGGCGCGCTGCAGGCGATCGCGTTCGAGTGATTGATGCCTGCGCGGATGGAATACCGGCTGATTGGAGCGGGCTGGGCGATGTGCGATGTCACGGTTGGGGACCTTCAGGCGACCGTGGCGGCGTCTTATCTGGGCGATGCCCTCAACGAGTTGCTTGGCGCCACGCTGAACGCGCTGAAAGGCACCAGGTATTCGGTCGCACGCTTCTGTGATGAGCCCGGTGAGTATCGCTTCGTCCTGGTGCCAGAAGGCGCTTTTGTCAGAGTGCAGATACTGGAATTTTCAGAAATCTGGTCTGACGAGCCAGACGACTTCGGCGAGGTGAAACTTGAAGCCACATGCGGGTTGCGAGAGTTCGCAGAAGCAGTTCTCAGTGCCGCGCGTGAGGTTTTGAACACACATGGCCTCAAAGGTTACAAGGAAAACTGGCGCAAACATGACTTTCCGTTGGAGGCCATGAACAACCTAAGTTGCGCGTTGAGAGGAGGAACACTCCATTGACAGAGTGCGCTTTTGATCAGGGCTTAATTGCTCAATCGTCATTGGCCGCGTTCAACTCCTCCGGCCGCAGCCCCTCGTCGGCGTGGCGCGGCCAGGGCAGGAAATCCTTCTCGAAGCCATCGTTGCTGAAATAAGCCAGCGCCCGGTGCGCCTCGGCGCCGTTGAAGGCGGCCTTGTCCATCAAATGAGCGATGACCTCATGGGCCTGCGCCAGCTTTTGCCTGAGTTCCGCGACGGTCTTTTCCGGCATGATCTTTGTTCTCCCGCCTTTGTGCCTGAGCAAGGCAGCGCGTTGCGTTCTTAGATTAGCAAGGTAGCGCGTTGCGCTCTTACATTAGCAAGGTAGCGCGTTCCGCGCTGGCGGCAAACAGGATGCTTTTTCTCGACTCTTTGGCCGTTTCGTGCCAATCCCGCGCCATGGCGCTCGACATCAAGATATGCGGGTTGAAGACCGACAAGGCACTGGCCGCGGCATTGGCCGGCGGCGCCAGCCATGTCGGCTTCATTTTCTTTGCCAAAAGCCCGCGCTATGTCGAGCCGGCGGAAGCTGGCCGCCTGCGCGAAGCGGCGCGCGGCAGGGCCAAGGCGGTTGCGGTGACGGTCGACGCCGGCGACGCGTTTCTGGATGAGATCGTCGAAAAAATGCAGCCCGACATGCTGCAGCTTCACGGCGCCGAAACCCCTGAGCGGGTGGCCGAGGTGAAGGCGCGCTACGGCTTGCCGGTGATGAAGGCGCTGCCGGTCAGCGAGGCTGCCGATCTCAAGCAGGTAAAACCCTTCGTCGGCATTGCCGACCGCTTTCTGTTCGATGCCAAGCCGCCTAGGAATTCGGAATTGCCGGGCGGCAACGGTCTTGCCTTCGACTGGCGCATTCTTGCCGGCCTTGACGCCGGCGTCGATTACATGCTTTCCGGTGGGCTCAATGCTGGAAATATCGGCGACGCCGTTCGGCTCGTGAACCCGCCCGGAATAGATATTTCTTCGGGCGTGGAAAGCGCGCCGGGCGTCAAGGAACCGGCGCTGATCGAACAATTTTTCCGGGCCGTCGGGGCAGCACGCGACAACCGCGCCGCCTGACCACGCTTCAAACCGCAGACCAGGAGATCGGCGATGGATAAGCCGGCGATACCGAATTCCTTCCGCACCGGCCCCGACGAGCAGGGCATGTTCGGCATTTTTGGCGGTCGTTTCGTTGCCGAAACGCTGATGCCGCTGATCCTCGAGCTGGAGCGGCACTGGAACGAGGTCAAGAACGACCCGGATTTCAAGGCCGAGCTGACCGATCTCTCGACGCATTACGCCGGGCGGCCTTCGAAGCTCTATTTCGCCGAAGGCCTTACCCGGCATCTTCGCGGGGTTTCCGCGGCTAAGGGCCTCGGGGGCGGCGCAAAAGTCTATTTCAAGCGCGAGGACCTGAACCACACTGGCTCGCACA
This sequence comes from Mesorhizobium sp. M0522, assembly GCF_040321085.1. Taxonomy (NCBI): domain Bacteria; kingdom Pseudomonadati; phylum Pseudomonadota; class Alphaproteobacteria; order Hyphomicrobiales; family Phyllobacteriaceae; genus Mesorhizobium; species Mesorhizobium sp. M0522. The sequence continues at coordinate 303,725 of NZ_JAMYQW010000002.1, forward strand.
AGATCAACAACTGCCTCGGCCAGATCCTGCTCGCCAAGCGCATGGGCAAGACGCGGATCATCGCCGAGACCGGCGCCGGCCAGCATGGCGTCGCTTCCGCCACAGTGGCGGCGCGCTTCGGGCTTCCTTGTATCGTCTATATGGGCGCGACCGACGTCGCCCGGCAAAGCCCCAACGTCTTTCGCATGAAACTTCTGGGCGCCGAGGTGCGGCCGGTGACCGCCGGCCACGGCACGCTGAAGGACGCCATGAACGAGGCCCTGCGCGACTGGGTGACCAATGTCGAGGATACCTACTACCTGATCGGCACCGCCGCCGGCCCGCACCCCTATCCGGAGTTGGTGCGCGACTTCCAGTCGGTGATCGGCACCGAGGCGCGCGCCCAGATCCTCGAGCAGGAAGGCCGGCTGCCGGACACCATCATCGCTTGTGTCGGCGGCGGTTCCAACGCTATCGGCCTGTTCCATCCCTTCCTGGATGACAGGCAGGTGCGCATCATCGGCGTCGAAGCCGGCGGCCGCGGCCTCGACGGCATCGAGCATTGCGCCTCGATGAATGCCGGCGCGCCCGGCGTGCTGCATGGCAACCGCACCTACCTCTTGCAGAACGCCGACGGCCAGATCATGGACGGCCACTCGATCTCGGCGGGCCTCGACTATCCGGGCGTCGGTCCCGAACACTCATGGCTGCGCGACTCCGGCCGCGTCGACTATGTTCCGATCCTCGACGACGAGGCGCTGGAGGCGTTTCAGCTGACGACGCGCGTCGAGGGCATCATTCCGGCGCTGGAATCGGCCCATGCCATCGCGCAGGCGGTGAAGATCGTGCCTGATATGGACAAGGACCAGATCGTCATCGTCAACCTGTCCGGCCGTGGCGACAAGGACGTGCACACAGTGGCCAATATGCTGGGCATGGAGATCTGATCATGGCCACTCGCATCGACCGCCGCATGGCAAAGCTGAAGGCCGAAGGTCGACCGGCACTCGTCACCTATTTCATGGGCGGCGACCCAGACTACGACACGTCGCTGTCGATCATGAAGGCGCTGCCCGACGCCGGCAGCGACATCATCGAGCTCGGCATGCCGTTTTCCGATCCGATGGCCGACGGCCCGGCGATCCAGGCGGCCGGCCTGCGGGCGCTGAAGGGCGGCCAGACTCTGGTCAAGACGCTGAAGATGGCCTCGGAATTCCGCGCCGGCGACAGCGAAACGCCGATCGTCTTGATGGGCTATTACAATCCGATCTACATCTACGGCGTAGAGCGCTTCCTGAGCGATGCGCTGGCCAGCGGTATAGACGGGCTGATCGTCGTCGACCTGCCGCCTGAGATGGACGAGGAGCTTTGCATCCCGGCACTCAAGGCCGGCATCAATTTCATCCGGCTGGCGACGCCGACCACCGACGACAAGCGCCTGCCCAAGGTGCTGCAGAACACGTCGGGTTTCGTCTACTACGTCTCGATGACCGGCATTACCGGTTCGGCGCTGGCCGACACCGGCAAGGTGGCGGCAGCGGTCAAGCGCATCAAGAGCCATACCGACCTGCCGATCTGCGTCGGCTTCGGCGTCAAGACCGCCGAGCAGGCGCGCACCATCGGCGCGTCGGCCGACGGCGTCGTTGTCGGCACCGCGATTGTCAATGCCGTCGCCAACGTGCTGGGGCCGAAGGGCGAAAAGACCGCCGATCCGGCCGAGGCCGTCGCCACGCTGGTCAGCGGGCTTTCGCAAGGGGTTCGCGCGGCTCGCCTTGCTGCCGCCGAATAATCTTCCTACGTCTTCTTAAGGGACAGGAGCCGAAGCGATGAACTGGATCACCAATTACGTCCGTCCGAAGATCAATTCGATGCTCGGCCGCCGCACCGACATGCCGGAAAACCTGTGGATCAAGGATCCCGAGACCGGCGAAATGGTGTTCCACAAGGATCTGGAGCAGAACCAGTTCGTCATCCCGTCCTCCGGCCACCACATGAAGATCTCGGCCAAGGAACGGCTGAAATTCTTCCTCGACGACGGCAAATACGAGACACTGGAAAACCCCAAGGTGGTGCAGGATCCACTGAAGTTCCGCGACGAGAAGCGCTATGTGGACCGGCTGAAGGATGCCAAGGCCAAGACCGGCCTGGAAGATGCCATCATCAATGCGCTGGGTACGGTCGAAGGCCTGCCGGTGGTGGTGACGGTGCAGGATTTTGCCTTCATGGGCGGCTCGCTCGGCATGGCGGCCGGCGACGCCATCGTGCATGGTTTCGAGGTCGCCTTGCAGCGCAAGCGGCCGCTGATCCTGTTTGCGGCCTCCGGCGGCGCCCGAATGCAGGAAGGCATCCTGTCGCTGATGCAGCTGCCACGGACCACGATCGGCGTTGACAGGCTGAAGGAGGCTGGCCTTCCCTATATCGTCGTCCTGACCAACCCGACGACCGGCGGCGTCACCGCCTCCTATGCCATGCTGGGCGACGTGCATATTGCCGAGCCCGGCGCCCTGATCGGCTTTGCCGGCCCGCGCGTCATCGAGCAGACCATCCGGGAAAAGCTGCCCGACGGCTTCCAGCGCGCCGAATATCTGATGGAACACGGCATGGTCGACATGGTGGTGTCGCGGCTGGAGATGCGCCAGACGGTTGCGCGGCTGCTGAGAATGCTGCTCAAGCTGCCGGAAGAGCAAAAACCGCAGGAGCCGGAAATCCTGCCGCCGTCGGTGATCCCGGTCGAAGCCCGGCCGCACGCCTGACGCATTCGCCACGAACCGCGATTGCGCCCCGTCCGTGGCGCGCCTAGGATTCGCCATGACCACGCTTGCCGCCGACCGCGAAATCGAAAGCCTGATGGCGCTTCATCCGAAGGGCTTCGACCTTTCGCTCGACCGCATTTCGCGGCTGCTCGAGCGGCTCGGCAATCCGCAGGACCAGCTGCCGCCGGTCATCCACATCGCCGGCACCAACGGCAAGGGCTCCTGCGCTGCTTTTTCACGGGCGCTGCTCGAAGCCGCCGGCTACCGCGTCCACGTCCACACCTCGCCACATCTGGTGAACTGGCACGAGCGCTACCGGCTGGCCGCGGATGGCGGCGGCAGGCTGGTGGACGACAAGGTCTTCGCCGAAGCCATCGCCCGCGTCGCCAAAGCCAATCAAGGCCAGAAGATCACCGTCTTCGAAATCCTCACCGCCGTCACCTTCCTGCTGTTTTCCGAACATCCGGCCGATGCCGTCATCCTCGAGGTTGGCCTTGGCGGCCGCTTCGACGCCACCAATGTCATCGCCGAGCCGGCCGTGTCGGTGATCATGCCGGTGTCGCTCGACCATGAAGCCTATCTCGGCGACCGCGTCGAGCTGATCGCCGCCGAAAAGGCCGGCATCATCAAGCGCGGATGCCCGGTCGTCATCGGCGCGCAGGAAAGCGAGACGGCCCAGCAGGTGCTCATCGAAACCGCCGAGCGGCTCGACTGCCCCGCCTTCGTCTATGGCCAGGATTTCCTTGCCTATGAGGAAAACGGCCGCATGGTCTATCAGGACGAAGACGGATTGATGGACCTGCCGCCGCCGCGCCTGCCGGGGCGCCATCAATTCGCCAATGCGGCGGCGGCGATCGCGGCGGTCAAGGCGGCGGGCTTCGAGATCAGCCACCGCGCTGCCGAGAAGGCGATGGCGAACGTCGCCTGGCCGGGCCGCATGCAAAAGCTGCCGCAAGGACGGCTGAGCGAACTGGCGCCGAAGGGCGCCGACATCTGGCTCGACGGCGGCCACAATCCCGGCGCCGGCGTGGTCGTCGCCGAGGCGCTGGCCGAGCAGGAGGAAAAGAACCCGCGTCCGCTGTTCCTGATCTCGGGCATGATCAACACCAAGGACCAGAGCGGCTATTTCCGCGCCTTCAAAGGCCTGGTCCGGCATGTCTACACCGTGCCGGTGAGCCTGAGCGACGCGGGCGTGCCGAACGACGAGCTGGCGACCCGCGCCATCGAGGCCGGCCTGTCGGCCGAACCGGTCAGTTCCGTCGCCAATGCGCTGATGCTGCTGCGCGACACATGGGACGGACCGCCGCCGCGCATCCTGATTGGCGGGTCACTTTACCTGGCCGGCGCGGTATTGGCCGAAAACGGCACGCCGCCGGTTTGAGGCGTGCTTCAGCCGGGCCACGGTGACGCCACACTTATCAGACCACCGCGAGGAGCCAATCATGATCAAGGTAAAGCAGCTCGCTCACGTTTGCATTTTCGCGAATGACCTGGAGATGACGCGAAGCTTCTATCGGGACGTCCTCGGCATGGATACCCAGTTCAATTTCTTGCGCGACGGGAAGATTTTCGGCTTCTACCTCAATTGCGGCAGCCGTAGCCATGTCGAGGTGTTCCAGAAAGACGGCGCCAGCTATGGCGACTTGAACCAGATCAACCACTTCTGCCTCGAAGTGGAAAACATCGACGCCGCGATCATCCATCTGAGGTCAAAGGGCGTTGATGTCACTTCCAAGAAACGCGCGTGCGATGACACCTACCAGGCTTGGATCCGCGACCCCAACGGCGTGAAGATAGAACTGTTCGAATATACTGAGAAAAGCGCACAATTCGTCGGCGGCGATCGTATCGCGGATTGGTGATCGCGCCTCGCCGGACAATTGTAGCGACGCAGCCGATGCGTTGGTGGACTACTTCAGCTCGACCTCGATGAAGGCGAATTCGCCATCGTTTGCGCTGATGACGTCATGTTCGACGCCCTCGTTGCGGAAATACGGCGAGCCCTTCTTCATTTCGGCAATGGATTCCCCATCCTTGGTCAGGAGCTTCACCTTGCCGTCGGTCAACGGCACGATCACATAGTCGTGGCCATGGCGGTGCCAGCCGGTGTTGTCTCCCGGGGCGAAGCGGTATTCGGTGACGATGACGCGCTCATTGTCGATGAAGACGGTGGCCTTGGCGGATCCGGTCATATCGCTTCTCCTTTGAATTCAGAAGAGAAGAATACCGGGCGGCAAGCCGCGAGTGCCAGAGCGGCCCACCAATGACGCCAGCAAAAGATGGCCCGGCGCGAGGCCGGGCTTTTCTGCAAAATTTTGATCGGATCAGGCGAGGCTGCCGTTGATCCAGTGCGACAATGCCGTTTTCGGCGCAGCACCGACCTTCATGTCGGCGACTTCGCCGCCCTTGAAGATCATCAGCGTCGGGATCGAGCGTACGCCGAACTGCGCGGCCAGCTCAGGATTCTCGTCGATGTTGAGCTTGGCGATCTTTATCTTACCGCCGAGTTCGATGGCGATGTCCTCGAGCGCCGGGGCGATCATCTTGCACGGGCCGCACCATTCCGCCCAGAAATCGACCACGACCGGCTCCTTGGCGTTGAGCACGTCGGCCTGGAAATTGCTCTTGTCGACCTTGACGGTGGCCATGCTGAGATCCTTTCGATTTGTTCGTCGCACCAAATGTGGTGGTGGTCGCGTCCGTCTTCAAGCAAGTGTTGTGTCACGCTCCCGTGAGTCTAGCAAGCGCATCGTCCAAGGCCGCCGCCGGCAGCTCGATCAGCCGCGGCGCCTCGGTGAACAGCAGCGCCGCCGAGACCTCGCGTCCCGGATAGAGCGGCTGAAGCAGCGCGCGATAAAGTGCGAGCTGCAGAACATAGGCTTGCGGCACTTCGGCGAGCGTAGCTGGCGCTGGCCGATTGGTCTTGTAGTCGACGATCGAAACCTTGTCCGGCGTTACTGCCAGCCGGTCGATCTTGCCGGAAATCGAGCGCAGTTTGCCCCTTACCTCCAGGCTGCCCATGATGGCGACTTCGGCGCGCGAGTTTGGCGCAAACAGCGGCGCGAAGCGGCTGTCGGCAAGAATTCTGAAAACGCCAGCCAAGGCCTTGTCGTGCTCGTCGTCGAGCCATTCCGCGCCGGCTCTTGCCAGATAGCGTTCGGCGGCATCCCGGCGTTTTCCCTCGGCGATGCCGGGCAGCATCTGCAGCAATTTGTGCAGCGCCAGCCCGCGCATGACGGCAAAGCCGGGCTCGGCGTCGGCATCCAGTACCGGCGAACGCGTGTCGGCCACCGCTTGCCGCGCCTCGTCGATCAGCACCGAGGCGCCGGACGGCGAGAGCGGCCGCGGCAATTCCTCGAAGGGCGGCAGAGGCCGGAACAGGGTTTCAAGCAGTGGTGCAAAGCGTTCCGCCTGTCGTGCCTCATTCACTGCCGCCAGTGGCATGGGCGGCAGTTTCGTCACCTGGAAACGATGCACGGTCTCGCCAGTGGCGGGATGCCGGCGTTCTTTGCTCTCCGCGGCACCGACCAGTGCGCGGCTGACGATCGAATGCCAGGTGCCGGTATTCGGCGCCCGCTTGCCATGGTAGCCGCAGACGATCAGCCGATCCTCGGCGCGGGTCATGCCGACATAGAGCAGCCGGCGGTATTCGTCGTCGGCGAGCTCGCGGGCGCGGGCCGATGCGGCGCGTGAAAACCCATTGGCGACATCGCTGGCCGAACGCCAGAGATAGCCCTTGCCCTCCCAGCAGTCGCCCGAGCCTTCGAACGGCATCAATCTCGGCAGATGCTGGTCGCTGAACGGCGCGGAGCCGCCATCGACAAGGAATACCACCGGCGCTTCCAGGCCTTTGGCGGCATGCACGGTCATGACGCGAACCTCGTCGCGGGTCTGGTCCATTTCGCGCTTGATCTCGGGGCCGGCGTTTTCCAGCGTCGACAGGAAGGATTCCAGCCCTGGCAGGCCGGTTCGCTCCTCGGCCAGGCAGAAATTCAGGAATTCGTCGAGGATATCGCCGGCCTCCGGACCGAGCCGCGCGATCATCTTCTTGCGCAGGCCGTCGCGGGCGAGAGCTGCGGCATAGAATTCGAACACCGGCTTGAATGCGGCCTCGTTCGACCATGTGTCGAGCCGGCTGACGACGGCGGCCAACGCCTCGCTTTCGCCGACATGCCGGCGCAGCGAGGCGATCAGCGAGACGCCCGACGGCCTCTGGGCAGCAAGCGCGAAAAGCTGCTCTTCCGAAACATCGAAGATCGGGCTGCGCAGCACGGCGGCCAGCGACAGATCGTCCTCGGGCTGGATGAGAAAATGGCCAAGTGCGATCAGGTCTTTCACCACGACGTGGCCGGGCAGGCTGAGCCGGTCGGCGCCGGCCACCGGAATGTCGCGGCGCTTCAGCGCCCGCGTCAGCGCATGGACGAAGCGATCGCGCTTGCGCACCAGCACCAGCACGTCGCCGGGGCGGAGTTTCTTGCCGCGGCCTTCGATGACCTCACCGTTGCCGATCCAGCCGGCAATCGTTGCGGCGACGTTTTCAGCGACGCGGACTGCCGGCGCGTGGGCATGGTCGACCGCTTGCGTCCAATCGTCTGGTTCGTCGACGACGTTGGCGCCGATCGACGGCCAGACCTCGACATGACCCGGCGCATCGGTGCGGATCGCCTTGTGGTCGAGCGGATCAGGATCGTGGCTGATGCCGCGCCGCACGTTCGGGTCGGCAAAGACCCGGTCGACGGCGGCAAGAACATCTTCGGTCGAGCGGAACGACCAGGTCAGCTTGAGATCGGCGAAGGCGGCGGCGGCGGATCTAACTTTGCCGGCAAACAAAAGCCGGCTGTCGGCAAAGGAATCCGGGGCGGCTCCCTGGAAGGAATAGATCGACTGCTTTTCGTCGCCGACAGCAAAGATGGTGCGGTGGACCGCGTCGCGTGCGCCGAGCCCGGCAAAGAACTCCTCCGCCAGCCGCTTGACCACCTCCCACTGGTCGGGACTGGTGTCCTGCGCCTCGTCGAGCAGGATGTGGTCGATGCCCTGGTCGAGCTTGTACTGCACCCAAGGGCCGGCATCGGGCCGTGCCAAAAGGTTGACCGTACGGGTGATCAGGTCGTTAAAGTCGAGGAAGCCGCGGGCGCGCTTCAATTGCTCGTAACGGGCGATCAGCCAGTCGGCGATGGTCAGCGCCGCACGCGTGCCTTCCAGCATCCTGAACAAGGCCAGCCGGTCGGAGATTTCGAGAATGGCGTCGACCGCCGCCAGATAACGTTCGGCAAGATCGGGCAGCCGGTCAAGCAATGCCCTTTTAAATGTCTTTGCCGGATCGTAAGGCTCGCCGTCGGCCCTCAGGAAAGCCTTGGAGAGCAAAATCAGGCGACGTACCGGATCCTCCTCGGCAAAGGCAAGGCGGGCGTATGGCAGCAGATTGTTCAGCACGATGCGCGCATCGGCGGCCTCGGCCGCCCGTGAAAAGGTGACGAGATAATCCGGCAGGAAGCCGGGGGGCGGCCAGACCGAGGCGGCTATACCTTCGGCCGTCTGGCCGGCGCGGAAATGGAACTCGTCGAACAGCGCCTGAAAACCATCGCCGCCGGCCGCGGTGATGAACGCACGCAAACCATCGCGCTTGCGCACGATCTCGGCCAGCAGTGCGTCGAGCCCATGCTCGCCGCCGCGCTCCAGCACGGTGGCGAAGGCGTCGGACAATGCCGCATCGCCTGCAACGCCGCCCGAAATCATGTCGCGGCGGGCGGCGGCAAACAGCGATGCCTCCATTTGCGGATCGAGCATTTCGAAATGCGCAGGGATATTGGCTTCCAGCGGGAACTGATGCAGCACCGATTCGCAGAAGGCGTGGATGGTCTGGATCTTCAGCCCGCCCGGTGTTTCCAGAGCCTCCGCAAACAACCGCCGCGCCCGGCGCATGGTTTCGCGGTCGGGCTGGCGGCCGTCCAGCGCCTCTATCCGTGTCGAGAGCTCGGCATCGCCCAGGGCCGTCCATTGCGACAGGGTCGAAAACACCCGGTTCGACATGTTGGCGGCGGCGGCACGCGTATAGGTCAGGCACAGGATCTTGGACGGATCGGTGCCGCGCAGCAACAGCCGGATAACGCGCTGGGCGAGTACATGGGTCTTGCCGGATCCGGCATTGGCCGACACCCATGCGGAATTGCGCGGATCGGAGGCGCTTGCCTGACTGGCGACAGTGTCGCTTGGAATGGGATAGGCCTTTTTCATGCCTCCCCTCCCTCGTCGTCGGCATCGCCGCCGGCCGACCATTCGAGCACGCGGGCGAGATGGTCGTAATCGCCGTCGGTCTCACCCTCGCGGAACGGCAACGCCCGCGACAAATACCCGGTCGTCGGGTCGGCATAGTGGATCAGCAGCTTTTCCAACCTCGCCCAGGCCTCTTCGGCGAGATCGGCGGCGGTTCGCGGCTTGCGGTTGTATTCGAGGATCGATTCTTCGAACACCTCGCCATTCGGCCTCAGCCGCACGAAAGCCAGTTGCGACGGCTCACAGGCGCCAAGCTCCTTGAAGGCGCCGCGACGCAGCAGCGCGCCCTCCAGCGCCAGTTGCGGCGCGAGCAGCGTGTGCGCCTGCGCTTTGGATGGCGAGGAGCCGGTCTTGTAGTCGAGGATGTCGGCCATGCCGCCAGCCAGCAGATCGATGCGATCAGCGTAGCCGGACAGGGTCACGCCGGATCGGCCGACACCGGTCTTTTCGGCGCGTTCCTCGGCGTGCCGCCGTGCCACGGCGGCGGCCCGGCCGCGCTCCCATTCGATGATGCCGGCGGCAAGCTTTTCAAAACGCGGCCACCACACCGCCTCGACATCGGCCGGCAGGGCCGCCTCGGCAAAGCAGGAGCGGCCTGCGGCGATGAGCCCGTCCAGCGCCTCCGGCGCGCGCGGGTCGGCCACCCTCGCCGAGAAGAGGTGCAGAATGGCGTGAAACAGCGTGCCACGCTCGGCGGCGCCCGGATCGCGAATGACCGGATCGAGCGGCATCAGGCCGAGTATCCTTCTGGCATAGACCGCATAGGGATCGCGGCGTAGCGTTTCGATCTCGGTGACCGAGAAGTGGTGCGGCCGCGCGGCGAGCGGCGGTTTCGGCTGCGGCCTCGGCGCAAAGTCCTGCTTTTCGCCGGCATCGAGCGCACGCGCCCAGGCAAGCAGTTCGTCGCCGCGCCGGCGAAGTGCAGCAGCGTGGTCCTCGCCGACGAATGTAAGGATGCGCTGCAGCCAGCGCGAAGGTACCGACGGTGCGTCGCCGGAGCGGCCGGAGCGAGCCAGCACCACTTTTTTGGCGCCCATGGCCATCTGGAAATCATGGGCGGCAAGGCCGATGCGCCGCTCGGGCGGTTCAAGATCGATGCCGGTCTTCATCAGCCGCGACATGAAGCGGTCGCTCTCCGGCTTGCGCGGCCACACGCCTTCGTTGAGCCCGCCGACGACCAGCGTGTCGACATCTTGAAGCCGCGCTTCCAGCACACCCCAGATGGCGATGTTCCTGTCGGTGCCCTGCGCCGGCTTGACCGTCTCGGGCGCGATCAGCGCCTCCATCACGTCAGGCCATTCGTCAGCGGCGAAGGAGAACGACACCGAGGCCGCGACCAGCCCGCGCAAGAGCTCGGCGAGCTTTTCGCCGGCATCGCCCGCATAGAGTTCGCTCAGGCTGCCATCAGCGGCGCGGCCGAGACTTTCGAGCGCAACGACGCTGGCGCGCACAAGGGTGGCAAGATCGGCATTCTCGTCGCCGCGAAAAGCAACCAGCGGCGCCAGCGCGGCCGTTAGCCGGGTCAGCAGGTCGCGCGCCTGTTCGATGCGCCTGACCGAAAGCCGCGGCCACCAGAAGGGTGGACGGCGATTGCCGCCGCCGTCGAATTCGAGGAGCCGGGTGTCGAAGAGCTGCGGCAGCGACGCCACGTCCGGACGCCCTGTGCCGCCGCGCAGCCCCACGAGTTCTACGATTTCGGCCGCATAGCGCACGCTTACCCGCTCCAGGCCGAGGCCAAGCAGGGGATGCTTGAGCAGCGACAGCAGGGCGACGGGGTCGCCCGGGCGGAAGGCTGCCTGAAGCGCCAGCCTGAGCAGGCTGGCGGCTGGCGTGTTGATCAGCGGCGTGCCGCCGGAATCGTCGGCGGCAACGCCGAAGCGCAGCAGCTCGACTGAGACGCGCCGCGCCAGAGCGCGGTCGCCGGTGACGAGTGCGGCGCGCTGGCCGGGCCGTTCGACGGCCTGTTTGAGCGCGACGGCGATCGCCACGGCTTCGTCGCGTTCGCTGGCGGCTTCGAGAAGCGTCACATCGGCGAAGGCCTCGGCAATATCGCCGGTCCTAAAGCGAGCGCGCGTCTCGGCCCAGAGCTCGGTGGTCTCCGCCGGGCGCAGCGCTTCGCCGACAAGTGCGGCGCGCAGCGCAAGCGGTCGCGGCGCAACAGCAATCTCCTCGACATCGGCGCGCGGCACGCCGATCTTGCCGATCAACTTTGCCAGGCCGTATTGCGGGTGGCCAAGCACGGCTGGGCGCGCGCCCGGTGTGGTGATCGCGACAAAGGACGGCTCGTCCAACGCCCGGTCGAGCCCGGGCAGCACGACGGCGCCATTGGGCAGACCGGCGATCACGGCAAGCAGCTCGGCCGTGGCGGGAATGGAGCCGGTGGAACCGGCGGCGATCACCGGTCCGGCTGGCGGATTACGCTTCAGCCGCGCCGCCTCCAGCCTTATCAGGGCATTCCGATGCGCGGCCGGATTGGAACGATGGCGTTCCTCGAGCAGGTTCGGCCAGTTCTCCGTCACGATGGTCAGGAAGTCGAGTGTCACCTGCCACCAGCCTGCAAGATTGCCGGTTACAAGGTCGGCGAGCCTTGCCCAATCCGTGCCTTCGGTGTCGATCTCATCCATCAGGCGTGCAAGGTCGCGCGCCAGCCAGATGGCGTCGGCGGCGGAGGCCGGTATGACGATCTCCTCGTCGAACAATGCCGCGACATGTGCCGGCAGGCGGCGTTTCCACGCCCGCACCAGCGGCGCAAGCAGCAGAAGACGCTCGACCGCGGCGATCGGCGGCGCAAGGTCGATGGCGACCGAACCTCCTGCCTCGAAGGCGGCTTCATCTTCATCGAACTCACCGAGCGGGCGGATGACCGGCAGGATCGCCGAGCGGCTTCCCGAGCGCGAGAGAGCATCGACGAAGACGCCGCGAAGCGCCCGCGCCGCACGGCGCGTCGGCACATAGATGGTGAGATCGGCCAGCGCCAGCGGATCGCCGTCATAGGCGAAGCCGGGAACCAAGCGCCCCGCAAGCAGCGCCTCGGCCAGCGTCGGCAGGAACGGCGCTCCGGGCGGGATCGAGAAAACGCGGCGGGAGCCGCTCATTTCGACTCGGTAAGCGCGCCGGGTGCCTCAGCAACAGCATTGGGCGTGCCGGCAAGCGCGGCGGCGACCGCTGCTTCCGCCCGCGGGATCGCGTCAGGTGTGCCGACAGTAATCCAGTGACCCTGCATTTTCATGCCGAACAGGCGGCCGGCGGCGATTGCCGCATCGAAATAGGCGTTGAGAGAGTGTGGACCGACCGGCGCATCCTTGAAGATGCGCGGATGGACGATTGCGGCGCCGGCATAGATCAGGCCGGCCGGATCGTTGTTCGCACGCCGCAAGGCGCCGGCCGGCGCCACCAGGAAATCGGTGCCGCCGCTATGTCCGGTTGCCGACTGGAGATCCGCAAGCATCAGCAGAATGTCCATTGTCGCGCCCTCCCATGCAAGGGCAAGACGCCTGAGATTGGAAACGCCGCTGTCGATCCAGAAGGTGTCGGCGTTGAGCACATAGAAGGGCGCCCCTAACCTGGGCAATGCCTTGACGATACCACCGGCGGAGTCAAGCAAGTCCCTACTCTCATCCGAGATGACGATTCTCGGCGCACTGCGGCGGGCTACATGGTCCACGATCTGTTGCGGGAGGTAATGGACGTTGACGACGGCCTTGGCGACGCCGGCTTCGGCTAGGCAGTCCAGCCCCCAGTCGAGCAATGTCTTGCCGGCGACCTTGACCAGCGGCTTCGGCATGGTGTCGGTGATCGGCCGCATGCGCTTGCCGAGCCCGGCGGCGAGCACCATGGCGGTCGTCGGCATCGGCTGCTCATCCGACGCCTTCAGGCCCAAATTCTTAGCCGTCAAATCGAGCGTTCCTCCAGCAAGCCGTGGGCGATGTAGAAATCCTGCAGCCCGGCCAGCGCCGGATGCGCCAGTGCCCGGCGAAGATAGTCGCGGATGCGCGGCAGATGCTTCAGATAATAAGGCTTGCCGTCGCGTTTTTCGAGCCGCACGAAGATGCCGAGGATCTTGGAATTGCGCTGTGCGGCCATGATTGCATAGGTTTCGCGGAATTCGTTCTCATCGAAGGCACCGGCAGCGCGTCGCGCGGCGATGTAGGCGGCGAGCGTGTGCTTTTCGATTTCGGGTGAGATAGTGACGCGCGCGTCCATGGCGAGCGAGGCGACGTCGTAGGCGGACGGCCCGATCAGCGCGTCCTGGACATCGACGACGCCGAGGCGATCGTGACCGGAACGGTCAGCGCGCCAGATCAGGTTGGGTGAATGGAAATCGCGCAGCATCAGCGTGTATTCGCGCCCCTCCAGCCGATCGAGCACCGCACTCCATTCGCTGCGGTAACCGGCGCGCAGCGCCTCTCTAGGCGGAGCGCCTGATATCGCCGGGACATACCAGTCGACCAACAATTCGGCCTCGATCATCATGGCGTCGCGGTCGAAAGGCGGCACCTCGTGGAAGACGCCGGGGCCGGCCTGCATGCGGGTCGGCCATGTTTTGCCGTGCATCATGGCAAGCAGTTCGGCCGCCGCAGCGTAGCGCTCGGCCACCGGCTGGCCGCGCTTGTCGAGAAACCCTTGGGAACCGAGATGCTCCAGCAGGAGAAAACCCTGGTCGAGATCCTGGGCATAGATTTCCGGGACGCTGACGCCGCCGGCCCGCAAGGCCCGGTCGATGGCGACGAACGCCGAAACGGATTGCGCGGTGTGAGCGATCTCGGCATAGGGTTTGCCGTCGCGGACTGGCGGTCCGAGCACCAGCCTTGGCGAGTTCATCAGCACCCGCGGCGGAAATCTGGCGAGCGTGACGATCTCGTAGGAGCGAGCCGAGGCATCACCGATGAAATATCGTCGCTGCGCTTCGCCCCAACCGGCCTGCCCGAGAAAATCGCGCATTGCCAGCGATCGCGCCGCGCGCTCGAAGGCGGCGCCCTCTCCCGATAGTCTCGCCAGTCGGCCGTCGCCCTGCTGGAGAAGTTCGACCAGCACCGAGGTTTTCGGCAGATATGCCTCTGCCCGCTCCGGCCATTCGACCAGCGCGGCGCCTTGCGTCAGCGCCTCGTCGAAGCCCAGCTCGTCCAGCTCGGATGCCGTGCCCAAGCGGTAGAGATCGAAATGATGAACCGGCACACGCGTGTCGTAGCTCTGGACCAGCGTGAAGGTCGGGCTCGGCACGTCGAGTCCGGCATCGTCGGCCAGTGCCCTGATCAGCGCCCGTGCCAAGGTCGATTTGCCGGCGCCGAGATCGCCCTTGAGGGCGAGCACGTCGCCAATGCGCAGCGACATGGCGAGATCCTCGCCGAACCTTGCCGTCGCAGCCTCGTCGGCGAGAAAATGCTCCAGCACCAATACCGCCATCGAACGCGCTACTCGGCCGCCGCGCGGATGCCGGACGGCGTGTCGGGAAAGGTGCAAACAACCGTGGTGCCCTTATCCCTGCCGGTCTCGATGCGGACGCTGCCGCCATGCAGTTCGACAAAGCTCTTGACGATCGACAGGCCGAGCCCGGCGCCACGGCGGCGGCCGCCATTGGTGCGCGGCTCGAAGCGCCGGAACACTGAGTCAAGCAGGTCCGGCGGCATGCCGGGGCCGTCATCGTGAACGGAAAATTCCACGCCGTCGGCAAGTTGGCGGCAGGCGAGCGTTATGGTGCTCGCCTCCGGCGCGTAATTGGCGGCATTGCTGAGCAGATTGTAGAGGATCTGGCGGACGCGGATCTCGTCGCCGTGGAAGGTCTTCGGCGCGGCCGCCGCGTCGATCCTAAGCTTGATCGCATGTTCCTCCAGCCGGTCGGCGACCAGTTCGGCGGCAGCCGTAATGGTTCGATCGATGTGAACTTCGGAAATGTCGAGTTCCATGATGCCGGCATCCACCGTCGCCAGGTCGAGGATGTCGTTGACGATGGTGAGCAGGACCGAGGAGGACGAGCCGACATGCCCGATATATTCGCGTTGCTTCTGGTTCAGCGGACCAGTCGACGGCAGTGAAAGAAGCTCGGTAAAGCCGATGATGTTGGTGAGTGGCGAGCGCAGCTCATAGGAGACGTGCTGCACGAATTCGTTCTTGATCTGGTCGGACTTTTGCAGCGCCTCATTCTTGTCCTTCAGCGCCCGCTCGACATTGACGCTGTCGGTAACATCGACGAAGGTCATCATCACCTGGCCGTTGGGCAAAGGGATGACGGCGTAGCGCAAAACGGTGCCGTTGTTCAATTCGGTTTGGCCGTGGCGGTCGCGGCGCTCGTCGTCGAAGCCGGTGATGGCGGCAACGAACCCGCCCCACGGACTGTCGACGGCACGGCGGTCGCAAAGGTCGCGGATCGTCGAGACATGGACGTTGGGTTTTGAGGCATCGGCATCCAGCCCCCACAATGCCGCGAACGCCGGGTTCGACAATCTCAGCTTGCCGTCGGGGCCGAACACAGCGACGCCTTCGGCGAGGTTGTCGAGCGTCTCGCCCTGGACCCGGACGGCGGTCTGGTAGCGGCTTTCAAGGTCCATCTTCTCGGTCAGGTTCTCGAACACCCAGGTGACGCCGCCCTTGGGCTGCGGATTGGCGACGACGCGAATGGTCTTGCCGTCCGGCAGATGCCACCAATGCTCCTGCGATTCAACCGCGCGGTAAGCGCCGAGCAGGCTCTCTTTCCAGCGCCGCCATTCGGGCTGCTCGGCGATCTTGCCTTCGCTGCGCAGGCGGTCAAGCAGCAAGGCGTTGTCCGGCGCACTGTGCAGGAAGCCGCTGTCGAGGCCCCATAGCTTCTGGAACGCCTGATTGAAAAACCGCAATTTCTCGTCGGTGTCGAAAATCGCCACGGCGGTGTTGAGCTGATCGAGCGTGTCGGCGTGGCTCTGCATGGTCCGCTCATATTCGGCGCGAATGGCCTCGATAGCGCTGATGTCGCAGGCAAGACCAGCCGAACCATCCGCCCCGGCAAAATCGGTCACGGCAAACATACGGCGGTCGCTTTCGATGACCGTGGAGAGCGTCTGTTCAAAGACCGCGCGCGACTTGTGCTGCGCAGCGATCGTGTCGCGCGCCTGGCCGCCGAGGAATTCCTTGCCATCGCGGACCGCCGCTTCGGCATTCTCGGCCTCGACCGCTTCGGCATAGGCGCGGTTGACCCATTTCAGCCGCCCGTCGACAGTACGCAGCCATGACGGCATCTTGAGCGCATCCAGAAGACCGATCAGCGTCTCATGGTCGGCGGCTAAGCGCTGGTTCTCGATCTTCAGCCTGGCCTGGCTTCGCTGTGTCTCCGAAAGCGAGACGAAGCGAACCAGCACATGCGCCGCACTCTTGCGGCCGTGAACCTCGAGCGGCTGGCCGGCCTGCGATTCGATGACCAGATCGAACGGCTTTGCCTTGTCCCGCAGTGCCGCGACGGCATGTTCGAGTGCGGCCGCCGAACGCGGCATCAGCCAGCGGCCGAAAGCCAGGAAGGCCGCCCGGTCCTCCGGCGCGCCGCTCTCGATCGGCAATGTCCCGACAAGCTCGGGCTTCTTGTTCTCGGCCGCCCATACCACCACGCGCTGATCGCGGGAATGGAGCAGCGCCTCCGAGCGCTGCAGCGCGGCATTGACGTCGGCGATACGGGTCCTGAGCTCGGCATTTTCCGCCGCGGTGCGCGCCCGTTCGCGGATCAGAAAGATGGCCGACAGCAATGCCGCCCCCATGACGCCGACGAACATGGCGAGTTGCATGACCTCGACCGTGCTGACCGACAGCCCGGCCTTTTGCGCCACGCGGGTTTGGGCATGTGCAGTAAAGCCAAGCAGCGGACCAACCAGCGCGGAAGAAGCAAGCAGCACCCCGACACGGCTGCCGGCGCGCCATAGAAGGCTGCCGCCTCTGGCAGCGGAGCCCGTGATCGAATCGTTATGGCCGCCGGAAACGGCCTGTCCCGCGCAAGGCGGGTTATCCCCCGGCATGTCTTGGTCCTCTTCGCCGCCTGAATGCAAGACCGCCCTGATGCGTGCGCCCGGGCCTCGTCCCCGGACCGCGAATCAGCACCATAGCGCTTGCGCGAATCGGCGTGAAGAATCAATCAGCGCAAAAATAAAGCCGGGCGAAAAGTCAATCGCCCGGCTTCAATATCTAGTGGCAAGTTTCGCCGTGGTTAATAGCGGTAGTGTTCCGGCTTGAACGGTCCCTGCGGAGTGACGCCGATATAGGCCGCCTGTTCGCCGGACAGTTCGGTCAGGCGGGCACCGAGCTTGTCGAGATGCAGGCGCGCGACCTTTTCGTCGAGATGCTTCGGCAGGACATAGACCTGGTTCTCGTACTGGCCGGGCTTGGTGTACAACTCGATCTGGGCCAACACCTGGTTGGTGAAGGACGCCGACATGACGAAGCTCGGGTGGCCGGTAGCGTTGCCGAGGTTGAGCAGGCGGCCTTCCGACAAAAGGATCATCCGCTTGCCGTCCGGGAAGGTGATCATATCCACCTGAGGCTTGATGTTGGTCCATTTCAGGTTGCGCAGCGAGGCCACCTGGATCTCGTTGTCGAAGTGACCGATGTTGCCGACGATCACCATGTCCTTCATCAGGCGCATGTGGTCGAGGGTAACAACGTCCTTGTTGCCGGTGGTGGTGATAACGATGTCGGCCGTCGGCGCTGCGTCTTCGAGCGTGACCACCTCGAAACCGTCCATCGCCGCCTGCAGCGCGCAGATCGGATCGACCTCGGTGACCTTGACGCGGGCGCCGGCGCCCTTGAGCGAAGCCGACGAGCCCTTGCCGACGTCGCCATAGCCGCAGACAACCGCGACCTTGCCAGCCATCATCGTGTCGGTGCCGCGGCGAATGCCGTCGACAAGCGATTCCTTGCAGCCATATTTGTTGTCGAATTTCGACTTGGTGACGGAATCATTGACGTTGATCGCCGGGAACGGCAGCAGGCCTTTTTTCTGCAACTGATAGAGCCGGTTGACGCCGGTCGTCGTCTCTTCGGTGACGCCGCGGATCGCTTCCTTCTGCTTGGTGAAGAAGCCGGGCGATGCCTGCATGCGCTTCTTGATCTGGGCAAACAGGATCTCTTCCTCTTCGCTGCCCGGATTGGACAGCACATCCTCGCCGGCCTCGGCGCGGGCGCCGATCAGGATGTACATGGTGGCATCGCCACCGTCGTCGAGGATCATGTTGGAGGTGCCGCCATCGGCCCACTGGAAGATCTTGTCGGTGTAGACCCAATAATCCTCCAGCGTCTCGCCCTTGACGGCAAACACCGGAATTCCGGCCTCGGCAATGGCCGCGGCAGCGTGGTCCTGGGTCGAGAAGATATTGCAGGAAGCCCAGCGGATATCGGCGCCGAGCGCCTTAAGCGTTTCGATCAGCACCGCCGTCTGGATGGTCATGTGCAGCGAGCCGGTGATGCGCGCGCCCTTGAGCGGCTTCTTGTCGCCGAATTCTTCGCGGCAGGCCATCAGGCCCGGCATTTCGGTTTCGGCGATCTCGATCTCCTTGCGGCCCCAGCCGGCAAGCGCGATGTCTGCGACCACATAGTCCTTGCTACCCGTCATGGCAGTGCTCCGATGCGAATTGATTGCGGGACGCGCCCGCCCCGAAAGCGTGTCGGAGGGCGCGAGTTGCCGGCCTGACTAGCAGATCGGGAGTCGGACGACAATGGGATATAAAGAAATCTTTATCCGTGCATGTCTTCGGAAGCGACCCGCACGTCAGCATTCCTCGCCAAAACGGGAAGCAACCAGTTGCTCCAGCGCATCGATGACCTCTTCGGCCTCCGGGCCGGTGGCGGTGACGCGGATCGAATAACCGGGGCTCGCCGCCAGCATCATCAGGCCCATGATCGAGGTGCCGCCGACCTTGACGCCGTCCTTCTCGACCTGGACCGTGGCGTTGAAGCCACTGGCGATTTGAACGAACTTGGCCGAGGCGCGTGCGTGCAGGCCGCGCTGGTTGACGATCGGAAAGTCGCGAACGATCTTGTCCTTTTCCGGCAAGAGCGCGCTCATTTGCTGCTCAGGAGTTGACTGGCGACATTGATGTATTTACGGCCGGCAGCCTGCGCCTCATCCAGCGCGGCCGTCATGTTGTCGCCCTTGCGAACGCTGGACAGCTTGATCAGCATCGGCAGGTTCATGCCGGCAATGACCTCGATACGCCCGGATTCCATCACGGAAATGGCAAGGTTAGAGGGCGTGCCGCCGAACATGTCGGTCAAAACGATGACGCCTGATCCCGTATCGACGCGGCCGACTGCCTCGATAATGTCGCGGCGGCGCTGTTCCATATCGTCGTCGGCACCGATCGCCACGGTCTCGAAATTGTCTTGTGGCCCAACGACATGTTCCACGGCATTGCGGAACTCGGCGGCCAGTTGACCGTGCGTTACAAGCACGAGTCCGATCATTCTTTGGTGGCTCCCGTCATCGCCGCTTCACAGGCGCATTTTATGCTCGCCGACCGTTCCAGGTGGCGGGAGCGCTATCTTGTCGACGCAAGGCCCGTTGACAAGCCCAAAATTGCGCCGGCCCAAGCCAATTTGACGCATTGCAGCAAAAAATCGAAATCGGATCACAGGAAAGGCGCAATCGACAGGCGCGACATCAATGCCGGCAAGGCCGCCGCTACATTGCGCTCGGCAAGATCGATGCGCGGCACTGGTACGCCGACAACGAGTTCGCTGCAGTCTTCCTGGAAGCGGGCCATTTTGCCGGCTGGCACCAGCCGGATAATGAGGTCGATCACACAGCTTGGCTCGAACTGTATCGGTTTGGGGCCGAATCCCGGCACCTCGACGAGGCCGGCTATGCTGGCTGGTGCGCGGCAGACCAGCCGCCCGTCGCAATCTGCAGCATAGAGCTGGTCATCGCCGATCAGCCGGGAAAACAGCCCACGCTGGCTGCAATGATCGATCAAGGCGAGCGCCAGCGTCGTCTTGCCCAAGCCGGACGGTCCGGTGATGAGAATGCCGCGATCACCTATCAGGATCGCGGTGCCGTGAATATTTTCAGGCTGCACAATAGGACCAGGCGTGATTGGAATTCATCCGTCAGCCTTCCGCCGGCAGCGTCACCACGAAGCGCGCGCCCTTGATCTCGCCAGGCTTGGTGCCCGGGATGTTCTCGGCGCTCAGCGTGCCGCCATGGGCTTCAACGATCTGCCTGGATATCGACAGGCCAAGGCCCGAGTTCTGACCGAACGCCTCGCCGGCCGGCCGATCGGTATAGAACCGCTCGAAAATGCGATCGATGTTATCGGCCCGGATACCGGGTCCATTGTCGTCGATGGTGACCATGTTGAACTTGCCGGCGCGCGCCAGCGATATGGTGATGTGGCCACGTTCCTCGGGAACGAACGAGCGGGCATTCTCGATCAGGTTGGTGATCACCTGGCCGATCCTCAGATCATGACCGACGACGAAGTAGCCTTTCACGCCCTGTGGCAGTTTGGCGACCTTGAATTCGATCTCGACCGCCTTCTTGTTGCGCGTGGCCTCGCGCGAGACGGCGACCAGATCGGTGATGAACTTCTTGAGGTCGACGGTTCCCGCATCTTCCCGCGCCAGCTCGGCATCGAGACGGGAGGCATCGGAAATATCGGTGATGAGACGGTCAAGCCGCCTCACATCGTGCTGGATGATATCCATCAGCCGGCTGCGCGAATTGTCGTTCCTGGCCAGCGGCAATGTCTCCACCGCGCTGCGCAGCGAGGTAAGCGGGTTCTTCAACTCGTGCGAGACATCCGCGGCAAAACTTTCGATCGCCTCGATGCGGGCGTACAGCGCATTGGTCATGTCGCGCACGGCGATCGACAGATTGCCGATCTCGTCCTGCCGATCGGAGAAGTCGGGGATTTCCTCGCGGTTCTTGACACCGCGGCGAACCCTGACGGCCGCCGCGGAAAGCCGGCGCAGCGGATTGGCGATGGTGGAGGCCAGCAGCATCGACAGGATGGCGGTAACCAGGGCGGCAATGCCGAACACGCGCAGGATGGCCTTCCGCTCGGCCGCGACGATCTTGTCGATGTCGCCGCCTTCGGTCGACAGCATCAGCACGCCGAGAACGGCACGGAAGCGCTGGATCGGCACCGCCACAGAAACGATCTGCTCGCCTTGCTCCGAGATCCGCACGATCGTCGACGGGCTGCCGGTAAGCGCCTTGACCACTTCCGGAAACGCGGCGCCGTTGCCACCTGGCTGCTCGCGATAGACGGGCAGCTGCTTGTTGCGAAAGAAATCGAAGACGAATTTCTGGATGCGCTCCAGAAGGTCCGGCTGCTCCTCTTCGACCGGCGGCAGGTCGTAGCGAAGGATCTGGCCGCGCGAATAGAGATGGCGGGAATCGAGCAGCAGGTTGGCGTCGCGGTCGTAAATGCGGGCGCGTGTGCGCGTCGGCGAGATCAACCGCCTGAGCACCGGCGCCACGCGCTCCGGATTGATCGGGAAATCGAGATTGTCGAGCTGATCGGAGCCCGGGCCGAGGCTTTCGCCGGCCTGCAACTCGAGCAGCTTCTCCGGATCGATGCTGATCGAATCGGTCTCGACCGTCGCCGAGGCGGCGATCGCGCCGGCGATGATCTCGCCTTGAGTCATCAGGCTCTCGACACGGGCGTCGATCAGCCCGTCGCGAAAGGTATTGAGATAGAGAATGCCGGTGACCAGGACGGCAAGGCCGGCAAGGTTGAGAAAGAGGATACGCCGCGTCAGGCTGGAAAAGATGTGATGGCCGAGAAACCGGCGCATCGGCACCGTAATTTTCGACACGAAGCCGGGCAGAATCCGCGGCGGGCGCCTGGCGGCGCCCGACCGTCTCACTCGCTCTACTTGCACTGCCATCGAATAGCAGCTCCCGCTCGACTCAAGCTTCGCGGAACCGATATCCGACTCCGTAAAGGGTTTCGATCATTTCGAAGTCATCATCGACGGCCTTGAACTTTTTGCGTAGCCGCTTGATGTGACTGTCGATGGTGCGGTCATCGACATAAACCTGCTCATCATAAGCCGAATCCATCAGCGCATCACGGCTTTTTACAACGCCCGGACGCTGGGCCAGCGAATGCAGGATGAGGAACTCGGTGACGGTCAGCGTCACCGGCTCGCCCTTCCAGGTGCAGGTGTGGCGCTCCTGGTCCATGACAAGCTGGCCGCGCTCAAGCGACCGGGCCTGCTGGTTGGGCGCCTTGGCAGCCGCCTCGCGGGTGCTGGCGCGTCGCAGCACGGCGCGGACGCGTTCGACAAGAAGACGCTGCGAGAAGGGTTTGCGGATGAAGTCGTCGGCGCCCATCTTGAGGCCGAACAGTTCATCGATCTCATCGTCCTTGGAGGTCAGGAAGATCACCGGCAGGTCGGATTTCTGACGCATCCGGCGCAGCAACTCCATGCCGTCCATGCGCGGCATCTTGATGTCGAGGATGGCGAGGTTCGGCGGGCGCGCCGCCAGTCCCTCCAGCGCCGATGCCCCATCCGTGTAGGTTTCGACCCGATAACCCTCGGATTCGAGGGCGATCGAAACCGAAGTCAGAATGTTGCGATCGTCGTCGACAAGCGCGATTGTTGCCATTTCAAGCGGCTCCCTCATGAGCTGTCCCTTCTTTCGTCGAGAAGGGGCTTTTGCAGGACAAATTAGGTACAAAATGTGGCATAGGCTGTATCCGCTGTCACGCGCGGCATGTCGACGGCCACAATTGTACCTCGATATGGATTGGACGAATGAACATCGCCAATCCTTTGGGCAACCATCAGTGTTTTTGCACATATAAACGATTTAAACAACTTTCAAAATATTTAAATCGATTAATGATTTGATATCATTCGCCTTTTCTGGTTTTGACGTTTTTAGCTCCTGCAATGGGAGTTCCGGAATTCGCCGGTAAAGACGCGGTAAATCGAAGAAGGGACATCCATGTCGGAAGCCGGCAAACGCAATCCTGCATGTGCAATCGATCGGATCGGCCTAAGAACCACGGGCGTGGTGCGCTATAATTTCGGCGCGGCCGCGCTCTACGAGGAGGCAATCCGCCGTGGCGAGGCCCGACTCACCGCGCATGGCGCGCTTGCCGCCGAGACCGGGCAGCACACCGGCCGCTCGCCCAGGGACAAATTCGTGGTGCGCGACGAAAGCACCGCGCCGCATGTATGGTGGGACAACAACAAAGCGATTTCGCCGATCCAGTTCGATACGCTGCTTGGCGATTTTCGCGCCCACGCGGCTGGAAAGGACCTTTATGTGCAGGACCTGGTCGGCGGCGCCGACGAGGAGCTGAAGCTGCCGACCAGGGTGATCACGGAGCTTGCCTGGCACTCCTTGTTCATCCGCAATCTGCTCATCCGACCGGCCGCCGCCGAACTCGAGCATTTCATGCCCGATTTGACGATCATCGACCTGCCGTCGTTCCGCGCCGATCCCGCCCGCCACGGCACGCGCGGCGAAACGGTGATTGCCGTCGATCTTTCGCACATGATCGTGTTGATCGGCGGTACCTCGTATGCCGGCGAGATGAAGAAGTCGGTGTTCACCGTGCTCAACTATCTGCTGCCGGCAAAAGGTGTGATGCCGATGCACTGCTCGGCCAATGAAGGGCCCGTCGGCGACGCGGCCGTTTTCTTCGGCCTTTCCGGGACCGGCAAGACGACGTTGTCGGCCGACCCGTCGCGCACGCTGGTCGGCGACGACGAGCATGGCTGGGGACCGCACGGCATCTTCAATTTCGAGGGCGGCTGCTATGCCAAGACGATCAAGCTTTCGGCCGAAGCCGAGCCGGAGATCTTCGCCACCACCCAGCGCTTCGGCACGGTGCTGGAGAATGTGGCGCTCGACGCAGGCCGCGTGCCGGATTTCGACGACGGCGGGCTGACCGAAAACACACGCTGCGCCTACCCGCTCCACTTCATCCCCAACGCCAGCAAGACGGGGCGCGCCAGCCACCCGAAGAACATCATCATGCTGACCGCCGACGCATTCGGTGTGATGCCGCCGATCGCGCGGCTGACCCCGGCGCAGGCCATGTACCATTTCCTCTCCGGCTATACCGCCAAGGTGGCGGGGACCGAGAAGGGCGTTACGGAACCCGAAGCGACATTTTCGACATGCTTCGGCGCACCGTTCATGCCGCGGCATCCGTCGGAATACGGCAATCTGTTGCGCGAGCTCATCGCCCGCCAAGGCGTCGATTGCTGGCTGGTCAACACCGGCTGGACCGGCGGCGCCTACGGCACCGGCAAGCGAATGCCGATCAAAGCAACGCGGGCGCTGCTTGCGGCGGCGCTCGACGGCTCGCTGAAAGCGGCCGACTTCCGCACCGACGCCAATTTCGGTTTCGACGTACCGGTGACGGTTGCCGGCGTCGACCGCGCCATTCTCGACCCTAGATCGACCTGGATCGACAAGCCCGCCTACGACCGGCAGGCGGCAAGGCTGGTCGGCATGTTCGTCGACAATTTCGAAAAGTTCGAAGCCCATGTCGACGCCACCGTGCTCGGCGCCGCACCACGCATGCAGGTAGCGGCTGAATAGCCGTCGCCCCGGGTGATGCTTCAAGGCCCGGCTTCGATCGGGCCTTTTCTTTTTTCGCCTGCCGCGCCATGAGTGCGGCATGAACGCCGACGACAAGATCATCATTACCGACGATGCGGTGATTAATCCGGGCGACCTGCACGAGGACTTCATTCGTTCGTCCGGCCCGGGCGGCCAGAACGTCAACAAGGTGGCGACGGCAGTGCAATTGCGCTTCGATGCCGCCAATGCGGCTGGCCTGTCGGAGCGGGTGCGCGAACGGACCATCAAGCTTGCCGGCCAGCGCGCCACCAAGGACGGCGTCATCGTCATCGAAGCTGGACGCTTCCGCACCCAGGAGCAGAACCGGGCGGACGCCCGGGCGCGGCTGACGGCACTGGTCGCCAAGGCCGCCGAACCACCACCACCGCCGCGCAAGAAGACCAGGCCGTCCAAAGGCGCGGTCGAAAGACGACTCAAGAGCAAGGCCGGGCGCGGCTCGATCAAGAAACTGCGCGGCCGGGTCGGGGATGAGTGACAGCCGAAGCGGCTTCGGATCTCAGATCGCCGGTTAAAGCGCGCAGCCACCGTCGGAGGCGGCTTTCGGGTCGCCGTTTTCATTTGACGGTGGCATTCTGATTTCTCCAGACCAACGGATTAAGCGACGCGATGCTCGTACTGCCCAAAGGCGTCCGCCATATGCCCGGCTACCTGTCGCGCGCCATGCAGGAAGTGCTGGTGGAAGATATCAGGCAGGTCGTGCAGAAGGCGCCGCTGTTCGTGCCGGCGATGCCGCGTACCGCCAAGGAGATGAGCGTGCGCATGACCAATTGCGGTCCGCTGGGCTGGGTCACCGACAAGGAGCACGGCTATCGCTACCAGCCGACCCACCCGGTGACCCGAAGGCTTTGGCCGCCGATCCCGGAGATGCTGCTCGAACTGTGGCGGGATGTATCTGCCTATGCGCACCCGCCGGAAGCCTGCCTGGTCAATTTCTATTCGCAGGATGCCAAGATGGGTCTTCACCAGGACCGCGACGAGAGCGATTTCTCCGCGCCTGTCGTCTCGGTGTCGCTCGGCGACGATTGCCTGTTCCGGGTCGGCCAGACGACGCGCGACGGCGCCACCAAATCGTTCAGGCTGAGGAGCGGCGACGTCGTCGTGCTTGGCGGCGAAGGGCGGCTCTGCTTTCACGGCGTCGACCGTATCTACCCGTCGACCTCGGCATTGCTCAGGAGTGGCGGCCGCATCAATCTGACGCTGCGACGGGTGACGATGCCGAAATAGGCTGTTCGGGTGGCCGGTGGCCCGGGCGGACATAATCGTCGCGCAAATAGATGCGCTCGGTCTCGTCCTCGATAAGAATGCGGTAGTGCGCCAGGATGGCGTCAAAGCCAAAACGCCCCATCAGTTGGCTTGTCCACATTGTGTTGTTTTTCTTGAAGACGACGATATCCGGGCGCAGACGCGCGAACTCTTCGCGTTTGCTTTCGACGTAGCGCGCCATGATGGCCTGGTAACGCGTGGCTTCGGCGGTGTCACCCGAGAGGGCTGCGTGCCGGGACAGGGAAAGTGCGAACGCTCCAAGCCAATCGCTGACGTGGGTCGAAACGAACTGCCCATCGATCATACGGTTCAACGGATGTCCCGAGGAAATATCCGAACTGACCAACGCTACGGTCGGCCGATCGGTGGCGGCGCGAATTGCGGCAACCAGCGCCGGCCCTGGTTTCTGGGTGCTCCAGTACGGCAAGAAAGCGATTGCCACCGCCGCCAATGCCCAAGCTCGCGAAGGAGCCGTCACGAACGTCAACAGCTTCGACGGCTGCTGCACGATCCTGGGCAGTGCCAGCAGGCAGAAAATGGCTGCCACAGCGCAAAAGATCGCGGGATAGGCATGATAAGACCAGCCTTTGGCTTGGTAGAACAGGGGAAACATGCCAGCGATCGATGCCGCCAACGCTACCGCCGCCAGCTCTGGAAACCGCCTGGCAGGCCACAGCCACCAGATCAGGAAGACAAGGAAACACCACGAGAAACCGTAGCCGATCACAATCGGCCAAAAGATGCCGATCTTTGCATAAACGTCCGCCAAGAGGGGATAGATGTCGCGCATGAATTCCGGATGGATCAGCGTGACCGTGCTGAGATAGACAACGCAGATGCCGCCAATGACCCAGTGTTCCAGGGCGAAGATCGATTTCAGACTGCGCCGGCGCACTGCAACGACCAGTGCCGGCGCCAACACCATGATCGCATAGTAGGGCTTGACCAGCAGCAGAATGCTGCCCGACAGGCCGGCGAGTACGGCGAGCCCGGGGTCTGGTTGGGCAGCTGCATCTCTGCGCGCGCGCCAGGCATGAAGCGCAAGCAGCGGCATGAAAAGTGCCATGCCGATATGCTCCCGCTCGCTGAAGGCATTTCCGGGGAAGACCACCAACATTGCGCAAAACGCTGGCCCCAGTGCAAACAATGATGCAGTTTCGGTGAAACCCGCACGCTTGACGATCACGCCCGAGAGCGAAAGTCCGATAAGCACGGCAAGGTATGTCCAGGCCTCAACCAGGATTTCCGGGGCGGTGCCCAGCAATCTGGCCGCAGCCACTGGCGGCAGATAGAGCCAGACGCTGAATGGGGGATTGGTCTCATAGATTTGCGAGTAAAGCCGCTCACCGGACAGCATACGCTCGCAGACCGTGATCAGCCAGCTAGTGTCGGGAACAGTCCCCCAACGTCGCTGCCAGAAGATCGAGAAGACGGTGACTGCGGCAATGGCCAGGACATTGCGGCTAGGAAGCAGCGACGCCGCAATATCCCGGTCGCGCCAGCGGCTCAAGCCGCCAATGTCGTTCGAGACGCTCATGCTGTTGCACCGAGGCTCTCGAGATCGAGCCATATGTCGTCCAGCGGAGCGATTGGATCCAGCCGTGTCATGGGTTTCCGGGGGCTCCTGCTCAATCGGTTTGGAGCGGCGCAGGCGCCGTGTAACGCAGATAGACAGTGATTTCCGGCTCGGCGTGCAGCAGACGATAGTCGGCCAAGGCAACCTGGATCCGCTTGTCCTGCAGCATCAGGGCAGTCCACGCGGGCGAGCCTGACAGCACGATATCGGGCTTCTTCGCTGATATCTCGGCGGCGTTTTCGCCGATCACCCGATCGCGGATGCTTTCAAGTTCCGGTCTCCGTTCGAGATCGTCGGTGACGCGGGCGAGCGTGTCCGCGTTGGAGACCGCCCAGGCGCTCGGATGGCGTGATATGAACCTGCCGCCGACCAGCCTGGCGAGGGGATGGGCAACCTGCATCTGGTCGGCAATAGACATGATGGTCGGGGTTTCGACCGTTGCGCGGATCGCGGCGACAGACCGGGCGATCGGGCCGTTATCCGTCGTCAGCGCCGCGTACTGTGCCCTGACCGCTATTTGCAGCACCAGCACGCAGCCGAAGATCAGGGCGGCCTTGCGAACGAAGCCTGCACTGCCGAATGTGCCGAACCGCACAAGCTGGATGCCAAATGCAAGTGTCGCAACAACGACCATCGGCAGCGCGTGATTGGGCCAACCCTTGCCCATGACGATGAAGGCCGGAATGAACCCCAGGGCGGTCAGGAGCGGAACCCTGACGTCCCAGTTCGTCTTTCTCAGGCCGCCGGCCGCAAGCACGGTGGCGGCGGCCAGAAGCAGCACCACTTTCGGCCAGTTTGCCAGCATAT
This sequence comes from Mesorhizobium sp. M0522, assembly GCF_040321085.1. Classification (NCBI taxonomy): domain Bacteria; kingdom Pseudomonadati; phylum Pseudomonadota; class Alphaproteobacteria; order Hyphomicrobiales; family Phyllobacteriaceae; genus Mesorhizobium; species Mesorhizobium sp. M0522. Next base: position 331,935 of record NZ_JAMYQW010000002.1, read on the forward strand.
CGGCGGCAGAGGCCCTCAACGGAAGATAGACCTCCCTGACCAAGGGCAGGACGTCGCTGACGTAAGCGCGGTCGAAGAGCGCGATGGACGCGATATAGGCGGCCACGATCGCAGCGCCCACCAGGTTCTCTGCGACGAAGAGCGGTTTCAGCGACCGCCTTTCAAGCGCAAGACAGAGCGACGGCAACATGAAGGCCAGCACAAAATAGGGCGGCTTGACCATGACCACGACCGCCGCGCCGAAGCCCGCGACCATGTGCTCCAGGCGCGAGCCCGCGCTGAAATCCAGGTTCCGCTGACGTGTGCATTGCAACGCCACCCAAGGCAGAATGGCAATCAATGCGAAGTGCTCGCGTTGGCCGAATTGATCCGGCATGAAACACAGGATCAAAAACAGGGCCGCCGCTGCCGCCCACAGCGCATGGGGCTGCCGGTAGACCGGTTCATCGCGCGCGAGAATGCGGACGGAAACGAAAAGACTGGCCAGGCTCAGGCAAACGACGCCAAGCGTCAGCCAGAATTCCGCACGCATGCCAGTGAGCTTTTCCAGGAGCATGAACGGCATGTAGAGCCAGATCGAGAAAGGGGGGTTGGTCTCCACGATGTCGGTGTTGAGCCGCTCTCCGCCAAGCAGGCGGTCGCAGACGACCAGAAGCCACGACACGTCAACATTGGTCGGAATTGCAACGGTCGATAGCCAGACGGCGTATGTGACGACCAGACTGGCCAGCAGCAACGGAGCACCCGCTACGCCCACAAAGGGCGAGAAGCGGTTGGCGCCGGGCAGCAGTTCACTGAGGGATCGCGCGCTAGAGACCACGAAACACCCACCGCCCGAGGACGACATAGTTGATGACCGGCACGGCAATGCAGGTGAGCAGGATCGGGATTGCGGCAGGGACGCCGAGCATCTGGGTCAAAAGCCCCGGCAGGGCGATCGCGACGGCGAGGCCGGAAGCGGTGAGCAGGAGGAAGCGGGGCAATTCCATAGCGTGGCTGCCGCCCGAGGTGAACGTGAAATATTTATGCCCGGTGTAGGAGAACAGCGCGGCGACGGCGTAGGCCGCAAACGATGTGAGCGCCGCCGGCAGGGCCGCCGTTGCCTGTCCACGCGACAGCAGAAAAGCGCAAACTGCGTAGATCAGCGTCGACGCGATGCCAATCAGCGCAAAGCGCGATAGTCGACGATACGAGCCGGTGCCCATGACGCGGTCAAGCTGCCAATTTCTCGTCGAGGCGAGCGGTTTCGACGGCGCTGTCCTTGCGGAATACCGCCAGCAGCGAAACCCCGAAGGGCAAGCTTGCATTTGGTATGATGCGGCCTTCCGCCGAAAACACTGCCTTCATCGCCGCATTCAGTGGTTTTGGCGGCGTGGCATGGCCGGCTGGCAAGGCCGACTTGCGCAACCTGTCCACCAGTCTTGCCAGCGCCGCTACCGGGAAGAGCGCGGCATTTGTGTAGCTCAGCCGGTCGATCGCGAAACCAGCCCTTTCGATTCGTTGACGCAGCAGATTGCGTGAATAGCGCCGCATATGATGCAGCCCCACATCATGCGTGCTCCACAACCATTGGTGTGCGGGCACAGTGAGGACCACGCTGCCGCCCGGTTTCAGCACTTGGCGGATCGCGGCAAGCGACGCCTCGTCTTCGGCGACATGCTCCAGCACGTCGAACAGGCAGACGAGGTCGCAGCTTTGCGGCGCGACAGGAATGTTGTCCGGCAGATGTCCGGCGAGGAAGTCGCGGCCGGTCTTTTCCCAGGCAATCCTGCGCGCGAGATCGCTCATCTCGACTGCCGTCACTGCGCCGAACTGCTCCAGCATCCGGATGTTGCCGCCGGTGCCGGCGCCGATCTCGACGATGCGCGCGTTTTCAGGCAGGCCGATGCTGCGAATGACCGCCTCGGCGATGGCGCGACGCCCGCAGAACCACCAATGCTCGTCTTCGGTGGCGGCCATCTGTCGGTAGGCGTCGATCTCCATCAGCTCATTCCCTCATATTTGCGGCGCACGATGTAGATCGGACGCTGCTTGATCTCGGCGTAGACCCTGCCGAGGTATTGTCCGATGATGCCGATGCCGAGTAACTGGATGCCGCCAAGGAAAAGAACACTGACCAGCAGGGAGGCGTAGCCGGGCACATCAACGCCAAAGATCATTGTCTTGGCGACGATCAGCAGGCCGTAGAGGAACGACAGCGCGGAAATCGTCGCGCCGACATAGGTCCAGATTTCAAGCGGAGCGGTGGAGAAGCTGGTGATGCCTTCGAGCGCGAAGTTCCACAGCTTCCAGCCGGAGAATTTCGACTGGCCGGCGATGCGCTGATCGCGGACATATTCGACGCTTGCGGTGCGGAACCCGACCCAGGCGAACAGGCCCTTCATGAAACGACGGCGTTCGGGCAAAGACCGCAGCGCCTGGATGACCTGGCGGTCGATCAAACGGAAGTCGCCGACATCGTGCGGGATCTTCTGCTGCGCGATCCAGTTGTGAACGCGGTAGAACATCGAGGCGGAGCGCTGCTTGAGAAAGCTGTCGCTCGACCGATTGGCTCGCTTGGCCAGAACAACCTCAAAACCCTCGCGCCACTTTTCCACAAGCAGCGGAATGACATGCGGCGGATCCTGCATATCGACATCCATCGGAATCGCTGCATCGGCATCGCAGCTGTCGAGCCCCGCGGTCATCGCGGCTTCCTTGCCGAAATTGCGTGAAAGGTCGATTACGTGGATGCGTGGATCGGTTTGTTGGGCTTCGATCAGCTTTTCGAGCGTCGTATCGCTGCTGCCGTCGTTGACGAAGATGAACTCGAGGGCAACGCCTTTGTCCTTCAGCGGCGCGGTGCTTTCGCATACCGCCTTCAGGAATGGAGCAATTGCGCCTTCCTCATTGTGGACAGGCACGATCAGGGCAATCGTTGCGCCGCCGCTGCCCGGACGTGCGATGCGGTCAGCTGCCGGCCGATCGATGTTTAGGAATGGCGCATTCATTTGTTTGCCGAGCCCGCAGATCAGGCCCGACAATAGAAAGACTGGGTTAAGATGACTTTAAGGAATGTCCCGGGATTTCACAGTTTCCTGAGCGCCACTTCCTCGACCAGATGGTTGGCGCCCTTGCGCAGGATGAGATCGGCACGGGCGCGGGTCGGCAATATATTCTCGCGCAGATTCTTCAGGTTGATGTTGGTCCACAGGCCCTCGGCGATGGCGCGGGCCGCATCCTCGGAAAGTTGCGAATAGCGGTGGAAGAAGGAGGCCGGGTCGCGGAAGGCGGTTTCGCGCAGCCGCATGAAGCGGGCGATATACCAGTGATGGATCAGCGCCTCCTCGGCATCGATATAGATGGCGAAGTCGAAGAAATCCGACAGGAAAGGCACGATCTTGCCGTCCTTGGGCAGCTTGCCCGGCTGCAGGACATTAATGCCTTCGAAGATCAGGATGTCGGGCCGGTCGATGGTCTGGAACTCGCCCGGAATGACGTCATAGGTCAGGTGCGAATAGACCGGCGCGCGGACGTTGCGCTGCGCCGATTTGATGCCAGACAGGAAGCGCAGCAGCGCGCCGACGTCGTAGCTGTCCGGAAAGCCCTTGCGCTCCATCAAATTGTTGCGGCGCAGGATTTCGTTCGGCAGCAGGAAACCGTCGGTGGTGACCAGGTCGACCTTGGGACTCGACGGCCAGCGCGCCAGCAGCTCCTTTAGCACGCGCGCCGTGGTCGATTTGCCGACCGCCACGGAACCTGCAATGCCGATGATGAACGGTGTCTTGGCCGCGTCCAGCGCGTTGAAGAAGGCCTGGCGTTGCCTGAACAGGAGTTGACTGGCTTCGACATGAGCCGACAACAGCCGTGACATCGAAAGATAGATGCGCTCGACCTCGTGGAGATCGACCGGATCGTTCAGCGACCGCAGACGACGGACCTCGTCCTCGGTGAGCGTCATCGGCGTATCGGCGCGGAACCGCGACCATTGCTCGGCCGAGAAGAAACGATAGGGTGAATACTTCTCGGTAGGAGCGAGCTGGTCCATCGAGTTCCTCCGCAGCGATCAGCCCCGGTCCAGCCGAGACGCCTTTTCGGCGATGCCCGAACGACCGGTGCGGCGTTCAAGCTCGTTGAGCACATCGCTCAGCGGAATGTCCGCTATGCCGAGAACGACAAGCCAATGATAAATGAGATCGGCGCTTTCCGAAACAAGCGCGGCCCTATCGGCGCTGACGGCTGCGATCACCGTTTCGACTGCCTCTTCGCCGAGTTTCTGCGCTGCCTTGCTCATGCCACGCTGAAAGAGCTTGGCCGTCCACGAATCCGGATCGCCGGAACGTGCGCGTTCGCCAATAATCTTCTCCAGATCGGAGAGCGAGAACTCGGTCATGACGGCGTTTACAGCCTCTTCTTAGCCGGAAAGGCTCTAGGACCGATTACCCGGCGAGTCCAGCCGCATCGGCAGTCCGGCCTGAGCCATGTGCAGCTTGGCTTCGGCGATGCTGTAGGTGCCGAAATGGAAGATCGACGCCGCCAGCACCGCGCCGGCATGGCCGTCGCGAATGCCTTCGACAAGGTGGTCGAGCGTGCCGACGCCACCGGAAGCGATGACCGGCACGCGTACGGCATCGGCGACCGCGCGGGTAAGGGCTATGTCGTAGCCGGCCTTGGTGCCGTCGCGGTCCATCGATGTTAGCAGGATCTCGCCGGCGCCGAGATCGACCACTCGCCGAGCGAACTCGACGGCGTCGATGCCGGTCTTCTCGCGGCCGCCATGGGTGAATATCTCCCAGCGATCAGCCTCGCTCGCAGCGGACACTTTCTTGGCATCGATGGCGACGACGATGCACTGGTTGCCGAATTTGTCGGCAGCCCCGGCGACAAAATTTGGGGTCTTCACCGCCGCCGTGTTGATCGACACCTTGTCGGCGCCGGCCAGTAGCAGCTTCCTGATGTCGGCGACCTGACGGACGCCACCGCCAACGGTCAGCGGCATGAAACATTGTTCGGCGGTGCGGGCGATGACATCGAAAATGGTCTCGCGGTTTTCCGACGAGGCGGTGATGTCGAGAAAGCAGAGCTCGTCGGCGCCGGCCGCGTCATAGGCTTTTGCCGCTTCGACGGGATCGCCGGCATCGACCAGGTCGACGAAATTGACGCCCTTGACGACACGGCCGTTCTTGACGTCGAGACAGGGGATGACGCGGGCTTTCAGCATCAGATCCTCTCGATCGCCGCAAGAAAGTCGACAAGCAGCTGGCCGACGACGGGCGGAACTTCGGACTGGGAATCAAAGGCCGGGTCGTAGGCCGAGAGCGTCACGCCGACGATTGGGATTGACCTGGCCAGTCCGCAGGCAAGCTGCCGTAGCTGTTCCGGACTCGGGCCGCCCGGGTGCGCGTAGCGGTTCACCTGCAACACATCCGGATCGAGGACATCCAGGTCGAGATGCAGATGCGCCCGCACAGTCCCTGTCGCCGTGAGCTTTCCGATCATATCGAGTGCACCGGCACATTCGGTGCGCACGATCGGCAAAGTTTCCAGCAGTCGCTTTTCGTCGGGATCGAGGTCGCGGGCATCGACCAGCATGCAGCGCGCAGGGTCTATCGGCCGGAACCCCGGAATTGCTGCCGCCATCGGATGCCAGCAGAGCCCGAGCGTCGCCGCCAGCGCCATGCCGTCGAGAAAGCCGTAGGAGGACGTCTCCGGCGTGTTGAGATCGCCATGCTGGTCGATCCAGATGATCGAATCCGCAACTTCACCGGCGACCGCACCGGCGGCGGTCAGGCAATTTCCAGCAAGGATAATGGGGAAGCGTCCTCCATCGCGGGCGAGGTTAACCTTGGTCGCGACGGCGTTGCAGACGGCGAAGCCGGTTGCAATTTCGCGCCCCTGCTCGTCTCCGACCTTGCCGATATCTTCGACGGCGACGTCATGGCCAGCCACGGTCAGGGCTTCGACCAGCCCACCGCCGATGATGGCGTCCGGCCCCTGGCCGCACCCTTCGTGATAGTGCCCGCTGTCGTAGGGAGCAACGATAATCGAGACCTTCACGTTTCACACCCCTGCCATCGGTTTGCCACGCAGGATCGCCAATGCCTCGGCCGGGTCGATGCGGCCGTCGTAGAGGGCGCGTCCGGAGATCGCGCCTTCGAGCTTGCGGGCATCGGGCATGGTCATGCGCACGATGTCGGCGATCGAGGCGAGCCCGCCCGAGGCGATAACCGGGATCGACACCGCGTCGGCGAGATCGATGGTGGCGTCCCAGTTGATGCCGGTCAGCACACCGTCGCGGTCGATATCGGTGTAGATGATGGCGGCGACGCCGGCACCCTCGAATTTCCTCGCCAGTTCAATGACGCCGAGGCTCGAGGCTTCAGCCCAGCCTTCGACCGCGACCTTGCCGCCCTTGGCGTCGATGCCGACGGCGATCTTGCCCGGGAATGCCTTGCAGGCCTGCCTGACCAGATCCGGATCGCGCACCGCCACGGTGCCAAGAATGACGCGGGCCAGCCCACGGTCGAGCCAGTCCTCGATCTGCGCCAGGGTGCGGATGCCGCCGCCGAGCTGCACCGGATTGCTCGTCGCCTTCAGGATGGCGCCGACCGCGGCGCTGTTGACGCTCTGGCCCTTGAAGGCGCCGTTGAGGTCGACGACGTGCAACCATTCGAAGCCCTGCTCTTCGAAGGCGCGCGCCTGAGCGGCGGGATCGTCATTGTAGATGGTGGCGGTCGCCATGTCGCCATGCCTGAGGCGCACGCATTTGCCGTCCTTGAGGTCTATCGCCGGAAACAGAAACACCTTCAGGCGCCTTCGACGATGACAAAGTGGCCGGTCGAGCCGGCGAGCCTGTACTTCAAGGCCTCCTGGTATTCAGGCGAGCCGTAGCATTCCAGCGCCTTTTCATAGGATTCGAATTCCACCAGCACGTGGCGATTGCCTGCCGGTCCTTCCGGGCTGGTGTACCGCCCGGCGCGCACCGGGAACTTCGCGCCGTATTTCGCGAAAGCCGCGGCATTGGCCTCGATGTACTGCTTGTAGATCTCGGGATCGTGGACATCGACCATTGCCATCCAATAGCCCTTCTTGCTCATGGTTCAGGGCCTCCAGCCTAGGAAATTGGTGATCAGCGCCAGGCCCAGCGCCTGGCTCTTCTCGGGGTGGAATTGCGTTCCGGCTAGGTTGTCGCGGGCGACAGCGGCCGTTACCGGGCCGCCATAGTCGGCAACCGCCAGCACCTCATCCTCCTTCCGTGCATCGAGATGGTAGGAGTGGACGAAATAGGCGTGCAGTCCCTTGCCACCCGTCGCAATGCCGGAAAACAGCGGATGCTTGCGCTTCAGATCAATCGTGTTCCAGCCGATCTGCGGGATCTTCAGTGTCGGATCGGCCGGCGTGATCTCCTTGACGTCGCCGGCGACCCAGCCAAAGCCCTTTGTGACGATCTTTTCCAGGCCTCGCTCCGACATCAGCTGCATGCCGACGCAGATGCCGAGGAACGGCCGAGCCTTGGCGATCGCCACCTCCTCGACCGCTTCCCACATGCCGGCGACCGCACGCAGTCCAGCGGCGCAATCGGCATAGGCACCGACGCCGGGCAGGACGATGCGGTCGGCGGTCCTGACCCGCTCGGCATCGGCGGTGAGTTCGATCGCGGCGGCAATGCCGGCTTCATGCGCGGCACGCTCGAAGGCCTTGGTGGCCGAGCGCAGATTGCCCGACCCATAATCGATGATCGCCACCCTCATCTCAGGGCTTTCCCGGAATATGGTTCAGCCCCAGCGCCAGGCCCATCTGCGCCGACCGGGCATGTGCTGCGTCTGGGACGATGCGTTGCACCGTCGGTTGTTCATCCGACTGAGCATCGGCTTCCAATGCATAGCGGACGTCTGCGTCGTCGAGCCTGTCGGCCTCGACCACGCCCCATTCATGCCAGCCGCGACGGCGCAGGCCTGCGATCCGCAAGCCCTGCCCTTCCAGTCCGACAAAGAGCATGACAAGCAGGGATAAAAGCGAGCCGGCTGTTTCCAGGTCCAGCCTTTCGCCCAGCATCGAGAGCAGGCCCATGGCGACAAACGCCAATGCCGCCTCGACCCACAGCCGGTGCCAGGCCAGCCACAGCGGCGGCACCAAGAAGCCGAGCCAGGCAAAGCCGTCACGGATAAAGGTAGTGTCCACGCTTTCGCTGCGGCCTGGCGGCTCCATCACGACATAGATGGCCATGACGCTATCCTTTCAGGGATCCCTTGGTGGAGGGAACCGCGTCCGGCTGGCGCGGGTCGCGCTCAAGCGCCGAACGCAGCGCACGCGCCACGGCCTTGAAGCAGGTCTCGGCGACGTGGTGGTTGTTGGCGCCGTAATGATTGGTGACATGCAGCGTGATGCCGGCATTCTGCGCCAGCGCGTGGAAGAATTCGCGCACCAGCTCGGTGTCGAACGTACCGATCTTCGGCGACGAGAATGAAACATTCCAGACCAGAAAAGGCCGCCCGGAGACATCGATTGCCGCCCGCGTCAGTGTCTCGTCCATGGCGAGATCGATCGAGGCGTAGCGCATGATGCCGCGCCGCTCGCCCAATGCCTTGGCCAGCGCCTGGCCGAGCGCAATGCCCGTATCCTCGACCGTGTGGTGGTCGTCTATGTGCAGGTCGCCCTTGGCCCTCACGGTCATGTCGATCAGCGAATGGCGCGACAACTGGTCCAGCATATGGTCGAAGAAGCCGACGCCCGTCGAAATGTCGGATTTGCCCGAGCCGTCGACCTGAACCGACACGGCGATGTCGGTTTCCCTGGTCTTGCGGCTTATCTCGGCGGAACGGGGCGCCATGACCTCATCCTTGTCTCAGATTTTGCACGATTCAGGCGTTCACATGCCTGAAAACGAAAGCCTTCTAGCAGCATGATCCGGCGATTGCCAGTTACCGCTGCGGAGCCCGATCCGACCCGGTGGATGGCCGGTTTGCAATCGTCCGGCCTATGCATACATATGGCCGATCAAGTCACTCGTAACGCGCCGATCGCCTCGATGGGATCGGTGCTTATCGGAGCAGAAAATGTCGAATGAACTGACCATGCATGCCACGACCATCCTGACCGTGCGCAAGGGCGGCAAGGTGGTGATCGCCGGCGACGGCCAGGTCAGCCTCGGCCAGACCATCATGAAAGGCAACGCCAAGAAGGTGCGCCGCATCGGCAAGGGCGGCAACGTCATCGCCGGTTTCGCCGGCGCCACCGCCGATGCCTTCACTCTGCTCGAGCGGCTTGAAGCCAAGCTCGAACAATATCCCGACCAGCTGACACGCGCCTGCGTCGAGCTTGCCAAGGACTGGCGCACCGACCGCTATTTGCGGCGGCTGGAAGCGATGATGCTGGTGGCCGACAAGTCGGTGTCGCTGGCGCTGACCGGCACCGGCGACGTGCTGGAGCCCGAATTTGGCGTCATGGCCATCGGCTCGGGCGGCAATTACGCGCTGGCAGCGGCACGCGCGCTGGTGGACAGCGACAAGGGCGCAGAGGAGATCGCCCGCAAGGCGATGCAGATCGCGTCAGACATTTGCGTCTACACCAACAACAACTTCGTCGTCGAAACCCTCGATGCCGCCTGAGCGGAGCCTCCGCTATGGTTTTCGGCCGGTGACCCAGAGGGACCTGCCGATGATCGCCGGCTGGCTTGCCGAGCCGCATGTCGCCGAATGGTGGAACGACCCAGAGACCGAGATTGCGGAGATCCGCGAGCATATCGACAGCATTTCGGTCGAGCCGCTGATTATCGAGCTCGACGGAAAGCCCATCGGCTATTTGCAGAGCTACGATCCGCATCTGGAGGACGGCCATCCCTATAGCGACCAGCCGTTCGGCACGCTCGGCATCGATCTGTCGATCGGCGTGCCGGAGCTTGTCGGGGTCGGCCACGGCTCGGCGATCGTCCGGCAGTTCGTCGAGCAGCTTTTCGAGGAAGGTACGCCGCGCGTCATCATCGACCCGGACCCCGCCAATGCACGGGCTATCCGTGCCTATGAAAAGGCCGGTTTCACGGCTATCGATCGCAGGAAGTCGGAATATGGCGATGCCGTGCTGATGGCGATTGATGCCCCAGAGGGGTGATGCCGGACAGGGTGACGCAGAAGAGGGGCAATAGCAGCATGAGCGTATCCAGCGACAAAACCGTCTCGGCCTACTACGACAGTTGGCGAATGGGGCTTCTGCTGGTTCTCGGCCTGGTCATCTTCCAGGCCGGGGTCCTTTACGGCATGGGGCGGACGCCGATCTGTACCTGCGGCTATGTCAAGCTGTGGCACGGCATCGTGCAAAGCTCGGAGAATTCCCAGCATATTTCCGACTGGTACAGCTTCTCGCACATCATTCACGGTTTCCTGTTCTATGCGCTGGCGTGGTTCCTTTTCCCGCGCTCGCCGATCGGGCTCAGGCTGGCCTTTGCGGTGGTTATAGAGGGCGGCTGGGAGCTGCTCGAGAACAGCCCTTTCATCATCGATCGCTATCGCGCTGGCACGATCTCGCTCGACTATTATGGCGACAGCATCATCAATTCGGTGTCGGACACACTGGCCATGGTGCTGGGGTTTGTCATGGCGCGAAGGCTTCCTATATGGGTGGTCGTAACCCTCGCCCTCATCTTCGAATTCGGTGTCGGCTATCTCATTCGGGACAATCTGACACTCAACGTGATCATGCTGCTGCATCCGTTCGAGTCCATTCGGCAGTGGCAAAGTGGAATTTAGTGACATGAGCACCTTCTCTCCTCGCGAAATCGTTTCGGAACTCGACCGCTTCATCATCGGCCAGAAAGACGCCAAGCGTGCCGTGGCGATTGCCTTGCGCAACCGCTGGCGCCGCCAGCAGCTCGAGGGCCAGATGCGCGAAGAGGTGATGCCGAAGAATATCCTGATGATCGGCCCGACCGGCGTCGGCAAGACCGAGATTTCGCGCCGCCTGGCACGCCTTGCCGGTGCGCCTTTCGTCAAGGTCGAAGCCACCAAGTTCACCGAGGTCGGTTATGTCGGCCGCGATGTCGAGCAGATCATCCGCGACCTGGTCGAGATCGCCATCGGGCTGGTTCGCGAGAAGATGCGCGAGGACGTCAAGGCGCGTGCCCACATCAACGCCGAGGAACGGGTGCTCGAAGCGCTCGTCGGCAAGACGGCGAGCCCGGCCACCCGTGACAGTTTCCGCAAGAAGCTGCGCGACGGCGAGCTCGACGACAAGGAGATTGAGATCGAAGTGGCCGATACCGGCAATGGCGGCATGCCCGGCTTCGAGATCCCCGGCATGCCGGGCGCCAATATCGGCGTGCTCAACATCAACGATATGCTGTCGAAAGCGATGGGCGGCAAGAAGACCAAGTTGCGCAAGACGACCGTCAAGGAGTCCTACGGGCTGTTGATCAGCGACGAGTCCGACAAGCTGCTCGATCAGGACGAAGTGGTGCGCAGGGCACTCGAATCGACCGAGAATGACGGCATTGTCTTCCTTGACGAGATCGACAAGATCGCCTCGCGCGAAGGCGGCATCGGTGCCGGTGTTTCGCGTGAAGGTGTGCAGCGCGACCTGCTGCCGCTGGTCGAAGGCACCACGGTTGCGACCAAATACGGACCGGTGAAGACCGACCACATCCTGTTCATCGCCTCGGGTGCGTTCCACATCGCTAAGCCCTCCGATCTGCTGCCGGAATTGCAGGGCCGCCTGCCGATCCGCGTCGAGCTGCGGGCGCTGGAGAAGGGCGATTTCGTCCGCATCCTCACCGAGACCGAAGCCAGCCTGATCAAGCAGTATATCGCGCTGATGAAGACCGAAGGCGTCGATCTGGTCTTCACCGACGACGCCATCGATTCGTTGGCCGGCATCGCCGTGGACCTCAACGCCAGCGTCGAGAATATTGGCGCCAGGCGGCTGCAGACGGTGATGGAACGGGTGCTGGACGATATCTCCTATGACGCGCCGGACCGCAACGGCACCTCGGTGACCATCGATGCCGCCTATGTCGAGAAGCATGTCGGCGACCTCTCCCGAAACACGGACTTGTCGCGTTTCATCCTGTAGGAGACGCTTCATTCTCGAAGAGGGTCGGGGAATTGCTCCCGGCCTCCCCAATTTGGCCCAGCATTCCCGATGTGTGGCCAAATGGAAGCATCCGGCAAGCTTTCGTCCCGTCGGGTGCAGGCGTCTCTCGACTCCCGGTGGAGCATTACCTAGTTTGCCGGCGACTATTTGGGCGGCGGCGCATGAAAAAACTGATCCTCGTCATTTTGGGGCTGACGCTGGCGGCAGCCATGTTCGCCGCGCAAGCGGCAACGATGGTGCCGCCGGGCAACCGCAACACCGAGCAGCCCGACATACCGGGCGCTTCGAGCCGGCGCACCCAGGCGACCAACACCACCTTCCAGGCGAAATACCGCAAAGTCTTTGCGCTGCTCCAGAACGATGCCGAGCTGCGCGGTAAGATCAAGCAGGCAGCCGCGGCCTATGACATCGACCCAATGCATATCGTTGGAGCCATCGTCGGCGAGCATACCTATAATGTCGATGCCTATGACCGGCTGCAGACCTATTACGTCAAGGCGATCTCGTATCTGTCGAGCAAGCTCTCCTTTGCCTATGATGGCGAGGACATCACCGATTTCGTGCAACGGCCGCAATTTGCGAAATGCGCAGGGAAGTCCGACAGCTACGATCTGTGGGAGTGCCGCGAACAGGTGTGGAACCGGTCGTTCCGCGGCAAAACCGTCAACGGCGAGAGCTTTCCCAACGACCGCTTCGGCGCCACTTTCTTCCAGCCTTATTATGCCGGCCAGACTTTTGGCCTTGGCCAGCTCAATCCGCTGACGGCACTGCAGATGAGCGATCTCGTGCACAAGGTTTCCGGCCTGCCGGAACTCGACGTCGGTGACCCCAATGCGGTCTACAAGACGATCATGGACCCTGACCTGACACTGCCTTATGTCGCGGCGACGATAAGGAAGTCGATCGACGCCTATAAAAGCATTGCCGGCTTCGACATCTCAGGCAATCCCGGCATCACGTCGACGCTCTACAATGTCGGCAATCCCGAACAGCGCGCCTATGCGCTGAAAGCCGAGAACGACAAGCGCCGCGCTGCGGGCGAGCCGGAAAAGCTGCCCGAGGAAAATTACTATGGCTGGCTGGTCAACGACAAGCTGCCGGAGCTGAAAGCGCTGTTTTAGCCGAACGCGTTCGGCCAATTATCCACGCGGCGGATCAAGCCGCCAGCAGCGATTTTAATTTGACCGCCTGCGAGACTAGCGCTTCCGGCGCCGGCCTTGCCTGCTTTGCAATCAGCATCTCGGCCAGCCTTATGTCGCGGGCGACCGCGTTGCCGGGGCCGATGCCGCTTGCCGCAACCAGCCTGCCGTCCTCGGCGAGGTGGAACAGGATGAAGGCGCCGTCGCCGAGGTCGCGGCGCACGATGCTGCGGCCTTCGTCCGACAGGCCGGCGATCTGCAAGGTCAGGCCGTACTGATCCGACCAGAACCACGGCACCGCCGCATGGGACTCGCCGGCGCCAAGCATATTCCTTGCGGCGAGCGCGCCCTGCTCCTGTGCATTGCGCCAGGCTTCGAGCCGCACGCGCCGGCCGCCATAGATGGCGAGCGGAAACGAACAGCAATCGCCGGCGGCAAAGATATCCCGGTCGCTGGTGCGAAGCTCGGCGTCGACGGCGACACCATTGTCGACGGTCAGCCCCGCCTCCGCGGCAAGTCCGGTCACCGGCACGGCGCCGATGCCGATCACGGCAAGATCGGCGACAATGTCGTGTCCACCGGCGAGCGCGATGCGCACTTCGGCGCCATCATCGGCAATGGCGGCGATGCCCTCGCCGCACAGGATTTTCACGCCTTCGGCTTCATGCGCCTGATGGATGATCTCAGCGATCTCGGCCGGCACGCCGCGCATCAAGATGCGCGGCTGCGCCTCGATAACTGTGACCGCCGCACCCAGTCTGCGTGCCGCCGCGGCAAGCTCAAGCCCGATGAAGCCGCCGCCAATGATGGCGATGCGATTTCCGGCGCTGAGATGGGCGCGAATGGCCAGCGCGTCGTTGAAGGTCCGGAGGTAGACGCAGCGCCCACCAAGGCCCGGCATCGGCAGCTTGCGCGGCACCGAACCGGTCGCCAGCAGGAGCTTGTCGTAGGCCAGGACGGAACCGTCCGAGAGGCGCACGACATGCGCCGCGCTGTCGATCGCCACCGCCTGAACCGAATGGATATGCCTGATCGATCTTTCGGCCAGGATCGCGTCGGTGGCGATTGCCTTGAGCAGGGGCGCGTCGGCAACCATCGCGTCTTTCGACAGCGGCGGCCGCTCATAGGGAAGATGCGGCTCGTCGCCGACCAGCGTCACCGGTCCATTAAAGCCGAGCTCGCGCAGCGCAAGGGCGGCGCGCCCGCCGCATTCGCCGGCGCCAATGATGACCATTCCCTTCGTCATCATCAACCAATCCGGACAAGGACTTTGCCGGCGTCGACTTTGACCGGATAAGTTCTTAGATCGACGCAGACCGGCGCGCCCCTGGCAGCCCCTGTCTTGTAGTTGAAGCGGCCATTGTGCTTCGGGCATTCGATGATATCGTCCATCACCAGCCCGTCGGCCAGATGCACCTTCTCATGCGTGCAAAGCCCGTCGGTGGCGAAATACTCGTCGTCGGGGCTGCGATAGATGGCAAAGGTGCGGCCGCCATGGTCGAAGCGCATCACGTCCTCTTCGTCGATGTCCTCGGCGTCACAGGCCTCGACCCAGTCGCTCATCTACGGCTCCCCCAATACTTGGCACCCTCGGCATGGGCTTGTCATTCGGCAGCCACCGCAGCGGTAGCGTTGTCGTTGTGGAAGTCCTCGCGATAGGGCCTCGCCGTCGGCGGCAGTTCGCGCTTGATGAAATAATCCTCATTGCGCAGCTGGCGCAGGAAAGCCGGTATCATCTCGCGGTAGCCGGCCAGGATGGACGATGTCGGCGTCGGCAGATCGTGCTTGATCAGTTCGTGCAGCCTGGGCAGCGCGTGATAGGGCACCATGGGAAACATGTGATGCTCGACATGGTAGTTCATGTTCCAGTAGATGAAGCGGCTTATCGGGTTCATGTAGACGGTGCGGCTGTTGAGCCGGTGATCGGTGACGTTTTCAGCCAGGCCGCCATGCTGCAGCAGGCCGACCATGACATGGTGCCAGGCACCGTAAAGCCTGGGCAGACCGACCAGCATCAGCGGCAGGAACGAGCCGGTATAGAGCGCCAGCGCAATGGTCGCGGCATAGATTGTCGTCCAGATGCGGGCAATGCGAATTGCCTTCGGCTGCTCCTGGTCGGGAATGAACGTTCTTTCGGCCGGACTGACGATACCGGCTGCATTGCGCAGCATGTCGCTCATCGCATGCCAGGCGTCGAGAATGCCGACGAAGTTGAGCACCACGCGCAGCAGATCGGGCGGACGCATCACCGAGATCTCCGGATCGCGGCCGACGATGATGGTATCGGTATGATGGCGCGTGTGGCTCCAGCGCCAGGTCACCGGGTTGCGCATGATCATGAAGCAGGCGACCTGATAGACCACGTCGTTCATCCACTGCGTCCTGAAAGCGGTGCCGTGGCCGCATTCGTGCCAGCGTGAATCGGTGGAGGAACCGTAGAGGACGCCGTAGACGAAGAAGAACGGCACGCACCACCAGCTGCCCCAGAACCAGGCGGCGCCGGCGCCGCTGAGGATCATGGCGCCGAGCCAGACGATGGTATCGCGGATCGCCGGGCCGTCGGAGCGCTGCATCAGCTCCTTCATCTGCTTGCGCGGCACGTCGGTGTGATACCACTCGGCCGCCGCCAGCCCGCTCTCGACGGCAAGCTTCGCGTCGCGGCCGATCAGGCTATAGTCGCGTCGGGACGCCGCTGCGGAGCTCGTATTCCCGGTTCGGAGTCCAATATCCACCATAGCGGAGGCCTCGATCATATTCGGTCAGCGTTCAAAATAACGCCGAGCCCTGATAGGCTCAATATCACAAAGATAGTTTCTATCATTTTCCATCAGAATGGTGTAAAAGGGCCAAACAGTGGAATGAGGCAGCGATGGCGAAACGGCCGACGATCACCGACCTGGCGCGCATTTCGGGGGTCAGCGTTGCCACCGTCGACCGGGTGCTGAACAACCGCTTGCCGGTGCGCGAGGAAACCGCGCGCCGCGTCTATGAGGCCGCGACCAGCATCGGCTATCACGCAGCCGGATTGATCAAGCAGCGGATGCGCCATGAATTGCCCGAATACCGGCTCGGGTTCCTGCTGTTGAGACGGGAGGACGTCTTCTACAGTGAATTTGCCCGCGAGCTTGAACTGGCGGTATCGCAGTCGCCGCGCTTTCGCGGCGTGGCCACCATCGACTTCGCCGCTTCGCTGGCGCCGGACGAGATCGTCGAGCGGATGCGCAAGCTGGCCGCCAAATCCAGGGCCGTCGCCCTGGTCGGGCCTGATCACCCGACGCTGACGGTCGCCGTCGAGGCTCTCAAAGCCAATGGCGTACCGGTGTTCTCCCTGCTTTCCGACTTTGCGTCCGGTATTCGCGAGGGCTATGTTGGCCTGGACAATCGCAAGGTCGGCCGCACCGCTGCCTGGATGATCTCGAAGGCCGCGAAGAGACCTGGCAAGGTTGCCCTCTTCGTCGGCAGCCATCGCTTCCATGGCCATGAGCTTCGCGAGATCGGTTTTCGCTCCTTCTTTCGCGAGCAGGCGCCGGAATTCACTCTCCTCGAGACGTTGGTCAATCTGGAAGCGAACCAGATCACGCATGATGCAATGATCGAGCTTCTGGCCCGCCACCCTGATCTCGCCGGTTGCTATGTCGCCGGTGGCGGCATGGAAGGCGCGATCTCGGCGCTGAGGGAGGCAAAGCCGGCTGAGATGCCGGCGGTCGTCTGCAACGAGATCACGCCCGACTCCCGCGCGGCGCTGGCAGATAATTTCCTGACCATGGTGATCTCGACGCCACTGGCGGCGCTTTGCCGCGAGCTTGTCGGGCTGATGGCGCATGCCATCGAGACCGGCGCTGCGAATGCGCCGGGCCAGACCTTTCTGCCCTTCGACATTTATCTGCCGGAAAACATCTGACGTCGCGGTCATCGGCGGCAGACATGATGTAATCTATCAGAACGCTTTCAGGCCTGGCTTGCGTTAGCGTCCGTCTAAAAGCGCTCGAAATGCCGAAAATCCATTCCTCATGGCGAAATCTCGCTTGACGCCCAAGCGAAATGGAATAAATATTTCACCAACTGAGAATTTTGGTTCTTTCGTTCCGGAAGATCTGTTTCAGGCAAATGCCTCCGGAACTAAAAACGGCAATCGGGAGAGAATTCCCTGCGAGATCGGGGATTCCGGGTAGATCGGTGCAGCCGGACACCAATGTGGAGGAGAAATAAAATGAAAAAACTGCTTTTGGGCGTCGCGTTCGCGGCGCTGATGAGTTCGTCCGCCTTTGCTGCCAAGATCGGCGTGTCGATGGCGTTGTTCGACGACAATTTTCTCACAGTGCTGCGCAACGGCATGATTGAACAGGCCAAGGGCATGGACGGCGTCGAGCTGCAGGTGGAGGATGCGCAGAACGACGTCGCCAAGCAACTCGACCAGATCAAGAACTTCGCCGCCTCAGGCGTCGACGCCATCATCGTCAACCCGGTCGACACCTCGGCGACTCAGGCGATGTCGGACGCAGCCGCCGCTGCCAAGATTCCACTGGTCTATGTCAATCGCGAGCCGGTCAACGTCGACACGCTGCCCGAAAACCAGGCCTTCGTCGCCTCGAACGAAGCCGATTCCGGCACGCTCGAGACCAAGGAGGTCTGCCGCCTGTTCAAGGAGGCCGGCAAGACTGAAGCCAACGTCTATGTGATCATGGGCGAGCTGTCGAACCAGGCAGCGGTGCAGCGCACCAAGGACATTGACGACGTGATCGCCACGCCGGAGTGCAGCTTCATCAAGATCATCGACAAGCAGACGTCGAACTGGAAGCGCGAAGAAGCGCAGAACCTGATGACCAACTGGCTGTCGACCGGCAAGCCGTTCGACGGCGTCATCGCCAATAATGACGAAAGCGCCATCGGCGCCATCCAGGCGATGAAGGCCGCCAACATCGACATGAAGTCGGTTGTCGTCGGCGGGGTCGACGCTACCCAGGATGCGCTTGCCGCGATGCAGGCGGGCGACCTCGATGCGACGGTGTTCCAGGACGCGGCCGGCCAGGGTGCCGGCGCGCTTGACGCAGCGCTCAAGCTGGCGAAGGGCGAGAAGGTCGAGCACAAGGTCTACATCCCGTTCCAGCTGGTCACGCCGGCAAATATCGACAAGTTCCTGAAGAAGAACTGAGGCGGACCTGTCCGATACGGAGCGGCGCGCCAAGGTAAGACAGCGCCGCTCCGCTTTTTCCCTCTCGGCCTGAACAGCGCCGAGTGGAGACCGTGGCTGACGGAGGAAGCACGATTGGCACAGACATCTCACGGCGTCGGCGGGCTCAGCTATGATGCGAAGCGGCGCGCATGGCCGGCCGAATTCAACGTCTTCCTGGCGCTCGTCATCCTGGTCGGCGCTTTCGAGCTGATCGGCCGGGTTTTCCTGGGCGACAGCTTCCTGTTCAACACCCGCGACAATATCGATGCGATCTTCAACGAAGCGCGCCTGCAGATCATCATCCTGCAGGTGTCGATAGTCGGCATCATTGCCATCGGCGTGACGCAGGTGATCATTACCGGCGGCATCGACCTGTCCTCAGGTTCGATCGTCGGCGCCACGGCGATGATAGCCATGAGCTTCGCCCAGGTGGCGACCGTCAATGGCAACCCGAACCCGAAGGCGATGTTCATCGCGCAGGGCTGGACCGACCTGCCGGTGATCGTGCCCGTGCTGGTCGCGATCGGCTGCGGCCTGCTGGCCGGCCTGGTCAACGGCGCTTTGATCGCCTACACGCGCATCCCGCCGTTCATCGCCACGCTCGGCATGATGGTCACCGCGCGCGGCATCGCCAAATGGTGGTCAAAGGGGCAGCCGATCTCGTTTCCGACCGAGAGTTTCGCCGCCATTGGCAAGGGGCTGATGCCGGTCATCATTTTCATATCGCTCGCAGTGCTGTTCCAGCTGATCCTGAGTTACACGAAATATGGCAAGCACTGCTATGCAATCGGCTCCAATGAGGACGCCGCGCGCATGTCCGGCATCAACATCGCCAACCACAAGATCCTCGTCTACGTCATTGCCGGCGTCCTCGCCGCGCTCGCCGCCGTGGTGCTGAGCTCCAAGAATCTCACCGCCCAGGCCGGCATGGGTGTAATGTACGAGCTCGACGCGATCGCCATGGCGGTTATCGGCGGCGTCTCGCTGTCGGGCGGCCGCGGTTCGATTATCGGGACAGTGATCGGCTCGCTGATCTTCGGCGTCATCATCTCCGGCTTCACCTTTCTGCGCCTCGACGCCTATTACCAGGAGATGGTCAAAGGCGTGATCATCGTCGGCGCAGTCGTACTCGACCAGTGGCGCCAACGCCTGCGGGCGATGAGGGCTTGATCATGTCAGACATCGTCCTGAAGACCGAAAACCTGACCAAGTATTATGGCGGCGTCCATGCGCTGGAGGGTGCCAACTTCGAGCTGCGCAAGGGCGAGCATGTCGCCATCATGGGCGACAACGGCGCTGGCAAATCGACCTTCGTACGCCAGATCACCGGCGTCGAGCAGCGCACCAGCGGCAGGATGTGGTTCGACGGCAAGGAAGTGAATTTTGCCGGCCCCATCGAAGCCCGCGAGGCGGGCATCGAGACGGTGTTCCAGAACCTGGCGCTCGCCGACGACCTCGACGTGCCGTCGAACCTGTTCCTCGGCCGCGAGCGGGTGCTTTTCAATCTCGGGCCCTTCTCGATCCTCGATCGCAAGTTCATGCGCAAGGCGACCGAGGCAGCCTTGGTCCGGACAGCGGTCAAGATCCCCAATCTTTCCAATACTATCCGCCACATGTCGGGCGGCCAGCGCCAGTGCGTAGCAATTGCCAGAACCGCGACCTTTGCTTCCAAGCTCATCATCATGGATGAGCCGACGGCGGCACTCGGCGTGCAGGAGACGATGCAGGTCGAAAACATCATCCGCACGCTGAAGGAGAATGGCGAACCGCTGATCCTGATCTCTCACAACATGCGCCAGGTGTTCGACCTGGTCGACCGCATCGTCGTTTTCCGGCGCGGCCGCATCGTCGCCAATTTGCGCAAGCAGGACACCGACGGCAACGATATCGTCTCCTACATCACCGGCGCCAAGACCGGGCAGGCGGAACTTGCGGCGTAACGGCCAACGCCGAGCCACAGGCGCTGACACGCCCTCCCTTCCGAACCATCCTCAAAGGAAAATTCTTCATGCCTCTTCGCTTTGCTCTTCTCGGTGCCGGCCGTATCGGCAAGGTTCATGCTCGCGCCGTTGGTTCCAATCCTGAGGCCAGGCTGGTCGCAGTTGCCGACGCCTTCGAGAAGGCGGCGACCGATCTGGCCTCTGCCTATGGCGCCGAAGTGCGCAGCATCGATGCCATCGAGAAGGCCGGCGATATCGATGCGGTCGTCATCTGCACGCCGACCGATACCCATGCCGATCTGATCGAACGCTTCGCCAAAGCGGGTAAAGCGATTTTCTGCGAAAAGCCGATCGACCTCGACGCAGCCCGGGTGGAACGTTGCCTGGCTGTCGTCGACAAGGCCGGCGCCACCCTGATGGTCGGCTTCAACCGCCGCTTCGATCCGCATTTTGCCGCCGTGCGCAAGGCGATCGACGACGGCGCCATCGGCACTGTCGAAATGGTGACAATCACCTCGCGCGATCCCGGCCCGCCGCCGCTCGACTATATCGGCCGCTCGGGCGGCATCTTCCGCGACATGACCATTCATGATTTCGACATGGCGCGCTTCCTGCTCGGCGAGGAGCCGGTGGCGGTCAGCGCGCATGCTTCGGTGCTGGTCGACAAGAAGATCGGCGAGGCCGGCGACTTCGACAGCGTCAGCGTCATCCTCGAAACTGCCTCCGGCAAGCAATGCGTTATCTCCAACTCACGCCGCGCCACCTACGGCTACGACCAGCGCATCGAGGTGCATGGCTCGAAAGGCATGATTGCGGCCGAGAACCAGCGGCCGGTGTCGATCGAACTGGCCAATGAGAAAGGCTATACGCGGCCGCCGCTGCACGATTTCTTCATGACCCGTTATCTCGACGCCTATGCTAACGAGATCGCTGCCTTCATTGCGGCAGCGACGTCAGGCAAGAAGGCGGCGCCGAGCGGCAAGGACGGGCTGGTGGCGCTCAGGCTGGCGGATGCGGCGCTGAAATCGGCCAAGGAAGGCAAGACCGTCCGCCTCGACAAAACAATCTGACTATCAAGCACAGGAGCAAGGCGATGAAC
This sequence comes from Mesorhizobium sp. M0522, assembly GCF_040321085.1. Classification (NCBI taxonomy): domain Bacteria; kingdom Pseudomonadati; phylum Pseudomonadota; class Alphaproteobacteria; order Hyphomicrobiales; family Phyllobacteriaceae; genus Mesorhizobium; species Mesorhizobium sp. M0522. The sequence goes on from NZ_JAMYQW010000002.1 coordinate 353,346, forward strand.
GGTTCAGCCGGTCGCAATTCCGAAACACGCGCCATCGTTACCGGCGGCGCACAAGGCATCGGCTTTGCCGTCGCCGAAGCGCTGGCCGATGAGGGCTGCCGGGCGCTGGCGCTGATCGGCCGCTCGCAGGAGAAGGGCGACAAGGCTGTCGCCATCCTCAAGGGGGCAGGCGTCGATGCCATCTTCATCAGCGCCGACGTCTCAAAAGTGGCCGACTGCAAGCGTGCGGTCGAAACGGCGATTGGCCATTTTGGTACCGTCAACGCGCTGGTCAACGCCGCTGCCACCTCGGCTCGCGGCTCGCTGGTCGAGACCTCCGAGGATCTGTTCGACCAGATATTCCAGACCAATGTGCGCGGCCCGTTTTTCCTGATGCAGGGCGTGGTGGCGCATTTGCTGGCGCGCCAGGTACCGGGCTCGATCGTCAACGTGCTGTCGATGTCGGCGCATTGCGGCCAGTCGTTCCTGGCGCCCTATTCGTCGAGCAAGGGAGCGCTGGCGACACTCACCAAGAATGTCGCCAATGCCTATCGCGGCAATCGCATCCGCTGCAATGCGGTGCTGCCCGGCTGGATGGACACCGAGGGCGAGGCGATCGTGCAGAAGAAATGGCACGACGCGCCGGAGGACTGGTTGGAGAAGGCCGAAGCCGCGCAGCCGATGGGCCAATTGGTGAAACCGGCGCAGCTTGCCCGGTTGATCAGCTATATGATCAGCCCGCAGTCCGGCGTCATGACCGGGTCGCTGGTCGACTACGATCAGAGCATCGCCGGGGCGTCACCGGAATAACGCCGGCAAGTCTAGCGGAACGCCGCCCATCACTTCGTTATCCACGGGCGGAGCAAGGAGCGCAGCGACGCGGCGCAGACCCGAGGATCCATGCCGTGACATCTAGGCGTCGCTACAATGCAGAATTTAGTTCCGCAGCACTCCTTGGCCAAGGCAACGGCATGGATCCCAGGGTCTCCGCGACGGAGCTCCGCTCCTGCTTCGCCCTGGGATGACGAAGTTCGGGGGGCTTCAGCCAATCGCGAATGGGCTGGAGTAGACCTCCTCCTCACCAGGCACGTGACAAGCGCCTCCGCATCGACTATATCAGCCCTCATGATCAACCTGACCGCCACATATTGGTACTTTATGAGCTCGCTGGCGGCGGGAGGATTGCGCTCGATCTGAAGATTGCAGCAACAATATCCGAACAGCCGCCAGACCTGGCGGCTTTTTTGTTTCAGCCGGCAGGTCTCCCAAACAGGAGCATAAGCCGTGTTGACGACCACAGACGATCTTCGGGTCAAAGAAATAAGGGAATTGAGCACGCCGGACGAGGTGATGCGGGAGATACCGCGCACGCTGACGGCGACGCGGACCGTTGCCGCGTCACGCAACGCGATCCACGCCGTGCTGACCGGCACCGACGATCGGCTGGTGGTCGTCGTCGGCCCCTGTTCGATCCACGACCCGGCCGCCGCCGTAGACTATGCCAGCCGTTTGGCATCGCTGCGTGAAAGCCTGTCGGACCGGCTGGAGATCGTGATGCGGGTTTATTTCGAGAAACCGCGCACGACGGTCGGCTGGAAGGGCCTGATCAACGATCCCGACCTCGACGGCAGCTTCAACATCGACAAGGGGTTGCGGATGGCCCGCAACGTGCTCTCCGCCGTCAACAATCTCGGCCTTCCGGCGGCCACCGAATTCCTCGACATGGCCACCCCGCAATATATTGCCGACCTCGTCGCCTGGGGCGCGATCGGCGCACGCACGACAGAGAGCCAGATCCATCGCGAGCTGGCGTCAGGCCTGTCCTGCCCGGTCGGCTTCAAGAACGGCACCGACGGCAATCTGCGGATTGCCGCCGAAGCGGTGAAGTCCGCCGCCCAGCCGCATCATTTCATGGCGGTGACAAAGGGCGGGCGCAGCGCCATCGCGACGACCACCGGCAACGAGGACTGCCACGTCATCCTGCGCGGCGGTATTGTGCCGAATTATGACGCGGCAAGCATTGCTGCTGCCTGCGCTGAGCTCGGCCGGATCGGCGTGGCGCCGCGGCTGATGATCGATGTCAGCCACGCCAACAGCAGCAAGAAGCCGGAAAACCAGCCGCTGGTGGCGGCTGACATGGCGGGCCAGATCGCGGCGGGCGACGAGCGCATCGTCGGCATCATGATCGAGAGCAACCTCGTCGCCGGCCGGCAGGACGTCGTGCCCGGCAAGCCGCTCGTCTATGGCCAGAGCATCACCGATGGCTGCATCGACTGGGCAACCACCGAGACGGTGCTTTACGGCCTTGCCGACGCCGTCGAGCGGCGCCGGTCGGCGAGACGTGCCATGATCGCCGATCGCCCGGGAGCCGCCTGAGGCAGCCAATGCCGGCCCTGTCCCTTCTCCCCTTGTGGGAGAAGGTGGATCGGCGCGCAGCGCCGAGCCGGATGAGGGGTGCCGGAAGGATCTCGGCGTGAAAATTTGAGGGATTTGAAGCGCTTATTTCTTTGCTGTAGCGATCCGTCCAACACCCCTCATCCGACCGAGCTTCGCTCGGCCACCTTCTCCCACAAGGGGAGAAGGGGCTTACTACCGCACCTCCATCCAGCGCTGTTCCGCGAACGAGCGCGCCATCGCGTGCACCGTGCGCTCGATCTCCAGGCCTTCGTCGAAATCGATGATCCGCGCCGGCTTGCCGGCAAGCCGCGTCAACAGCTCCCGGCATTCGATGATCTTGAGATCATTAAAGCCAAGGCCGTGACCGGGCGCCGGCAGGAAGGCGTCATAAGGCTTATGATGCGGCGCCACCAGGATGGTGCGGTAGCCTTGCTCGGTCGGCCGGTCGGCCGTCAGATAGAGTTGGAACTCATTCATCCGCTCCTGGTCGTACAGGATCGAGCCCTTCGAGCCAAAAATCTGGATGGCGATCCGGCCTTTGCGGCCCCAAGCCGAACGGTTGACCAGCAGCGTGCCGGCGATGCCGTTTTCGAGATGCATCAGGATGCTGGCGATGTCGTAGGTCTCGACCGCGCGGCGCCCGCCCGAGGCGACGCGGCGGTCGGCATAGGGTTTGGCCATGTCGCACATGACGCGGGCAACGCGGCCGAACAGTACGGCGATGAGCGACAGCGGGTGCACGGCGAAATCGTCGAGCGCGCCGTAGCCGGACGCCGCCTCGTGCTTCCAGAAGAACAGCGCCTCCGGATCGGCCATGAAGTCCTCGTCCATCTCGATACGCAGATGGTTGACCTCGCCGATGATCTTCTCGTCGAGCAGCGCGCCGATATGGCGGATCGCTGGGTTCTGAATATAGTTATAGCCGAGCGCGGCCACCTTGCCGGACTTTTGGGCCGCCGCAGCCATTGCTTGCGCCTCGGCGAAGCTCGGCGCCATCGGTTTTTCACACCACAGATGCTTGCCGGCTTCGAGGATGGCGATGGCCATTTCCGGGTGGAACTGGTTCGGCGTGGTCAGCGAGATGACATCGACTTCCGGGTCGTCGACGACAGCGCGCCAATCGCCGGAGGCCTTGGCGAAGCCGAATTCGCTGGCACGGCGTTTGGCAAGATCCTCGTTGACCTCGCCCAGATGGACCAGCCTTGGCTTGGCCACTTCGGGAAAGACGGTGCCGACCGCGTTCCAGGCAATGGCGTGGCACTTGCCCATGAAACCCGTGCCGATAAGACCTACCCCGACCATCCGCTTGCCTCCCTGTGTGCAAAATTTGTGTGGATGAATTAGTCCATTTTGTCTGCAGATGGAACGCTTGTCTCATTTTTTATGGTGTTCTTGCACAGGCCCGCTATGATGGGGCACAGAGGGAACCAGACGATGAGCCTGGGCGGAGCGACGATGGACGAACGGGTGCCGCGCGATTTCGAGACGCTGCGGGCGACGATCCTGGAGCGGCGCCACAGCCTGCCGAAACGTATCGCCCAGATCGCCGCCTATGCGCTCGACAACCCAGACGATATCGCCTTCGGCACCGCTGCCAGCATTGCCGCTTCCGCCGGTGTCCAGCCTTCGACCCTGATCCGCTTTGCCCAGCAGCTTGGTTTTGATGGTTTCACCAGCCTGCAGTTGGTGTTTCGCGAGCGCCTGCGCGAGCGCAACTCATCCTATGATGAAAGGCTGGCGGCATTGCGCGCCAAGGCCGAGGAAGGCGCCGGCCACCGCGCGATTTTCGACGGTTTTGTTGCCGCAGCCAGTACCTCGCTCAACGACATTTCGCGCACGCTGAATGAAGACCATTTCGAAGATGCGATCACTGTGTTGGCCAAGGCCGAAACCATTTACGTGCTGGCCAAGCGGCGCTCCTACCCGGTCGCCTCCTATATCGCCTATGCATTGGGCAAGCTCAAGATCCGCAACCAGCTGATCGAATCGGCCGCCGGCCTCAATGCAGAGATGATCGGCTTTGCCTCTCCAAGGGACGCCGTGATCGCCATCAGCTTTTCGCCCTATGCCCCGGCCACCATCGAGGAGGCGCGCGTCATTTCGGAGCAAGGCGTGCCGATCGTGGCGATTACCGACAGCTCCTTTTCGCCACTCGCCCAATTCGCCAGGGTCTGGTTCGAGGTCGCCGAGGCCGATTTCGCCGGCTTCCGCTCGCTGTCGGCGACGATGGCTTTGGCTATGGCGCTGACCGTCGCGGTCGGCGAGAAGCGGCGCGATACTGGCAAGAAGCGCAAGCCTTAGATCACCTCTATTGCGGTTTCGCCTTCTGCCGAAAGCCGCGCTGCGTCGCGGGCAGGCGGCGACCCGAACTGGCGGGCATACTCCCGGCTGAACTGGGAAGCACTCTCATAGCCGACGGCGAAGGCGACACGTGCGACGTTGCCCGGCTGGGCAATCAGCAGATGGCGGGCTTCCAGCAAGCGGATTTGCTTTTGATACTGGATTGGGCTCATGGCCGTCGCCGCCTTGAAGTGACGATAAAACGCAGCGCTGCTCATACGGGCAATCTCGGCCAGATCGCCGACCCGGACCGGCTGATGGGGATGCGAACGGATCCAGGCGATCGCCGGCCAATCCGGGACAGATGGCCATCGGCGCGCGCAAGTTCACGAAGCTTTCCGCCTTGGGGGCCTTGCAGGAGCCGAAACAGCATCTCTCGCTCGATCATGGTCGCGAGCACGGGAATCTCCGCTGGCCGGTCAAGCAGCCGCATCATTCGACGCAACGCGTCGAGCAGATCGTCATCAGCGGGAGAGGTGGAGAAACTGTCGCCACTGAGGGCCGGCGCGTGCTCGACGAGGAGCGCGGCGACGGCCTGCAGGTCAAGGGTCAAGCCAATGGCCAGGTAAGGACGCGCCGCGCTCGCTTCGATTATCTGGCTGATGGTGGGCGTCTCGACAGTATAGATGAAATAGCTGGCCGGATTGTAACGAAGAGCCCGGTCGCCGATCAGAACCGTCTTCGCGCCCTGCAGTACGAATAAGATCCCCGCCCCCCACACCCCTGGCATTGTCGCCGTGGCGACTTCGCTGCGGCCTATCGAAACGCGGGGAACCGCCGTTCTTGTTCGTCGCCCGCGCGCATGGCGGCTGGCGATCTCGATCAACTCCTGCAGCGCTTCGCTCATTGCGCCAGCATCGCGCATTCGCACCGGCGGCGCAACAGCGTGAGAGGATTAGGCAAGAGCCGGAGAATTTCCGGCGCGCAACGCCCGCTGCCTCGCACCATTTGTGGGTCTTCCACAAGAAAAATGGAGACACCGATTATGAGAACATCGAAAAGCGCGCTGGTGACCGGCGCCAACAAGGGTATAGGCCGTGAAATCGCCCGGCGACTGGCGACCATGGGCTTCAAGGTCTGGCTCGGCGCCAGGAGCGCCGAACGCGGCATGGCGGCGGCGCAGGCATTGCGCGCCGAAGGCCTCGACGTGGAGTGGCTTGAGCTGGACGTCACGCGGGATGACAGTGTGAAGGCGGCAGCCGAGGCATTCAGGCAGGCCAGCCCCTGCCTCGACGTGCTGGTGAACAACGCCGGCGTCGCCATCAATTACGACCTGCCGCCGAGCCAGCAGCGGATCGCCGACATCCAGGCCACCTGCGACGTCAATGTCTTCGGCCCGATCCGCGTGACCCAGGCATTCCTGCCGCTGCTGCTAGCAGCACCTGCTGCCCGGATCGTGATGGTGAGCAGCTCCACCGGGTCCATCGGCCGGGCGCTCGATCCCGCCACTACGAACCACGCCGTTAACATGATGGGCTACGGCAGCTCCAAGACAGCCTTGAATGCCATCACGGTGGCGTTCGCCAGGGAGCTCGCGCCCCAAGGCATCAAGGTCAACGCCGCGGCGCCCGGCTACACTGCCACCGATCTCAACGGGTATAAAGGTCACCGCACGGTGCAGCAGGCGGCCGAGATCGTCATTCACCTGGCGACCCTGGACGCCGATGGCCCGACCGCCGGGTACTTCAACGATGATGGCCCGCTTCCTTGGTAAATCAGCTGGTTTCAGTGGTAGACACTTGACGTTCGTCTGACTTCAAAGTTTCTGAACGCGCGAGCCTTGCACAGCACTTTTCAGCCTTGGGAATGCTCGTTCCATATTGACTATGGATTGGAATTATTATTTCATATTGCCGGCGCCACGCTGCCGCTCGCGCGTGTTACCCAATACAACAAGCCGATGGGAGGTTCGAATGGGCGAAGCCGTGGAAGCGAGACATGCGCCGCTCGACATCATCACCATCGGCCGCGCTTCCGTCGATCTCTATGGTCAGCAGATCGGCTCGCGCCTCGAGGACATTACTTCCTTTGCCAAGTCGGTCGGCGGCTGTCCGGCCAATATCGCGGTCGGTACTGCCAGGCTCGGCCTGCGCTCGGCGCTGCTCACCCGCGTCGGCAATGAGCAGATGGGCCGCTTCATCCGCGAGCAGCTGACCCGCGAGGGCGTTTCGGTCCAAGGCCTCAAGACCGATCCGGAGCGGCTGACCGCCCTGGTGCTGCTGTCGGTCGAGGATGAAGGCGTCTCGCCGATGATCTTCTATCGCAGCGATTGCGCTGACATGGCGCTTTCGAAAGACGATATCGATGAGGCGTTTATCGCTTCGGCACGCGCGGTCGTCGTCACCGGCACGCATTTTTCACGGCCCAACAGCGACGCCGCCCAGCGCAAGGCGATCCGTGTCATGAAAGCCAAGGGCGGCAAGGTGGTGTTCGACATCGACTACCGCCCCAACCTCTGGGGTCTCGCCGGCCACGCCGAAGGCTTCGAGCGCTATGTGAAATCCGACCGCGTCTCGGCGCAGTTGAAGACGGTGCTGCCCGATTGCGATCTCATCGTCGGCACCGAAGAGGAAATCATGATCGCCTCGGGCGCAGACGATTGCCTGAGCGCGCTGAAAACCATCCGCTCGCTGTCGGCGGCAACCATCGTGCTGAAACGCGGCGCCATGGGCTGCATCGTCTATGACGGGCCGATCAGCGACGACCTCGAGGACGGTATCGTCGGCAAGGGATTTCCAATCGAGGTCTACAATGTGCTCGGCGCCGGCGACGCCTTCATGTCGGGCTTCCTGCGCGGCTGGCTCGGCGAGGAAGGCCTGGCGACGGCGGCGACCTGGGCCAATGCCTGCGGCGCCTTTGCCGTGTCGCGGCTGCTCTGCGCACCGGAATACCCGACTTTCGAGGAATTGCAGTTCTTCCTGAAAAACGGCAGCAAGCATCTGGCGCTGCGCAAGGACGAGGCGATCAATCACATCCATTGGGCGACCACGCGCCGGCGCGACATCCCCTCGCTGATGGCGTTCGCCTGCGACCACCGCGTCCAGCTGGAGGATGTCGCGGCAAAAGCCGGCGCCGATCCGTCGCGAATCCCAGCTTTCAAGGTGCTGACGGTCAAGGCTGCGGCCAAGGTCGCGGCTGGCCGCGCCGGCTACGGCATGCTGCTCGACGAAAAATACGGACGCGAGGCGATGTTCGAATTCGCCCACCATTCCTTCGCCTGGCTCGGCCGGCCGGTCGAGTTGCCGGGTTCGCGGCCGCTTCGCTTCGAGTTCTCGCAAGACATAGGTTCGCAACTGACCGAATGGCCGGTCGACCACTGCATCAAGTGCCTGTGCTTCTATCATCCCGACGATCCGGCGGCGCTGAAGAGCGAACAGCAGCAGAAACTGCGCGCTTTGTTCGAGGCCGCGCGGAAAGTGGGCAGAGAACTTCTGGTCGAGATCATCGCCGGCAAGCACGGCAGGCTCGACGACATGACCATCCCGCGCGCGCTCGAGGAACTCTACGCACTCGGCATCAAGCCCGATTGGTGGAAGCTCGAACCGCAGGCATCGGCCGGCGCATGGGCAAAGATCGAGGCGGTGATCCTGAAGAACGATCCGTGGTGCCGCGGGATTGTGCTGCTTGGCCTGGAAGCGCCGCAGGACGAATTGGAAGCGGCCTTTGCTGCCACCGCCAAGGCGTCTATCGTCAAGGGCTTTGCCGTCGGCCGCACCATCTTCATCAACGCGGCCGAACAATGGCTTGCCGGCAAGATGTCAGACGATGAAGCGGTTGCCGACATGGCATCTCGCTTCGAGAGACTGACCGAGGCATGGCTTGCGGCGCGCGGCCGCAAAGCAGCATAAGAAGGCGCGGCATAAGGACTGCGGAGGAATCGACATGACCAAGACAATCCGCCTGACGATGGCGCAGGCGCTGACCCGCTTTCTTGCTCGACAGATGACCGAGATGGACGGGAAGAAAATGCCGATCTTCGGCGGCGTCTGGGCGATCTTCGGCCACGGCAATGTCGCCGGCGTCGGCGAGGCGCTCTACCAGGTTCGCGACGAACTGCCGACCTTCCGTGCCCATAACGAGCAGGCAATGGCGCATGCGGCGATCGCCTACGCCAAGGCCAATTTCCGCCGTCGCTTCATGGCGGCGACCAGTTCGATCGGCCCCGGCGCGCTCAACATGGTGACCGCTGCGGCACTTGCGCATGTAAACAGGTTGCCTGTCCTGTTTCTGCCCGGCGACGTCTTCGCCAACCGCATTCCCGATCCCGTCCTGCAGCAGGCCGAGGATTTTTCCGACGGCACGGCGACGGTCAATGACTGCCTCCGCCCGGTGTCGCGCTATTTCGACCGCATCACGCGGCCGGAGCAGATCATGCCGGCGCTCAACCGCGCCATGCAGGTGCTGACCGATCCCGCCGAATGCGGCCCGGTGACGCTGGCGCTGTGCCAGGATGTGCAGGCAGAGGCTTATGATTATCCGGAGAGCTTCTTTGCCGAACGGGTCTGGATCCCGCGCATGATCCGTCCGGATCGCCGGGAACTGGCGGCCGCCGTCGCGGCGCTGAAGAGCGCGAAGAAGCCGCTGATCATCGCCGGCGGCGGCGTACTCTATTCGCAGGCGTGGGAAGAACTGGCCGGGTGCGCGGAATGCTGGGGCATTCCGGTTTGCGAGACGCAAGGCGGCAAATCCTCGCTCCCGGACGATCATCCGTTGAACATGGGCGCGGTCGGCGTTACCGGCACTTCGGCGGCCAACAGGCTGGCCGAAGAGGCCGACGTCGTGCTTGCCGTCGGCACCAGACTGCAGGATTTCACCACCGGCTCCGGGGCATTGTTCAAGCATGCCGGCAGGACCATCATCGGGCTCAACGTGCAGCCTTTTGACGCCGGAAAGCACCAGGCGCTGCCGCTGGTCGCCGATGCGGCGGAAGGGCTCGCCGAACTCGCTGCGGCGCTGAAAGGCTGGAAAGCCCCTTCAGGCTGGACCGACAATGCGATCACGGGCAAGAAGAACTGGCAAGCGGATGCCGACAAGGTGACGGCGTCGACCAATGCCGCCTATCCGTCCGACGCGCAAGTGATCGGCGCAGTACAGCGCGCCATGGGCTCCGGCGTGGTACTGCTTCATGCCGCCGGCGGCTTGCCCGGCGAATTGCACAAGCTATGGCAGGCGGGCGCGCCCGGCTCCTATCACGCAGAATACGGCTTCTCGACAATGGGCTACGAAATCGCCGGCGGGCTTGGCGTCAAGATGGCCAAGCCGGACGAAGAGGTCGTGGTGATGATCGGCGACGGCTCTTACCTGATGCTCAATTCCGAGATCGCGACCTCGGTGATGCTCGGCCTCAAGCTGACCATCGTGCTGCTCGACAACCGCGGCTATGGCTGCATCAACCGGTTGCAGATGGCGACCGGCGGCGCCAACTTCAACAATCTGCTGAAGGACGCCCGTCACGAAACCTTGCCCGAGATCGACTTCGCCGCGCATGCTGCGAGCATGGGTGCGATTGCCGAAAAAGTGCCATCGATCGCCGGGCTGGAAACGGCGCTGGCGCAAGCGAAGAAGAACACGCGAACGACCGTGCTGGTCATCGACACCGACCCGCTGGTTTCGACCGAGGCCGGTGGAAGCTGGTGGGATGTCGCAGTGCCGGAAGTCTCGGCACGGCCGCAAGTGAATGCGGCGCGCAAGAAATATGAGGAAGCGCTGAGCGGGCGGGTTTCTTTAGCCATCCGCGAACGCGCCTCGAATGTCTGAAACTGGAGTGACGACTTGAAAGCCAAACTGGGCATGTCCCCCATTGCATGGTGGAACGACGATCTTGCCGAACTCAGCGATGATGTGTCGCTGGAGGAGTGCCTGCGCCAGTCGCGCTCGGCTGGCTTTACCGGAATGGAAATGGGCCGCCGCTTTCCCAACGATCCGCAAATCATGCTGCCGATCCTGAAAGAGGCCGACGTGACGCTTTGCGGCGGCTGGTTCTCGGGGACGCTGGTCGACGAAGACATGGCGAAGAACAAGGATCGTATCCAGCCGATGATCGACCTGTTCAAGGCGGTGAACGCGCCCTGCATCGTCTATGGTGAAGTCGGCCGCTCCATCCAGGGCGACCGCTCGAAGCCGCTCGCCAGCAAGCCCAGGCTTTCGGACGAGGAAATGAAAGCCTACGCCCGGCGGCTCACGCAGTTCGGCGAATGGTGTGCAGAGCAAGGCATGCGGCTCTCCTACCATCATCATATGGCGGCAGTAGTTGAGACCGAGCCAGAGCTAGATGCCTTCATGCGCTATTCGGGAGAAGGCATTCCATTGCTGCTCGACGCGGGTCACCTGGCCTTTGCCGGCGGCGATGTGCTGCGCGCTATTGATAACCACCACCCGCGCATCAACCATGTGCATGTGAAAGATGTGCGCATGGAGGTGATCGCGGGACTGGATCGCGAGAAGCAATCGTTCCTCGACGCGGTGGCACTTGGCGCCTTCACCGTGCCGGGAGATGGCTCGCTGGATTTTGGCGCCATCGTCCAGAGGCTCGCCGACCATGGCTATGAAGGCTGGTTCGTGGTCGAGGCCGAGCAGGATCCGAAGAAGAACCCGCCGCTCAAGATGGCGCAGGTCGGCTACAAGGAATTGATGCGGGCTATGACGGCGGCCGGCTATACGGTGGAGACACAGGGCTTTCCCAATGCTTGAGGCTCGCGAGGAAAGGTGTTGATCCGATGAAAGACTCCGAGCACCCGTTTTTCCGGCCGCTGTGGCGGCGCGTTGCCGTTGTCGCGGTCTGCCTGGTCTGGTCGGTGATCGAATTCGCTACGGGCACACCGTTCTGGGGCGTGATCGCGCTCGGCTTCGCCGGCTATGCCGTCTGGCAATTCTTCTATCTCTACAAGCCGGCTGACGAGGACAAGCCATCGGCAGACGCCAAACCGAAGGAATGACCATGTCGAAGCTGCTCGTCAAAGCCAATAAGGGCCACGGCCGCATCGCCCATGTGACGCCGCAAAGCGCCGGCTGGACCTATGTCGGCTTCGATCTGCATCGGCTCAGGCCCGGCGAGAGCGCTTCCGGGCAAACCGCGGATCGTGAGGTCTGCCTGGTGTTCGTCACCGGCAAGGGCAAGGCCAAGGCCGGCGGCAAGGATCTCGGCTTGCTCGGCGAACGCATGTCGCCGTTCGAGGGCAAGCCGTGGTCGGTCTATGTGCCGCAGGGGTCGGAGTGGTCGGTGAGCGCCGATACCGATCTCGAACTTGCCGTCTGTTCGGCGCCAGGACTGGGCGGCGGTCTGCCGGTCCGTGTCATCGGGCCCGACGATCTCGGCCAGGAGGTTCGCGGCAAAGGCACCAACACGCGCTATGTCACCAACATCCTGCCGGAGGGCAAGCCGGCCGATTCCTTGCTGGTGGTGGAGGTCATCACACCCGGCGGCCACACATCGAGCTATCCGCCGCACAAGCACGACCAGGACAATCTGCCGGCTGAATCCTATCTCGAGGAGACCTATTACCACCGTCTCAACCCGCCACAGGGCTTTGCTTTCCAGCGCGTCTACACCGATGCCGACGAGAACGGTGCTCGTTCGCTCGACGAGGCGATGGCGATCGAGGATGGCGACGTCGTGCTGGTCCCCAAGGGTTATCACCCCTGCGCAGCCTGCCACGGCTATGATCTCTATTATCTCAACGTCATGGCCGGACCGAAGCGGACGTGGAAATTCCACAACGCGCCCGAGCACGAATGGCTGATGAAGGCCTAACAGGTTTTTCGCTTCGCCTTCATCCGCTGGTCCAAGGCGAAAAAATCGTCGGCTAATGACCCGCCTGGACAACTTTGTTATCAGAAGCAATCACCAGCTTCGTCATTTCGTCATGCAAATCGCCTATGGGCAGCGGGGCTGACGAGGACTTTCGATGCGCTACGCGATCTATTTCACCCCCCGACAAGACGAACCGCTGGCACGGATCGCCGCCAACTGGCTCGGCCGCGACCCATTCGGTGCCGCCACAAAGCCGGTCGAGGCTGCGGGCGAGTTGTCGGCGGCAGAAGTTGCCTTCCATACCGCCTCGGCGCGCCGCTATGGCTTTCATGCGACACTGAAGGCGCCCTTCAGACTGGCCTCCAACGAGACGGAAACGTCGCTTCGTGCAGCACTCGACGATTTTGCCGAGGCGACGCCGGTGGTTACGATCCCGCGCCTCGTCGTCAGCCAGATCGACGGCTTCTTCGCGCTGTTGCCGGAAGTACCGCCGCCGGCGCTCAACCGCTTCGCCGACGACGTGGTGCGCGACTTCGACCGCTTCCGCGCGCCGTTGACGGAAGCCGAGATCGAACGGCGCAGCCCCGATTCGCTGAAGCCCGACGAGTTCCGCAATCTGTGCCAGTGGGGCTATCCCTATGTCTTCGAGACGTTTCGCTTCCATATGACGCTGTCCGGCCGGGTGTCGTCACAGGAAAGCCCTCGTCTTCGCCTAGCAATCGACAGCCTGTTTGCGGACGTGCTGCAACGGCCGGTGGCGGTGGACGCGCTGACGCTGTTTGTGGAAACTGAACCGGGTGCGCCGTTCATGGTGCTGTCGCATCACGCGCTCGGGCGCCGCCCGGCCAGAAGAACTGCCTAAATGACTATTTGCTTTAACCGCATGGTGCGAAGCCAATTCATTTTCAATTGGCTGCAAAATGCTGCAAGGACTGCCTGAAATGACTGCCGAGACCGTTCTTGACAATGCCCGTATTGTGCTGGCCGACCAGATCGTCGAAGGGTCGATCGTGCTGCGCGATGGGGTGATCGCCGCCATCGATCCCGGCGCTGGCCGCAGCGGCGAGGACATGGGCGGCGACTTCATCATCCCTGGCCTGGTCGAGCTCCACACCGACCATCTCGAAGGCCATTACGCGCCGCGGCCGAAAGTGCGCTGGAACCCGATCGCAGCTGTGCTCGCGCATGACGCCCAGGTGGCGACCGCCGGCATCACCACCGTGCTCGACGCCTTGCGTGTCGGCATGGACGAGGATGCCGACCTGACGGCCGCCGACATACGCAAGCTGGCCGACGCGATCGAGGACAGCGTGCAGCAGGACCGGCTCAGGGCCGACCATTTCCTCCATCTGCGTTGCGAGGTTTCGGCGCCGGACTGCCTCACGGCCTTCGCCAATTTCGACGGCGACGAGCGGGTCAGGCTGGCGTCGCTGATGGACCATGCGCCCGGACAGCGCCAGTTCGTCAATTTGGAAACCTACGCCTATTACTACCAGCGCAAGCTGAAGCTGACCGATCACGATTTCCAGAAATTCTGCGAAAAGCGGATGGCGGAATCGGCGAGGAATTCGAGCCCGAACCGCAGCTTCATCGCCGCTGCCTGCCAAGAGCGCGGCATCGTGCTCGCCAGCCATGACGACGCAACCGTCGGCCATGTCGACGAAGCGATCGAGCAAGGTGTGCGCGTCGCCGAGTTCCCGACCACTGAGGAGGCGGCGCGGGCTTCAAAAGAGGCAGGGCTCGGCGTATTGATGGGCGCGCCGAACGTCATGCGCGGCGCGTCGCATTCGGGCAATGTCTCGGCCCGCACGCTGGCCGGCGATGGCCTGCTCGATATCCTGTCGTCGGACTACATTCCCTTCAGTCTGATCCAGTCAGCCTTCTTCCTCGGCGACGTGGTCGAGGGCATTTCCTTGCCACAGGCGGTGGCGATGGTCTCGAAGAACCCGGCCGAGGCGGTCGGCCTCAGCGATCGCGGTGTCATCGAGCCCGGCCGGCGCGCCGATCTGGTTCGCGTGCGCGTCGACGACCATGTCCCGGTCGTCCGCACGGTCTGGCGGCAGGGACGCCGAGTCGCATGATGGTATCGGCATCGGTCGAGCGTGAATTGTCCGCTGCGGGATTTCCGATCCGCGACGGTGTCTTCGTCGCCGTCGTCGGGCCGAGCGGTGCCGGCAAGGACACGGTGATCGGCTATGCGCGCGCCGTGTTTGCCGACGAGAGCCGGCTGGAGTTCGTGCGCCGGGTGATCACCCGGCCGAGCGATGCGGCCACCGAGGATCACGACACGCTCGCCGACGTTGCCTTCGTCGAGGCCGAAGCGGATGGCGCCTTCGCGATTTCCTGGGAGGCGCATGGCCTGCGCTATGGCATCCCGGCCGAAGTCGATTGGTCGGTCTCAAACGGCCGTGTCGCGATCGCCAACGTCTCGCGCGCGATCATCCCGGCGCTGCGGGAGCGCTACGCCAATCTGGCTGTCGTCGAGATCACGGCTACACCGGATATCCTGGCCGAGCGGCTGGCATTGCGCGGTCGCGAATCGCGCGGCGAAGTGCTGGCACGGCTGGCGCGCAGTGCCAATGTGGCGCTGTCCGGACCGGGTGTCACCTCGATCGACAATAGCGGCCCTCGTGAAGCCGCCGGCGAGCGCTTCGCCGAGGTGCTGCGCAAGGCCATGGCCTTCTCCGACATGTCGGGCCTTATCTAAAGTAGCGCCCATCCGATGCATTCGGTATGGGCGCTACTTGTCTAACCGATATCTTTTTGGAAACCGGTATCCACTTTTCGGGATTATGGCCTCATGCGGCGTGCCGGTCCCGACCAGCGTGACGAGTATCCGTGGCAGTGGTTGTCGAAGGCTTCGCTGGCGCATCCGCTGGTGTATCCAGAACTGCAACGTGGTGCCGATACACCATCTCCCAGCCCTTCCAGCCGGTGAACAGCAGTATGCAGACCACTATGAACGACAAGAGCGCACCCCATGGGCGGACCGCGGCTTCGGCGCCTTGCGCATAGCGAAGGTAGAAATTGATCAGTGCCACAACGACCGCGGTCAAGTTGCCCAGCATGTGGTACCAGGCGTCGGACAAGGCGCGAATGCGCGGCTCGTTGAGGAAGTCGATAAAACCAGCTGTCGCAGCGAGAAGGGCCATTACTATGGCTGCCCCGATCAGCCACATCGATGCCCGTGCCCAGAAGGCATCGGCAGTCCCCCAGAAAACCAGGTCGGTGACAAACGCACCGACAAGAAACGCGACAGGAAAAGGTATCAGCATCGGGTGGAGGGGGTGAGTTCCTACTTTGGCGGTACTAACTGGATTCGTGGGCATGGAACGCCTCCGCGTAGCAAAGCTTAAATAAACGCTCAGATACGGGTTTTCGTTCCAAATAGAGACCGACCTGAACTGCTGTCGCGAAGCTCCGGTTGACTCTTTCACGCCACCTGCCATGGCAGTCGGCGTATTTCATCCAGCTATTTTTGCGTCACTCAGCGGCAGCACCCGCCACGCCCTTGCGTGTGGCTTCCAGCATCCGCCGCCGCGCCCTGAACACGCCCCATTGCTGGTCGACCAGCACGCCGATGAGGATCACCCCGCCCATGACGGCGAAGTTGAGCGAGGACGGGATGCCGAGCAGGTTGACGAGGTTCTGCAGCTCCTGCAGCAGCACCGTGCCGAGCAGGACGCCGATCAGCGAGCCTTCGCCGCCACGCAGCGAGAAGCCGCCGAGCACCGCGGCCGCGATGGCATAGAGCTCGTAGAACTGGCCGTGGCTCGCCGGCGAGATCGAGCGTGTGTACATGGCGAAATAGATAGCCGACAGCGCCGTCAGCACGCCGCAGATGACATAGGCGGCCATGACGATACGGCCGGTGCGGATGCCGGAATATTTTGCCGCTTCCTCGTTCTTGCCGATGGCATAGAGATAGCGCCCGAACACCGACCGGTGCAGCACCACCCACATGACGACGGCGATGACGATCAGCGCGATGAAGCTGTTCGGCACGCCCCAGGACCGCCCCGCCGTCAGGAACTCGAGTTCCGGGAAGTTCTGTCCGAAGGCAAAGCCGGCGGTGCCGTCGGCGGTGTAGAATCGCGCCACGCCGCGATAGATCAACAGGCCGCACAAAGTCACCACGAAAGGCTGCAATTTGAGCCGGGTGATCAGCCAGCCATGCGCCAGCCCGATGATGCCGCCGAGCACCAGGATCAGCGGCAGGGCGACCGGCCAGGCCATGCCGCGCGTGGCGATGAAGTCGATGAACAGCACGCCGAGCAGCGCAACCACCGAGCCGACCGACAATTCGATGCCACCGGTGATGATGACGAAGGCTTGGCCAATCGACAGGATGCCGAACAACCCGATCAGGTTCGAGGTGTTGGCGAGATTGATCGGCAGCAGGAAGCGTGGGTTGATGATCGCCACCACCGCGCCGACCACCAGGATCAGGATCAGCAGGCCGAGATCTTTCTTGCTCATCGTCTTCTCCCAGTGCCTGCGAACTACTTCGGCTGCTTGCCGACCGCCAGCAGCAGCACGTTTTCCTGGCTGAACCGGTCCTTGTCGAGAATGCCGGAGATCTGGCCTTCATGCATGACGGCAATGCGGTCGGAAACGCCGATCACCTCCTCCATGTCGCTGGAGATCATCAGCACGGCGACGCCGGCATCGGCCAGCGCCCGCATTAGCCCGTAGATCTCGGCCTTGGCGCCGATGTCGATGCCGCGGGTCGGCTCGTCGAGGATCATCACCTTCGGCTTCATCGCCAGCCATTTGGCCAGCACGACCTTTTGCTGGTTGCCGCCCGACAGCGTGCCGGTGCGCGTCTGGACGGAGGGCGCCCTGATGCCGAGATTGGTCTTCTGCTTCTCGGCGGTGGCGGATTCCGCGCCGGCCGAGACCAGCGAGCGCCGCGAATGCGCCGGCAGATTGGGCAGCGAGATGTTCTGGGCAATCGACAGGTCGAGCAGGATGCCGGTCAGCTTGCGATCCTCGGGGACGAGGAAAATACCGTTGGCCACTGCGTCCGCGGCCGAACCAAGAACCAGATCTTTTCCGTCAAGCTGGAACGAGCCGCCAAAGCTCTTGTCGATGCCAAACAGGACGCGCGCCAGCTCCGTCCGACCGGAGCCGACGAGACCGGCGAGGCCGAGGATCT
Organism: Mesorhizobium sp. M0522; assembly: GCF_040321085.1. Lineage (NCBI taxonomy): Bacteria > Pseudomonadati > Pseudomonadota > Alphaproteobacteria > Hyphomicrobiales > Phyllobacteriaceae > Mesorhizobium > Mesorhizobium sp. M0522. The sequence goes on from NZ_JAMYQW010000002.1 coordinate 370,970, forward strand.
CGCCATGCCTGACATCGAGGTCGACGGGCCGGTCGGGATAGGCAGCGGTGCGAATGGCCTTGACCGACAGCGCGACAGAGCCCGGCGGGCGCGCCGATTCTGCGGCCTTCTCCCTCTCCTTCAGCATGCGGCCGATCATCAGCTTGACCATCTGGTCGTGATTGATGGCGCTCTTCGGCAAGGTTCCGGCGAGCATGCCGTCCCTGAGCACGACGACGCGGTCGGCGACGCGCTCGACCTCGTGCAGGCGGTGCGAGATGAAAATGACGCTGATGCCGTCTGCCTTCAGCGCCTTGATGACACCGAGCAGCTTGTCGGTTTCTGCGATCGGCAGGCTCGATGTCGGTTCGTCGAGGATGACCAGCCGCGCCTCGATCGACAGCGCCTTGGCGATCTCGACCATTTGCTGCTGGGCCAGCGACAGCGCCGACACCGGCGTATCGGCCGAGAAATTGGCGCCCACGCGTTTGAGCAGCGGCGCCGCCAGCGCTCGCAGCCTGGCGCGGTCGACCAGCCTGAACGGGCCGGCGCGCAGCGGTTCGCGGCCGAAGAAAATATTGGCGGCGACGTCGAGGTTCTCGAACAGGTTGAGTTCCTGGTGGACGAAGGCGATGCCCGAACCGATGCTGGCTTCGACGGTCAGACTGTCATGGGCGACGCCATCGACGGTGATGGTGCCGGTGTCCGGCCGGGTCACGCCGCCGAGGATCTTCATCAGCGTCGATTTGCCGGCGCCGTTTTCGCCGACCAGGCCGATGACCTCGCCGGGCCTGACCTCGATCGAGAACCCGTCCAGCGCGACAACGCCGGGATAAGTCTTGCGCACGCCGTCGAGGCTCAGGAACGGAGCGGCCGTGGATGCAACGATGGATGGGTCGGAATAATTCATCACGCCTGACAGCAGCCGGTGAGCCGTTTTGGCCTCAGACTGACGGGCCTTGCGAGGCGCGTCAATAGAATCGCCGGCTCAGGGCGAACCCTTTAGCCGGCGCAACTTATTCGCTCAATTTCCCGACATCGCCTTGAGGTTGGCGGCGTAGGCGTCGACATCGTCCTTGCCGATGATCTTGGTCGGCACGATGATCAGGCCATCGGCGGGAACGCCCGACTTGTCGCCCTCGAGATAGGCAGCCATCAGCTTCATGCCCTGATAGGCCCATTCGAAGGGTTGCTGCACGACGGTGGCGGCGACGGTACCTTCCTTGACGCCGCCCAGCGTGATCGGATCGTCGTCGAAGCCGACGACGGTGATCTGGCCGAGCTTGCCGGCATCGCGCAGCGCTTCATAGATGCGCGGCGTGTTGTAGGAGTAGAAGCCGACCATGCAGGTGACGTCGGGGCTGGCGACCAGCGCGTCCTCGACGTTCTTCTTGGCGCGGGCCTGATCGATGTCGTCGCCACGCACGTCGACCAATTCGATCTTGGTGCCCGCGAGGCCGTCCTTCATGCCCTGGATGCGCTCCTTGGCATTGTCGGCGCCGAGCAGGCCAACGAAGCCGAGGCACTTGCCGCCGTCGGGCATTGCCTTCTTGGCGATCTCGGCCGCCTGCTTGCCGGCATCGACATTGGACGAGCCGATATAGGCGACACGCTTGGTCTGCGGCGCGTCGCTGTCGGTGGTGAACAATGCCGTCTCCGAGGCGATCTTGTTCAGCCCGTCGGTCGACGTCTTGGGGTCCACCGCCGAAACCATGATCCCCTTCACGCCGGCCGTCACCAGATCGTCCATCAGGCGCTGCTGTATGGCGACCGAGGACTGTTCCGGATATTTGAGCTCCAGACTATAGTTGGGCAGTTCGCCTTGAGCCTTCTTGACGCCGGCTTCGGCCGCCTTCCAGAAATCGGAAGCGCCGTTGACGACGAAGGCCAGCGTCGGCTTGTCGTCGGCGCGCGCAATTGCCGTGACGGACAGGCCGAGCAGCAGGGCCGCGGCGGCGACGGACGTATTTCGTATCACAGATTTCATGTTCAACCTCCCATTTGAATCAGTCGTGTCGCTGATGTGAATTTGCGGATTGCGGCTTGGACGCCCCTCCTCCTCAAGGGTTCCGGCAGCGAAAGAACGGCGCCAATCCAGCCACGATGCAAACTCTAGACACTCGTTTGCGGTTAGTAAATAGTCCGATTTGTCTGACATTTTCGTGATTGCGCGACGCATTTACGCCGGCCCGAGAGCCGCCAGACATCGCGTCGCACGCTCGATTTGCCGCGCCCAGCATGATCCATGCCGGGCATGACAAATTGACTTTAGAACGTTGCGAGTTATTAGTAAACAGTATTAGTTTCTTGGTTGGAACGTCGCTTGCCATGAGCGGCAAGGCCTTGGCCGCCGCGTGGAGCAGAGAGGCGCCAGGGGATCGAGCGGACCGTCGATGGCTTGCGCAGCGGCAGAAATCCGCGAGAAATCAAGCTTTGTGGCGAGATTGTCGTTTGCGCCGCCGTATGGCGGGCGATGGGATTCGATTGATAATAATGATAAATTTGATTTCCGTTTATAAACGCGGCATGTCGGACCGGCTTGCCGCCCGCGACGCGATCCGGTTAGACGGGCCGGGGTGGGAAACATGAAACCATGAGCGAACCGACGGATCTCAGCGATCCCGATGTCTCCAGGCGGCGCAAGCCGTCGGGGAAAAACCCCAAGGGCCGCGTTACCATGACCGACATCGCCAGGGCGGCAGGCTGTTCGCAGGCGACGGTTTCGTTCGTGCTCAACAACACGCCGGGCATCAGGCTGTCGCAGCAAACCCGAGAGCGGGTGATCGAGACGGCGCGAACGCTGGGCTATTCGCCGCCCGTGTTTTCTGCCTTGCGAGCCCCGGTTGCAGCATTCGACGGGCTGGATGGCGTGATCGGCTTCGCCGTCGACCAGTTGGCGACCAGCCCGGAGGCGGTCGTCGCCATTGAAGGGGCGCGGCAAGCCTCGTGGAACGCCGGCAATGTAGTGTTGGTGGCGCAGACCATGGGCGACGAGGTGATGGAGCCCCGGGCCATCGCGGCACTGACCAAGCGGGGCATTTCGGCACTGATCTACATGACCATTTTCACCCGCGAGATCGTCGCGCCGGACTATCTCTACGGCCTCGACATTCCGGTCATCCTGCTCAACTGCTACACCGCCGACTATGCCTTCCCCGCCGTGGTGCCGAGCGAGATCGCCGGCGGCCAGAGCTCCACCCGCCACTTGATCGGCCATGGCCACCGGCGCATCGCCACCATCACCGGCGAGCCCTGGATGCAAGCGGCGCAGGACCGGCTGAAGGGCTACCGCCGGGCGCTGGCGACGGCCGACATTCCGTTCGACCCGGCGCTGGTCGTCGAAGGCGACTGGTCGGCGAGCGCCGGCTATGCCGCGACCGTCAAGCTCTTGGCGCTGAAGGACCGGCCGACCGCGATCTTCTGCCAGAACGACCGCACCGCGATCGGCTGCTACGAGGCGCTGAAGGAGGCCGGCCTGCACATCCCCCGGGATATTTCGGTGATCGGTTATGACGACGAGGAGATCGCGCGGCATCTGTTCCCGCCGCTGACGACGTCGATCCTGCCGCATATGGCGATGGGACAATGGGCGATCGAGCAGCTCGAAGTCCCCGCTGCTCCCGGTCGTGGCCGCTATCCCATCACCAAGCTCGAATGCCCGCTGGTGGAGCGGGAGTCGGTTGGCGCTCTGGCGGGCTGAGGCGAGAGCGCCGGCGATCGACAATGGCACAGGCTTGACATCGGGCCCGGCATATACCCGATTGATTTCATGAGATTGCAAAGCTGCTACAATTTTCAGGACTTCCGCCGGCTGGCAAAACAGCGCCTGCCAGGTCCGATCTTCAATTATATCGATGGCGGCGCGGACGACGAGACGACGCTGCGGCGCAACACGGCGGCGTTCGAGGACTGCGATCTCGTCCCCAACGTCCTTGCCGGCGTCGGACAGGTCGACATGTCGGTCACCGTCATGGGCCAGAAGCTGGCGATGCCGGTCTATTGTTCGCCGACGGCTCTCCAGCGACTGTTTCACCATAGCGGCGAGCGCGCCGTCGCCGCGGCGGCGGAGAAGTTCGGCACGATGTTCGGCGTCTCGTCGCTCGGCACGGTCAGCCTGGAGGAAGTCCGCAAGCACAGGACGCCGCAGGTCTATCAGTTCTATTTCCACAGGGATCGCGGCCTGAACCGCGCCATGATGGAGCGCGCCAAGACGTCCGGCGTCGACGTGATGATGCTGACGGTCGACAGCGTCACCGGCGGAAACCGCGAGCGTGACCTGCGGACCGGCTTTTCCATCCCCTTTCGGCTTACGCTCGGCGGCATGATGCAGTTCGCGATCAAGCCGAGATGGGCTATCGACTATTTGACGCACGAAAAGTTCAGCCTGCCGCAGTTGGACGGCCATATCGATCTCGGCGGCGGAGCGCTTTCCATCAGCCGCTATTTCACCGAGATCCTCGAGCCGTCGCTGGATTGGAAGGACGTCGAAGACATGGTCCGCTTCTGGAACGGCCAGTTTTGCCTGAAGGGGATCATGAGCGTCGCCGATGCCAGAAAGGCGGTCGACATCGGCTGCACCGGTATCGTTCTGTCAAATCATGGCGGCAGACAGCTGGACGGCTCGCGCAGCCCCTTCGACCAACTGTCGGAGATTGCCGACGCGGTGGGCGACAAGATAGACGTGATCATCGACAGCGGCGTCCAGCGCGGCACGCATGTGCTGAAGGCCCTGTCGTTGGGCGCCAAGGCCGTCGGCGTCGGGCGCTACTATCTCTTCCCGCTGGCAGCCGCCGGACAGGCCGGCGTCGAACGGGCGCTCGGCCTGATGCGAACCGAGATCGAACGCGACATGCGGCTGATGGGATGCAGGTCGGTGGCAGAGCTTTCCAGGGGGAATGTGCGGTTTAGGTAATAGAGCCGGGAAGTGGCGCACGGCATAAGCTTTTCGAAGTGCGAAACTATACCGACCTGCCGCTGCTCCTGCCGTCCGTTTCGAAGACAGCCTCGCCGGAAACAGCATCCGTATATCCGCCCTCAAGCTGCTGCAACGTATGGCGGAACCGATCAAGATTGCCCAGCATTTTGTGCCTGGCATCGACCATGTGCTGAAAAGTGTCCCACTCTCCAATCGAGAAGAAGGCGCCATCTCCCGATTTGATGAGAGCCATTTTTCGCAATCCCTCGAAATTGCGCGGAGCGCTGCTGAATAGTTCGACGAATTCGTCTTCACTACCCGGCTTGACCCGGAAGCGGACGCTGTTGAATGCCGTCATGTACGTTCCCCCGTGAAAGAACTGAAAACCTCGAATATGCGAGGCCCTAACGCACCTCGAACCCTTCGAACAGGTGTACAGGAAAATCGGAAGGTTGGCTTCAGTCACCTCTGGCCGAAAGCCCCGTTTCTGGCGCTATTTTGCCAGGAAGAGGACGACGCTCGATCTCAATCGGTACGCCCTTCCGACCGGCAATGAAACGCGCTGTTAACGCCGTTCGCGGGTGACAGGATGTTGGCCGCAGTTCGAAGGTATAATCTGCGTCTCGCTGTCAGTTGCGGAGGCGAAAATGAATTTGCTTCGGATTGCGCTCTTGTGCACGGCCATGATCGACGTTGGAATGCCGGCCGTTCGCGCTGAGGATCGGCCTGTGCCGCAGAACAATAAAGCCGCAACAACGCAGCCGCCCGTTCATTGTGAAGGCCAAAATTGTCTCCCGCCGGCGAAAGATCCCGTGCAGGAATGCACTGGCCAGGATTGCACGCCAGGCCCGCCGACTGAACCGGGCCCGGAGATTAAGCAGGCCGACTGAGCAGCATTAGCTGACGATCCCCTTTTTGGCATGGATGGCGCTCAGCCCTCGCGACTTTCCGGCCACCGGTGGTAGATTCTGTTACTTATGTTCCCGGGGGTAGGCATGAGTTTATTGGCGCGCCCGAAGAGATTCGAACTCCTGACCCCCAGATTCGTAGTCTGGTGCTCTATCCAGCTGAGCTACGGGCGCGCAACAGGCCATGCTTTGCATAGCCCCGCGATCCGATCCTGGCGACCGGCCGCGAATGTGAGCTGTTCCCTAGCGACTGAATTTGCGAAAAGCAAGCCGATCCTGGCCAAAAGTTTTGCCGTCATGTTTTGCCGTCATGCGCCGGCCGGCGAAGGCAAGATCGCGTCACGCGGCGGCCGAGCCGATAGGTCGTCGTCTTGGATCAGTCATTTGCCAATCGGAACGGCCCGTAACGAAAGACGCCGTTGCACGGCGGCCGAGCCGATGGCTCGTAGCCTCGGACCAACCATTTGCGAATTGAAACGGTCCGTAACGAAACGGTTCGTTACGCCGGGCGGCGCAGTCCGTTGCGGGCCTGGTCGAGCCGGACCGGCTGGTCGGGAATGGTGACCGCGAATGTGGTGCGGCCGCCGATGCTTTCGACCAGCTCCACCGTGCCGCCATGGGCGCGGATCAATTCATGGGCGATCGCCAGGCCAAGGCCGGTGCCGCCGCTGCGGGCCGAGCCGCGGAATGCCGCGAACAGGTTTTCTCGCGCCTTTGGCGGCAGGCCGGGGCCGGTGTCGGTGACGACGATGCGGCTGACGCTGCCGATGCGCTCGGCCGATATGGTCAGGCGGCGCACCACGGCGCTCTCGGTGTCGGCCGCCATCGCCTGCACGGCGTTGCGGCTAAGATTGGTGAGCACGCGGAACAGCTGGTCGGAATCGGCGTCGACCTCGAGCACCGGATCGACGGCGTTGACGAATTCGATGCCGCATTCGATGTCGAGCAGGCCCTGGACGTCCTCGACCAGCTGGCGCAGCCGCAGCCTGCGGCGCGACGGCGGCGGCTCCTGGGTGCGGCCATAGGCCAGCACGCCCTCCGAGTAGGACACCGCACGGTCGAGCGCGCGCAGCAGTTTTGGTGCGAAGGCCTGCACGGTCGGGTCCTTGACCTGGCGCAGGCGGTCCGACATCAGTTGCGCCGAGGCGAGGATGTTGCGCATGTCGTGGTTGATCTTCGACACGGCCAGGCCGAGATCGGCCAGGTGCTTCTGCTCGGTCAGCATCTTCTGCAGCCGCTCCTGCATCTGCGACAGCTCGCGTTCGGCGACGCCGATCTCGTCGGCCCGGGCGGCGGGGTGAATGATGCGGCCGGGGTCGTCGGGCGCCTCGGAAAAGGACAGCATCGAGCGTGTCATCGTCCTGATCGGGCCGATCATGATCAGGTCTATCGCGGCGTAGACCAGCATGGCGGTGAACAGCGAGATCAGCAGCGAGACGAAGGCGACGTTGCGCGAATAGATCAGCATGGCATTGCGCAGGCGGTGGTCGGGCATGATCAGCTCGAATTCTTTGTCGCTGTCGCCGACCGGCCCGAAAACGCGCAGCATCCGCTTGCCGCCGAAAAACAGCGTGTCCAGCGCGCCGGTCATACCCTTGATCATGCCGACATTGGCGATATCGATATGCTCGTCGACCTGCGGCGGCATTTCGGCCACGACCAGAAGCCGCGAGACGCCGCCGTCGCGCACGGCGATCGCCTTGGCGCCGATCGCCATCAGTACGTCGTTCTGGGCGGCACGCGACAGCGAGGCAGGTTCGCCCTGCACCAGGACGATGGAAACCGCGGCGGCGGTGCTCAGCCTCTCCTTCAGCCAACTCAGCCTGTAGCTGGCGATCCAGGGCACGAAGATGAGGATTTCGGCCAAGAGCACGAAGACGATGGTGAGCAGCAGCAACTTGGTCGACAGGCCGCGCGCCAGCGGCACCCTGCGGGTGGCCGCCTTCGCCTGGGCGATGCGTTCGTCGGTTGCTGGGACTTCACTCATGCTCGTCGTCACGGCTGCCTGTCATCACGGCTGCTTGTCTTAGGGACTGCTCGTCTTCACGATCGCTTGATCGGGTGAGATTAGGCGATTGCGGCTTTTTTGCCAAATTCATCCTTGGCCGAAGCCGGACAAAGGGCCGCAAGACTTCGATGCCGGTCCGACAATGCCGGCCCGACACGCTGGATTGACTTCCAAAACCCTTCTTTCTATAAGCCCGCTCACGCTCGGGCCATTCGTCCCGGCGCGGTTTCGATCGCGCCAAAACCGGCCCGGCAAAGCTCCTGTTACAAAGTGACAGAATCAAGAAGGGCCGCACCCCGCGGTATTTAAACAAATGAAGCGTACTTACCAGCCGTCCAAACTCGTCCGCAAACGCAGGCACGGTTTCCGTGCCCGCATGGCCACCAAGGGTGGCCGCGGCGTCGTCGCAGCCCGCCGCAACCGCGGCCGCAAGCGTCTCAGCGCCTGAGCACCAAGCGAGAGACAAGATCGTTGCCCGCAACCGGCAAGCCAACGGGTGCCCATCCCAAGCGGCTTCTGAAGCGCGCGGAATTCCTGGCTGTCCGCCGCGGCGAAAAGCGCCGCGGGCGGCTTTTCCTCGTCGAGGTCCTGGGCCGCGGCGACAGCGAGGCGCCGCGCGTCGGCTACACCGTCACCAGGAAGGTCGGCAACGCCGTCGTTCGCAACCGCATCCGGCGGCGGCTGAGAGAGGCCGTGCGCACGCATGCCGCGGATGACATGGCGCCCGGCAATGATTATGTCATCGTCGGGCGCGAAGACGTGCTTACCACTCCGTTCGGCCAGTTGAAGGCCGAACTCTCCCGCAGATTGCGTGGAACACGATAGGCCAAGGGCTTCGATGGAAAACAACCGCAACTTCTTCATCACCATCGCACTGTCGGTGCTGATCCTGGCGCTTTGGCAATATTTCTATGTGATGCCGCGCAGCGAGATGCAGCGCGAAGCCGCCCGCATCGAAGAGCAGCGCGTGGCGGAGCAGAAGAAGGCTGCCCAAGGCACCAGCCCGGGCGCCAGCGAAACACCGGTGCAGCCGGGCGCCATTCCGAGCGCGCCTGGCGGCGACGCCGTGACGCCGGCCAGCCGCGACCAGGCGATTGCCTCGACCAGCCGCGTCAAGATCGACACGCCGAGCCTCGAAGGCTCGATCAACCTCACCGGCGCGCGTCTCGATGATCTCAAGCTCAAGCACTACACGGAGACGGTCGACAAAAACTCACCCAAGATCGCGCTGCTCAATCCTGAGTCGCTGCCGAACGGATATTTCGCCGAGATCGGCTTTGTTGGCGAAGACAAGGTGGGAACGCTGCCGGGACCCAAGACCGTTTGGAACGTCGACGGCAATCCGACGCTAACGCCGGCTACACCAGTGACGCTCACCTTCACCAACGACAAGGGCCTGACTTTCAAACGCTCATTCTCGGTCGACAACGACTACATGTTCACCGTTTCCGACACCGTGCAGAATTCCGGTAGCAGCCCTGTCTCGCTGTTCAATTACGGCCGCATCACCCGCTTCGACAAGCCGGCGGTCGCCAGCATCTATGTGTTGCACGAAGGCCTGATCGGCGTCACTGGCAGCGAAGGCCTGCAGGAACACAAATACGCCGATCTCGAGAAAAACAAGCAGTACACACCGAGCAAGTCCAAGGACGGTTGGCTGGGCATCACCGACAAATACTGGGCGGCGACGCTGGTGCCGACAGAGGCGCAGGAGTTTCAGCCAAACTTCGCTTATTACGAGGACGGCCGTCATCGCTATCAAGCCGACTTCCGCACGGACGCGATTGCGCTGCAGTCCGGCGAATCCAAGACCATTGAATCGGAGATCTTTGCCGGCGCAAAGGAAGTCAACAAGATCAATGCTTACGAGAAAGATCGCAAGATAAGGCTTTTCGAAAAGCTGATCGATTGGGGCTGGTTCTGGTTCATAACTCAGCCGATGTTCTCGCTGATCGACACGCTTTACAAATTCTTCGGCAATTTCGGTCTGGCGATCCTCGCCACCACCGTCATTGTCAAGGCGCTGTTCTTCCCGCTCGCCAACAAGTCCTATGCGTCGATGGCGAACATGAAGAAGGTGCAGCCCAAGATGCTCGAGATCCGCGAGAAATACGCGGACGACAAGATGAAGCAGCAGCAGGCGATGATGGAGCTCTACAAGACCGAGAAGATCAATCCGCTCGCCGGCTGCTGGCCGGTGGCATTGCAGATCCCGGTGTTCTTCTCGCTCTACAAGGTGCTCTACATCACCATCGAAATGCGGCACGCGCCGTTCTTCGGCTGGATCCAGGATCTGGCGGCGCCGGACCCGACATCGATTTTCAACCTGTTCGGGCTGATCCCCGTTACCTTGCCGCACATGCTGATGATCGGCGTCTGGCCGCTGATCATGGGCGTGACGATGTTCCTGCAGATGCGCATGAACCCGACGCCGCCGGACCCGACGCAGGCGGCGATCTTCACGTGGATGCCCGTGATCTTCACCTTCATGATGGCGGGTTTTCCGGCCGGCCTCGTCATCTACTGGGCCTGGAACAACACGCTGTCGATCCTGCAGCAGGGCGTGATCATGAAGCGGCAAGGCGCCAAGATCGAATTGTGGGACAATCTGGTCGCGCTGTTCCGCAAGAAACCGTCGCCGGCGGAATAGCCGGCGCTCCGACGATGCGAGACCAAAAAGCCCCGGTTCGTCCGGGGCTTTTTGCACAAGCTGCCCGCCTGGATTAAGCGATTGGTACTGCCGGACGGATCGCGCTATTTTGACCTGCCTGGCAGTTGCTCGACGGAGCTCGATATGACCGGACCCAATCCATCGATCAAGCATCCGATCCCGTTGCACACACGCGTCGGCTTTCTGAAACCGCTGGTGACGGCGCCGAATATCGAGATCGGCGACTTCACCTATTATGACGACCCTGACGGACCCGACAAATTCGCCGAAAAATGCGTGCTGCATCATTATCCGTTCATCGGCGACAGGCTGGTCATCGGCAAGTTCTGCGCCATCGCCGAGGGTGCGCGCTTCATCATGAACGGCGCCAATCACGCCATGTCCGGCTTTTCGACCTATCCGTTCAACATCTTTGGTCACGGCTGGGAGGAAGGTTTCGACCCGGCGACATGGTCGAAGGAGGTGCGTGGCGACACAATCGTCGGCAACGACGTCTGGATCGGCATGGAAGCGGTGATGCTGCCGGGCGTGAAAATCGGCGACGGCGCTATCGTCGCGGCAAAGTCGGTGGTGACGCACGATGTGCCAGCCTATGCGATTGTCGCCGGTAATCCGGCCAAAGTGGTGAAGATGCGCTTCGATGACAGGACCATCCGGCGGCTGCTGGCGCTGGCGTGGTGGCACTGGCCGGTGGAAAAGATCAGCCGCAATCTCGATGCCATTCGTGGCAGCAACATTTTTCTTCTGGAGGCAGCGGTTTGAACGCGTTGAACAAGACCACGATCGGCATCGAATTGTTCACGCGAGCCTGGATCTTCATCCGCGGCGTGCCGGCGATGAAATTCCTGCCGCCGGAGGGTCCACCCGAGATCGCCTTTGCCGGCCGCTCCAATGTCGGCAAATCGTCGCTGATCAACGCGCTGGTCAACCAGAAGGGGCTGGCGCGCACCTCCAACACGCCGGGCCGCACGCAAGAACTCAACTATTTCGTGCCTGGCGGATTTTCGGGAGAAGGCGCCGATCTGCCGCCGATGGCCCTGGTCGACATGCCGGGCTATGGCTACGCCACGGCGCCGAAGGAAAAGGTCGACGAGTGGACGAAGCTCGTGTTCGACTATCTGAAGGGCCGGGTGACGCTGAAGCGCGTCTACGTGCTGATCGATGCCCGCCATGGCATCAAGGCCAAGGACGACGAGGTGCTGTCGCTGCTCGACAAGGCGGCGGTGTCGTATCAGATCGTGCTGACCAAGACCGACAAGATCAAAGCGGCGGGGGTACCGCGGCTGATCGAGGAAACGCTCCAGAAGATCAAGAAACGCCCGGCGGCATTTCCCTTCGTGCTCGCCACGTCGTCGGAAAAGAGCGAGGGCCTCGAGGAATTGCGTGCGGCGATCGTGCTCGCCGCCAATGGCGGATAGGCCACCGACCCTGGCAGCCTGTCAGGCGGGGCTGGAGGCCCGTTCCTGCTCTGCAAGCTGTTCGGTGCCGTAGGCCTTCAGGAACACATCGACGCCCGACCTGACGATGTGTTCGATCTCGGCCGCACTTGGCGCCTTGGTGCGATAGGCGAAAATGCACTGGCGGAAAAGGCCGGCCAGGCACAGCTCGGTGAACTGATAGGCGGCAAGCTCGACGTCGTCGATCTTCAGCAGCCCGCGTTCGATAGCCATGTTGAGGAAAACGACGACCCTGTCATGGCCGCGCTTCGGGCCGCGTTCGTAGAACCGGGCACCAAGCTCCGGGATGCGTTCCGACGCGCCGATCACCGTCCGCTGCGCCAGGATGACCCTCGCCGAAGTGATCTTCATGGACAGCACGATGCCGAACTTCACCAGCGTCTGGCGAAGGTCGCCGATCTGGTCGAGCACTTCGTACATGTTCTTGAAAATCGTGCCGCGCTCTTCCTCGATCAGCGCTTCGAACAGCTCTTCCTTGTTGGCGAAGTAGACATAGATGGTGCCCTTGGACACGCCGGCCTCGCGCGTAATGTCGTTCATCGACGCGGCTTCGAAGCCCTTGTCGATGAAGACACGGCGCGCACCCTCGATGATCTGGCTGCGCTTGACCGGGTCTTGCCCCGCGGCCGGGCGGCCGCGCGGCAGACTGTCCAGCAGATCGCACTGGTCCTTGCCGGCGCTGGGCAATGGGCCTGAATCAGGCAAAGAAGCGGCCTTGGGGGCTTCGGCCATAATGTCACACCTCGTAAAATAATTCGAACCATCCGGTTCGATTGCTCTTGATATGGGCCTCTTTAAGCGCTAAGTCAACGTCGAGATCGAACCGAACGGTTCAGTCTGACGAAATTCAGCGCCAGTTAATTTAGAGAGATATCATGTCCTCGAACGCGCCCACCAGTGCCGAAGTCCGCCCCTTCCCCAGTGCCAAGGTCCAGCCTGCGATCGAAGCGCCGGAAACCCCTCTCAAGCCCGCCGACGTCACCCCGCTGGCTCCCGCCAAGAAGAAGCGGTCGATGCGCTCGATGTTGCTGCCCATCATCGGCCTGGCCCTGCTGGGCGCCGGCGCCTGGTATGGCTATGATTACTGGACCGACGGGCGCTTCATGATCACGACCGACGATGCCTATGTCCAGGCCGACACGGCGTTCATCTCGCCAAAAATCTCGGGTTATGTCGATCAGGTCAAAGTGACCGAGAACCAGCAGGTGAAGGCCGGCGACCCGCTGCTGATCGTCGATGACGGCGACTACAAGATAGCCGTTGCCCAGGCCGAGGCGCAGATCGCCACGTTGAGCAAGACGCTCGACCGCATCGATGCCCAGACCGAGGCGGCGCGCGCCTCGCTCAAGCAGGCGCAGGCGCAGAAGACCGCCGACCAGGCCGCGGCCGATAATGCGAAGCGAGCTCAGGTTCGTGCCGCCCAGTTGCTCAAGACCCGCGTCGGCACCCAGGCCCAGTTGGACGATGCCCAGACGGCGGTCGAGCAAGCCAATGCCGCACTAGCCGGCGCCGACGCGCAGATCGCGGCGGCTCAGGCCAATATCGGCGTGCTCCAGGCGCAGCGGGCGGAATCGGCAAGCACGCTGGCCTCGCTGCAGCTTGCCCACGACAGGGCGGTGCGGGATCTGTCCTTCACCGTGCTGCGCGCACCCTATGACGGCGTGATCGGCAACCGCTCGGTCGAGCAGGGCGACCTGATCAGCCCCGGACAGAAGCTCGCCGTCATCGTGCCAATGGACAAGCTCTACATCGTCGCTAACTTCAAGGAGACCCAGCTTGCCCGGCTGGTGCCTGGTGAAAAGGTCAGAGTGTCGGTCGACGCGATCGACGGTCAGGACATCGAGGGTACCGTGTCGTCGCTGGCCCCGGCTTCGGGAGCAGTGTTCTCGCTGCTGCCGCCGGAGAACGCCACAGGCAATTTCACCAAGGTGGTGCAGCGCGTTCCGGTTCGCATCGACGTGCCCGCGGATGTGCTGAAGACGGGCAAGCTGCGCGCCGGCCTGAGCGTCGTCGTCGCCGTCGACAGCCGCACGGCGCCTTCGGCATCGAAGTAAAGCGGAACCGGGAGCAAAGGTCATGGCGACCGCAACCCTAACTGCAGGATCGGCGCCGACGCCAGCCGTGCCGGTGCCGGTTGACCACATCTCGACACGCCGCGTCATCGCCTTCCTGGCAATGGTGTTCGGCATGTTCATGGCCATCCTGGACATCCAGATCGTCTCGGCCTCGCTGGCCGAGATCCAGGCGGGCCTGAGCGCCAGTTCGGACGAGATTCCTTGGGTGCAGACGGCGTATCTGATTGCCGAGGTGGTGATGATCCCGCTGTCGGGCTTCCTCAGCCGGATGCTGTCGACGCGGGTGCTGTTCACAATCTCGGCGGCAGGTTTCACCGCGGCCAGCGCGCTGGCGGCGACCGCAACCAATATCGACCAGATGATCGTCTACCGCGCCGTGCAGGGCTTCATCGGGGGCGGCATGATCCCGAGCGTCTTTGCAGCCGCCTTCACCATCTTCCCGCCGTCGCGTCGCGCCATCGTCTCGCCGATGATCGGCCTGGTAGCGACGCTGGCGCCAACCATCGGCCCGACCGTCGGCGGCTATATCAGCCATGCCATGTCCTGGCACTGGCTGTTCCTGGTCAACGTCGTGCCCGGCATTCTGGTGACGACGGCCGCCTGGTCGCTGATCGACTTCGACAAACCCAATCTCAAGCTGTTCAGCAAGTTCGACTGGTGGGGGCTTGCCGGCATGGCCGCCTTCCTCGGCTGCATGGAATATGTGCTGGAGGAAGGTCCCAACAACGACTGGCTGCAGGATCAGGCGGTGTTCATCTGCGCCGTCATCATGACCTTCGGCGCGGTGCTGTTCTTCTGGCGCGTGTTCACCGCCGAGGAGCCGATTGTCGATCTGAGGGCTTTCAGCAATATCAATTTTGCCTTCGGCTCGCTGTTCTCCTTCGTCGTCGGCATCGGCCTCTACGGTCTGACCTATCTTTATCCGGTGTTCCTGGGGCGGATCCGCGGCTACGATTCGATGATGATCGGCGAGGCGCTGTTCGTCAGCGGCCTAGCCATGTTCTTCACTGCGCCGATCTCCGGCATCCTGTCGAACAAGATGGACCCGCGCATCATGATGATGATCGGCTTCTTCGGCTTCGCCACGGGGACCTGGTGGATGACGCATCTCACCGCCGACTGGGATTTCTATGAACTGCTGATCCCGCAGATCCTGCGCGGCTGCTCGATGATGCTTTGCATGGTGCCGATCAACAACATTGCGCTCGGAACCTTGCCGCCGGAGCGGCTGAAGAATGCGTCTGGCCTGTTCAACCTGACCCGCAATCTCGGCGGCGCCGTCGGCCTGGCAGTCATCAACACCGTGCTGATCGACCGCAATGCCTTCCACTACGCCAGGCTCTCCGAGCACGTGCAATGGGGAAGTGCCGCTGCGCAGCAGAAGCTGCAGAACATGACGCTCAACTTCGAGCAGACCGCCGGGCTCGACGCCTCCAAGGCGGCCATCTCCAAACTGTCAGGCATGGTCCAGCAGCAGGCGTCGCTGCTGTCGTTCATGGACGTATTCTTCATGCTGACGGTTTTGTTCGCGACGCTTGGGCTCTTCACCCTGGTGATCCGCAAGCCAGCCGCTCAGGGCGGCGGTGGCGGAGGCCATTGAGGCGCGCTTGATCCCCGCCTGGCGCCCTCGCGCATGACCCCGAAAAGCGATTTTCGGGGTCATGCGCAAAATCAACCATTACGAAGTCCTCTCGCGCTCCGACAAAGTCAGGGTCGCAGCCGTCCTCACGCCGTCGCCGGCTTGAAGGTCAAGGCAACGCCATTGATGCAGTGTCGCAACCCGGTCGGCGGCGGACCGTCGTCGAATACGTGGCCGAGATGGCCGCCGCAGCGGCGACAATGGACCTCCGTGCGGGTCATGCCCAAAGACCTGTCCACGGTCTTGCCGACGGAATTCGGGATTTCCTGCCAGAAGCTCGGCCAGCCTGTGCCGGAATCGAACTTGGTCTCTGACGAATAGACCGGCAGGCCGCAGCCGGCGCAAGCGAAGATGCCTTTGCGGTGCTCGTTGAGCAGCGGACTGGTGCCCGGGTATTCCGTGCCCTCCTTGCGCAGCACATTGAAGGCCGCGTCGGACAGGATGGCGCGCCACTCGGCTTCGGTCTTGGTAACCTCGAAAGTCTCAGCCGCGCGTGCATCCTGGGCTCCGCCCATGCGCAGCGCGGTGGCGCCTGCGACAACGCCAATGGCTGCCGCACCACTCAAAAGAAGCTCGCGACGGTTCATGGCCATTCCTCCTGTCATTGCTTGTGCCAAATTCGACCGCCACACGGAAATCAAAAGCCGGTGACGATCGCTGTCCTCAAAGCGGGACTCCGCGCCTATCCACATCTTGCGTGAACGGCGCGGACGTGTGCGCAGGGAGGCCCTTAGTGATATCTTCGCCGGCAGCGTGCGTTTGTTACATCTTCGGCAGGAGAACCTTGTCGACGACGTGGATGACGCCGTTGGACTGCTCGACATCGGCGATCGTCACATTGGCGACGTTGCCGTTCTCGTCGGTCACGGTGACCTTGCCGCCGTCGGCCTTGAGCGACAGTTCGCAACCACCGACTGTCTTGACCTTGTGGGTGCCGCCGTCGTTCTTCACCATCTTGGCCACGTCGGCGGCCATCGCTTTGGCGCCGATGACATGGCAAGTCAGGATCTTGACGAGCTTGTCCTTGTTTTCAGGCCTGAGCAGCGTCTCCACCGTGCCGGCTGGAAGTGCCGCAAAGGCCTCGTTGGTCGGCGCGAACACAGTGAAGGGGCCAGCGCTTTGCAGCGTATCGACCAGGCCGCCTGCCTTGACGGCAGCGACCAGCGTCGTGTGGTCCTTCGAGTTGACAGCATTTTCGACGATGTTTTTCTGGGCATACATGGCGGCGCCGCCGACCATCGGATTTTGAGCATAGGCAATGGTGGCGAGCGCGGAAATGGCGACCGTGCCGGCAAGCAAAAGGGTGGCGAATTTACGCATGATTTCAATCTCCTCGGGTTATCGTTCCCCTCATTTGGGAACGCAAGGAGATACGCGATAGAAATGCTGGAGTTTCGTCCTCTCCGCAAAAAATATTTGTCGCTGCAATTTGCCCGGCGCGGATCGACAGCCGCCAACAAGCTTTGCAGGCGTTTCAATCGCGGGAGATAGATTTCAGGTCTGCTTCCGGAGATGAGAAGCGGTCAGATGCTCTTCAGATCGCCCGCTGCGACCACCGGTCCAGTCGGCTGGCCGGTCGGTGAACCGCCGGCAGGCTCAACGCTGACCGCAAGCACGGCGCCTTGCGCCAATTTCTCCTGGACGGCGGGCGGGATGGCCAAATGCGCGGTCGCACCGGCCGGGATGACGCCCATCGACACCGGCGCCTTCTTGCCTTCGATCATCCACAGCTCGAAGTCCTTGCCGGCGGCCCGCTCGCCGGAAACGTGGGAAAGACCGACCTCGTGACGGGCGGCATCGTAGACGACGAGATATTTGACGTCGCTGCCTTCGGCCGCCAGCGAGGCGACAAGCCGCGCCTGCGGCGGTTCGGTGGACGGGCGGAAGTAAGGCACGGCAATGTAGATCGCCAGCGCCGCAATGGCGGCGGCGGCAAGACCGCGCCAGAAGCCAAGGCTCGACCACAGGCCGGCGCGCGGCTCTGCAGCGAACAGCCGGCGGTCCAATGCTTCCTTGACCCTGATCGGAGGCTCTGTCTCCGGATAGGCGGCGGCCATCGGCGAAAGATGCGCCTCCCAGGCATCGACAAGGCGCGCGAAGGCGGCGTCCGCATCGATGCGGCGCGACGCGATCTCGCGTTCATCCGCGGCCAGAACGCCAAGAACGTATTCGGCGGCGAACAGGTCGTCGCCCCCACGTTCCGGTCCGTTGTCGTCAGCCAGCGTCATCTTTCCAGGCATTCTCTCAGTTTCAACAGGCTGCGCCGCAGCCAGGTCCGCATCGTGTTCAGCGGTACGCCATAGCGCTCCGCCAGTTCGGCATAGCTTTTGCCATCCAGATAGGCGCCCCGGACGGCCGCCGCCCGGTCCTTCTCCAATTCCTTGAGACAATGGTAGATGCGTTCGGACTCACCGCCCGCCACGGCCATGGCCTCCGGCCCCGGCGCCGGATCGGCCACGTCGAGCGCGGCATCGATATAGGCGGCAGGCTCTCGCCGCGCTCTGATCCGATCGATCGCATGATTGCGCGCAATGGCCACCAGCCAGGAGATCGGGCTCAGATCCGAAACGGCGAAACGGTCCGCCTTCGTCCATATCTTGACGAAGACCTCTTGAAGCGCCTCTTCTGCATCTCCCCGATCCTTCAATACACGAAGGCAGACGCCGAAAAGTTTCGCGCTGGTCTGCCGGTAGAGCAGATCGAACGCAGCCCGGTCCTTCATCGAAGTCCGGACAATCAGGTTGCTGATGTCCTGCGGCGTCATCCGCCGCCAAATTAGGCGATTGCAATGTATTTGCAACGACTGAAATGGTCTTGCGCACCGGCAGCGCCAGCGTCGATTGCCAATGAAATCGCCGCCCGCTAGCTTGCAATGAGCGGGAGGGCGACCATGTCGATCGAGCGGGTTCTGTGGGAGCATGACGCAACCGGCCAGGCCGCACTCGTGCGCAAGGGAGAGATCACACCGCAAGATCTCGTCGATGCGGCGATCGCCCGGGCCGAGGCCACCCTGCCGGAGATCAACGCCATCGCCGAACCGCTTTTTGAGGCGGCGCGGGCGCGAGCGAAAACCGTCGACCACAAGCTGCCGCTTGCCGGAGTGCCCTTTGCGTTGAAGGACCTCGGCATCGCCATGAAGGGCGTGCCGACGCATGGCGGCAGCCGCATCCCGGCTTTCACCCCCGATTTCAGCTCGGTGATGACGGAACGCTATCTGGCCGCCGGCCTGATCCCGATCGCCACCAGCACCGCACCCGAACACGGGCTGAGTCTGGTGACCGAGTCGGTGGCTTACGGCGTCACCCGCAATCCATGGAACACCGCGCACACGACCGGCGGTTCCTCGGGCGGTGCGGCTGCGCTGGTCGCGGCCGGCGTCGTGCCGGTGGCGCATGCCTCGGATGGCGGCGGCTCGATCAGGGTGCCTGCGGCTTGTACCGGGCTGATCGGGCTGAAAACCTCGCGCGGCCGCGTACCCTTGACGCCGCTCGTCACCGAAAGCTGGTACGGCTTCGTCGTCGACCATGCGTTGGCCCGCTCGGTGCGCGATACGGCCCTGCTGCTCGACCTGACCCACGGGCCCGACCCGCTGTCGCCCTACGCGGCACCCTCGCCGAACGGCAGTTTCACTGCGGCCGCCGGGCGCGATCCGGGCAAGCTCAAGCTCGCCTTCTATCGAAAATCGCCGCTCGGCCTGCCGATATCGGAAGAGACGTTGAAAGCTCTGGATGCGGCGATCGGGCTGGCGCGCGAAGGCGGACACAGCGTCGAGGAGATCGACCTGCCCTATATCGATCGCGATTTCATCGCCGATTTCGCCAGAACCGTCGCTGCGGCGGTGGCCGGCACGATGCGTGGCGAGGCCTTGCGCGTCGGCCGCTCCATCTCAGGCGACATCGAACGCGCCACGCGCGTGATGAGCCGGTTCGGTGAAATTCTCTCGGCCGGCGAAATCTATGCCGGCCTGCAGCGGCTGCACGCAACCTCGCGCCGGCTTATCACCGAAACCGCGCATTATGATGCAGTGCTGATGCCTGTCATCGCGCACCCGCCGCTCGCCTGCGGCACCATGGACCCGAAAGGCGCCGACGAATTCATCGAGAATGTTCTGGACAGACTGCGCCTCGCCGGCCTGCTGAAGTTCAAGCCGCTATTCGGCCAGCTGATGGACAAGAGCCTGTGGTTCACCCACTGGCCGGCGATCCAGAACGTCAGCGGGCAACCGTCGATCACGCTTCCGGTTTACGTCACCGATGCCGGCCTGCCGCTCGGCGTCCAGGCCGCCGGCCGCCCCGGCGACGAGGAAACGCTTTTGTCGTTCGCCGCGCAGATGGAAAGGATCTCGGGCTGGTTGGGCCGACGGGCGCCGCTGCAGCGGCCGGCATAGGCGGTGATTTGATCGATCGTGACAGCAAAGCCGTTTGCCCCCTCGTCCAATTCCCGCTAAGACGCCGCCGTTCATGCCAAGCTGGGAACCACGCCGATGACGGATGTCGCCGCCACCGCCGAAATGCAGGCCGCGCTGCTTTCAAGGGCGCTGCCCTATATGCAGCGCTACGAGAACAAGACGGTCGTGGTGAAATATGGCGGCCACGCGATGGGCGACATCGCGCTCGGCAAGGCTTTCGCCCGCGACATCGCACTTTTGAAACAATCCGGCGTCAACCCGATCGTCGTGCATGGCGGCGGGCCGCAGATCGGCGCCATGCTCAGCAAGATGGGCATCGAATCCAAATTCGAGGGCGGCTTGCGCGTCACCGACCAGAAGACCGTCGAGATTGTCGAGATGGTGCTGGCCGGGTCGATCAACAAGGAGATCGTCGCGCTGATCAATGCCGAGGGCGAGTGGGCGATCGGCCTGTGCGGCAAGGACGGCAACATGGTGTTTGCCGAAAAGGCGCGCAAGACCATGATCGATCCGGATTCCAACATCGAACGGGTGCTCGACCTGGGCTTCGTTGGTGAGCCTGTCGAGGTCGACCGCACATTGCTCGACCTCCTGGCGCGGTCCGAAATGATCCCGGTGCTGGCGCCGGTGGCGCCCGGCCGCGACGGCCATACCTACAACATCAACGCCGACACTTTTGCCGGCGCCATCGCCGGCGCCTGCCAGGCGACGCGCCTGCTGTTCCTTACCGACGTGCCCGGCGTGCTCGACAAGGACAAGAAGCTGATCGACGAGCTGACCGTGGCCGAGGCCAAGGCCCTGATCAAGGACGGCACGGTCTCGGGCGGCATGATCCCCAAAGTCGAGACCTGCATCGAGGCAATCGAGCGCGGCGTCGCAGGCGTCGTCATCCTTAACGGCAAGACGCCGCATGCGGTGCTGCTCGAGCTGTTCACCGAACACGGCGCCGGCACGCTGATCGTGCCGTGAGGCCGGGTGTCTGAGGGGCTCAAGCGTTTGGCGAAATAGCGGTCACGGACTGACGCGACAGGCGTTCGACAACCATCGATTCTTCTTCCTCGTCTTGCGGCGCGCCCCAGAATTCGGCGAGCGTCGGGCCATTTTTCAGGCGGCGGTCGCGGACCAGAAAGCCCCAGACTTCGCGGAACCAGACGCGGCGGCCCATTTTGGTGTACCAGCGCATCGAATGCCGTTGCTCCGGATCCTTGTGGAACAGGATGCGCGCCAGCGCCTTGGGCCGCGACTGCACGGCCAGTTCGATCAGCTTGACGGCGAAGAACAACATCCACGGCTTGAGGCGCGTCATCCGCAGCACCTGGTGCTTGTAGTCCCACAGGCGGGCGTCCAGTTGGATCACCTTGCGGTCCCTGGCAATCCTGAAGAACGGCGTCCAGCGGTGGGGCGTTACATAGAGCGCCTGGATCTGGTCGGGGTCATAAGCGATCAGCTGGCGGAAGCCGCGCCAGAGGTCGCGCAAACTTTCGTCCTCGAAACCGGCCACCCAGGTCGCCATCGACAAGATACCGTTGAGGCGCAGCAGCCGTATCGCCTCGCGGTCGGACGAGGTGCTGCCGCCCTTGCGGATCAATGCAAGCGTCTGCTCGTCGGTATTTTCCATGCCAAGCAGCCAGCGGATGACGCCGGCCTGGCGATAGAGATGCAGGCTGTCGGCGTCGCGTGCGATGTCGTCGGCGCGGGTGGAGCCGACGATCAGCACCGGCACATTCTCGGCGATCATCGCGTCGAGAAAGGCACGCCAGGCTTTTTTGGAGGATGTCGGGTTCTCGTCGGCGAGGTTGATCAGCTCGACGCCATGCTCGCGGTGCAGCCAGGCGATCTCTTGCGTGAATTTCACGGGGTCGCGATGCCGCCATCGCGTCCAGAAGCCGCGCTGGCCGCAATAATTGCACAGATGTGGGCAGCCTCGCGAGAACTGCATGACCACCGCACGCTTGCCGCCCCAATAGCTGTAGCGACTGAAGTCGATCAGTTCCCAGCCGATGCGGTAATCGTCGAAATTGGCGATCGTCCTTGCCGGCCGGGTGGCAAAAGGACGGCGCAAATCGTCAGGAAAAGCGATCCCCGCCACGTCCGACAGCGGTTTGCGTTTCTCAAGCGCTTCGACCAGCGCGACGATTGTCGCCTCGCCCTCGCCGCGCACGATGAAGTCGAAGGCATGCGTTTCGGCCAGTATGTCGCGCCAGTGATAGGTCGGAAACACGCCGCCATAAATCAGGATTGTCGCTGGCTCGATGTGCTTGACCATGCCGGCGATCAGCAGGGCTGTCGGATGTGCAGAGGTCGAGCCGGAATGGCCGATCAGAATGCAGTCGGGATGGTCGCTCAAGGCGTCCCGGACCAGCGTGGCAAGCGGCATCGGCCCGAATTCGGCATCGACGAGCCGCACCTCGTGTCCCGCGTCGATCAGCGGACCGCCCAGTGCCAGCAAACCGAGCGGCGGCAGATGGTCGTCCGGCACACGGCTGCCGATGGCTGTATGTGGCGGATTGATCAGGACGATTTTCATGGCGGACCTTATGCAATGGCGGTCCGCATGTCGTAGTCGGCGATCTAGCTCCGGAGATTGGCTCGATTCAGCAGTTCGTGTGCAGCTTTTCCGCAGAAATGCCTATCGTCTGAGATGTGCAAGCGGGACATGGCCTGGCCCCTTGATGTTCTGCAGCACAAGCTGAGTGTGGACGTCGCGCACGCCTTCGAGCCGCATCAGCCGGTGCATGACGAAGGCATTGAGCTCGTCGACCGACGGCACCATGACATGCAGCAGGAAATCGTAGTCTCCAGTCATCGTCCAGCACGACGACACCTCGTCCATGCGCTGCACGGCGGCGATAAAGGTTTCGGGCGAGCCGTCGCTGTGGGTTACGAGGCGCACCTGGATGAACACTTCGACCATCAGCCCGACGGCGCGGCGGCTGAGCACCGCAGCAAAGCCCTTTATGATGCCCGCTTGCTGAAGGGCCTCGAAGCGCCGCGCGCAAGGTGTCGTCGACAGCCCAATCTCCTGCGCCAATTCGGAGACCGGCTTGCGCCCGTCGCGCTGCAGGATGTCGAGCATCTTGATCTCGAATTCGTCAAACTGAGGCATTTTCACTCTCCCAAGCTCGATCGTGGAGTCTTTTACCTCCAACCCCGCATTTGAGCCACCATCAAAGCTGATTTGCCTCGCGCCATCCCGCTAGAATTTCCGGCAATCCGCTGATCATGATTTCCAGGGAGAGCAAGCCATGACAATGAACGTTGCCGACTATGCCCGCGAATGTGCGGCGCGAGGCCTTCGCGGCGATTATTCGGTCTGCCGTGCCGATTTCACCGTGGCGCAGGGCTACAATTATAGCGACGAAGAACAGGCGGTGTGGCGTACGCTGTGCGACCGGCAGACGAAGCTGACCAGGAACCTCGCCCACCACTCCTACCTCGACGGCGTCGCGGCACTCGGTCTTCTCGATAAGATCCCGGATTTCGGTGCGGTCAGCGAGAAGCTGCGCAAGTTCACCGGCTGGGAGATCGTCGCCGTGCCGGGGCTCATTCCCGCCCAGCCGTTCTTCGACCACCTCGCCAACCGCCGGTTCCCGGTCACCAACTGGCTGCGAACCCAAAAGGAGCTCGACTACATTGTCGAGCCCGACATGTTCCACGATTTCTTCGGTCACGTGCCGATCCTGACGCAGCCGGTCTTTGCCGACTTCATGCAGATGTATGGCAAAAAGGCCGATAGCGTGATTGCGCTCGGCGGCGACGAGATGATCACCAGGCTTTACTGGTACACCGTCGAATACGGGCTGATACGCGAGCCGGGCCAGCCGCTCAAGGCTTTCGGCGCCGGGCTGATGTCATCCTTCACGGAGCTTCAGTTCGCGGTCGAAGGCGGCGAGGCGCACCATGTCCCCTTCGACCTGGAAACCGTAATGCGCACCGGCTACGAGATCGACAAGTTCCAGCGTGCCTATTTCGTGCTGCCGTCGTTCGACGCCCTGCGTGATGCTTTCGAGACCGCCGATCTTGCGGCGATCGTGGCGCGCCGCAAAGGCGAGCCGGCGCTCGACCCGGCAAGCCTATAGGCTGTCGGCTGTTTCCAAAGCCTCGGCCTTCAGCCGGGCCAGTTGGTCGCGCTGAAGGTCGAGCGACGCCCTAACGAAGCGCAGGATCGTGGCGAGTTCAGTGTCGCTGAATGTGGCGATCAGCTTTTCTCCCTCCTGCGCGATCGCGCCATAATAGCGCGCCGATAGTTCTCGCGTGAGTTCCGTCGCCTCTATGACCACCTTGCGCCTGTCCTCGAGGCTGCGCGCTCGTGTCAGCAGGCCGCGCGCCTCCAGCCGGTCGACCAGCGCGGTGACCGCGGCCGGCGTCAACCCTGTTGCGGCCGCGACCTCGCCAGCCGATCGCGGGCCGCCATAGAGCAGCGCCAAGCAATGGCGTTCCGCCATACTCAGCCCAAGCCTATCGCCCACTGCCTCGTCATAAGCCTGCGTCGCGTCCTGCCAGCCCATAATGGCAAGGCTGATGGCGGTCTTCATGTCGGCCCGATTCATGCTTGACGAATTTATTTCGATCATCTAACTATCAATCTGTCTAACATTACGGCCATTATAGTAATATGCTGCATCAGGCGCAAGGCAAGGCCTGTCGCAGCCTGCAAGGAGTGAACCATGAATCAGACCCCAACGCGCGGCCTACTCACACCGGCCGAGGAGTTCAAATATGCCAAGCTGGCGATGGAGTGGTATGGCTGGGGCTCTCCCATTGGCCTTGGCATCGCTCTGGTGGCGCTGGCGGCGGCCGCCCTGCTGTTCCGCATCGCCATCTTCGGATTTTGACCGTCTGGCAGCGGCGCGGTTGAATGCAGCAGAAGGCTTAGGGCCGAGCTCAGGCGGCTTCGGAAATATCGCGGTCGATGATCGACAGATTGCGGCCGCGATGCTTGGCCTCGTAGAGCCGCTGGTCGGCGGCGCGCATTAGCTCCGACACTGCGACGTCTCTGCCGCAGGTGATGCCGCCAATACTGACTGTCAGCGGAACCGTTCGTTCGTCGACGGGCCGGAAACGGATACGCTCGACTTCACGGCGGATGCGCTCGGCGATGCGCCTGGCCTCGTGTTCGGTGGCACCAATCAGAAGGGCGCAGAATTCCTCGCCGCCGATGCGGCCAAGCACGTCGCCGCTGCGCACGCCACGCTCTATCGCGTTTGCGATCAGGAGCAGCGCATCGTCGCCGATCAGATGGCCGTAGCTGTCGTTGATGGTCTTGAAATGGTCGGCATCGACGATCAGCAATGCCCCGCGATCGGATTTGCGCCGGGAGCCGTCGAGAGCGGCAAAGAAACTTTCGCGGTTGAGCATGCCGGTCATGTCGTCGCGGCTCGCCTTTTCCGCCAAGCGCCTGTGCGCGGCGGCGAGTTGGGCATGGGCGCGGGCGAGCTCGCGATGCGCGGTCTGCAACCTTTCGCCCTGCCAGAACGTATAGGCGCCGACGCTCCAGGCAAGCGCGAGCGGGCACACGGTGGATGTCAGCCAAATGGTGCGATTGATCGGAAACCCCATTGCCGGCACGACGATCAGCGTCAGCAAAAGCGAGACCGCGACGGAGGCGAAAGCGATGGCGGCAGACTTTAGAAATATGCGATTCATCGCTTGCTCCCACTGGTCCGTCTTGGTTCCAGCAAAGCGCTGAATGTCACCTTTCGGCGATGCTTAAGATTTTAATCATGGCGCCATTTTTACTACCCAGGGCGCGCATAGGTTGTGGATAAACCTCCTGTTAGAAAGATCGTTTCGTGCCATAAGGACGTATGACCACACTTCCCGACCCCGCCCGCTTTGCCCATGTCACCGACTGGGTGTTCGATCTCGACAACACGCTTTATCCGCACCATTCGAATCTGTTCTCGCAGATCGATGTGAAGATGACCGCCTACGTCGGAGAATTGCTGACGCTGCCGCGCGAGGAAGCACGCAAGCTGCAAAAGGAGCTCTACCGCGAATACGGCACGACACTGAACGGATTGATGACGCGCCACGGCATCGACCCCGACGATTTTCTCGAGAAAGTGCACGACATCGATTATTCCTGGCTGGTTCCAGATCCCGTCCTCGGCACCGCCATTCGCCAGCTTCCCGGCCGTAAATTCATCTTCACCAACGGGGATCGCCGGCATGCCGAACGCACCGCGCGGCAGTTGGGCATTCTCGAGCATTTCGATGATATTTTCGATATCGTCGCAGCCGGACTGAACCCCAAGCCGGCGCGGCAATCCTATGAGAAATTTGCCGAACTCCACGCCGTTACCGGGCAAAATGCGGTGATGTTCGAAGATCTTGCCCGCAACCTGTCGGTGCCGAAATCGCTGGGCATGACCACAGTGTTGGTGGTGCCGCGCAATTTCGAGCCGACCTTCTCGGAAATCTGGGAACGCGACCCGGCCAGCGAGGACGATGTGGACTTCGTCACCGACGACCTCGCCGGCTTTCTCACGGCGATCGTGGAAGTCCCTGCTTGAGGCAAGCCGGCGCGCTTCAAGTCCTTGCTTGCATGTCAAAGTTTATAGAAGCGGCTGACGATCCCCCAGGCCTCGTCGGCAGTGTCGACGAAATCGATGATATCCTGGTCGCCGGGCGTGATCGTGCCTTGCTCGGCGAGGAAATCGAGGTCGATCGCCCTTGCCCAGAAAGCCTTGCCGAACAGGATGACCGGCACGCGTTCCATGCGGCCGGTCTGGATCAGGGTCAGCGTTTCGAAGAACTCGTCCATCGTGCCGAAGCCGCCTGGAAACACCGCAACGGCCTTGGCACGCATGACGAAATGCATCTTGCGGACCGCGAAATAGTGGAAGTTGAAGCAGAGTTCCGGCGTCACGTAGGCGTTTGGCGCCTGCTCGTGCGGCAGCACGATGTTGAGACCGATCGACGGCGCGCCAACATCGTCGGCGCCACGATTGCCGGCCTCCATGACGCCCGGCCCGCCGCCGGTCACCACGACGAATTCGCGATAGTACGAGATGGCCGACTGCTGCGAGCAGAGGCGGGCGAATTTGCGCGCCTCCTCGTAATATTTGCTGTTTTGCTCGAGGTTCTTCTTCTGCGTCTCGTTCTTGGCCGCCCAGGCTTCGCCGCCGGGCTCGGGGATGCGGGCGCCGCCGAACAGGATGACGGTCGATTGGATGCCGCGCTCGGCCAGGATCATCTCCGGTTTCAGCAGTTCGAGCTGCAGCCTGACCGCGCGCAACTCGCGCCGCGTCATGAAATCGGGATCGTTCCAGGCCAGCCGGTATGTCTCCGCGCGCGTTTGCGGCGTGTCCGGCACGCTTCTCGACCGCTCCAGATCCTCGTCCGAATGCGGCAGCGGCGTCCATCCCGTCTTTTCCATGGGAGTCATATTTGCTTTACCCGTCCAATCATTCACCTGCGCCGTCCCGTGACGCTGCCGCGATTGACCCTCCCCAAGCCTTCACATAGGGTCCGCGCGACTTTCAAACAGGTTAAGGCGCCGGCCCTTAACAGCTTGGTAATGGAGCGAATTCATGTCGAAGCCCGATCTCGCGAGCCTCGAGGAGATTATCGAGAACGCCTTCGAGGAACGCGACACGATTTCGACCGCAACCCGCGGCGAGACGCGCGAGGCCATCCAATCGGCGCTCGACCTGCTCGACCGGGGCGTCGCCCGCGTCGCCGAGCGGCAGGCCGACGGCAAATGGCACGTCAACCAGTGGCTGAAGAAAGCGGTGCTGCTGTCGTTCCGGCTCACCCCGATGGAGATCATAAAGGGCGGTCCCGGTCAGGCGGTATGGTGGGACAAGGTGCCTTCGAAGTTCGACGGCTGGAGCGCCGTCGATTTTGAGAAGGCGGGCTTCCGCGCCGTGCCGTCGTCGATCGTGCGCCGCTCCGCCTATGTCGCGCCCGGCGCCGTGCTGATGCCGTCCTTCGTCAATGTCGGCGCCTATGTCGACAGCGGCACCATGGTCGACACCTGGGCTTCGGTCGGCTCCTGTGCCCAGATCGGCAAGAATGTGCATCTGTCGGGCGGCGTCGGCATCGGCGGTGTGCTGGAGCCGATGCAGGCCGGCCCAACCATCATCGAGGACAATTGCTTCATCGGCGCCCGTTCCGAAGTGGTCGAAGGCTGCATCGTGCGCGAAGGCTCGGTGCTCGGCATGGGCGTCTTCATCGGCCAGTCGACCAAGATCGTCGACCGCGCCACCGGCGAGATCTTCTACGGCGAGGTGCCGCCTAATTCCGTCGTCGTCGCCGGCTCGCTGCCGGGCAAGCCTTTTCCAAACAACGAGCCCGGCCCCAGCCTCTACTGCGCCGTCATCGTCAAGCGGGTCGACGCCAGAACCCGTTCCAAGACATCGATCAACGAATTGCTGCGCGATTGATCTTTCTCAACGAATACGGACGGAATTCGCTTGCCTGACAGATCAGACCTCATCTGGCTTTTCTTCAGAACTTCGGGCCGCGTCAGCCGCGCGGCCTATTTTCTGGGAGGACTGCTGGTGGCCATCATACAGGCCCTCCCACTCTACCGTTTCACGCTGGTTCCGGAAGGCACTACCGAGAGCAACATGTGGTCGTTCATTTTCTTCATCGCCTTCATTGCCTCGCTTTGGTCGAACGTGGTGCTGGCGGTGAAGCGGTTGCACGACCTCGACAAGCCGGGCGTTGCGGCGCTGGTGCTGTTCGTGCCGGTTGTCTCGATTATCGCTTTCCTCGTGCTTTGCCTATTTCCCGGGCAGCCGGGACCCAACCGCTACGGCAAGCGCACCAACGCACCGGCCGAACCCTGAGCGCCGATCGGATATTTCGTCATGCGCTACCGCTCGCTTGATTCGAAACTGATCCTCGAAACCGCCGAACGGCTGGAAGAGCGCGTCGCCGAGCGTTTTCCCGATGCCGGCTTGCGCGGCGTCGCCGCCGAGCTCGTGTCGCTGTCGCGCGATCTGGCAAAGGCAGCCAAGGCGCTGGAGGCGCGGATCTGGTGGCTGCGCGGCCTCATCATCGCCGCCTTCGTCGTCGGAGCGCTGATGTTCCTGTTCGTCGGCACAATCCTGCCGCTCGGCCGCATCTCGGGAAACCACGATGCCTTCCAGTCGATGCAAGGCATCGAAGCCTCCCTCAACATGATCATCCTCGCGGTGCTGGGCTTTCTGGCCCTGATTCGCTCCGAGGAGCGGATCAAGCGCAAGCGGGTGTTTCGCCAGCTCCACGGGCTGCGTTCGCTGATCCACGTCATCGACATGCACCAGCTGACCAAGGATCCGGCAACGCTTTCAGCCAGTTTCAAGCCGACTGCGCATTCGCCAGCCCGCATCACCAACGCCGCCGACCTTGCCCGCTATCTCGACTACTGCTCCGAGATGCTGTCGATCACCGGCAAGATCGCCGCGCTGTTTGCGCAGTCGGTCAATGACGCCGTGGTCATCGACGGCGTCAACGACATCGAGAACCTGGCTTCGAACCTCTCGCGAAAGATCTGGCAGAAGATCACGCTGATCGAAACCCCTCATGGGCAGCCGGCACGTGCGGCGAAGACCTATCCCGAGCCGGGTCCGCCGCGTCGGCCTGCAGTCCGCAGACAACCGGGGCCGGCAAGCTAAAACCGGCCATCCGGCGGCAGATCCGCTATCGTTTCGCAGAAACGCCGAACCGCTCTATCTTTTTGTTTTGACGCAATTCCGGACGGAAAACCGCTTCACACTTTTCCTGGAATTGCTCCAGAGCGGCGGAACGGGGAGTTCCGAAAGCCCGGTTTTGCGCCGGATGCTCTAAGCGAATGTTAATCACCCTGGCCCAGCATGCCGGCGAAGACTGTGTCGACCGGCACGGAGCGCTCGACTGGCAAGCGACCTATCCCTGACCACCAACGAGCCGCGCAAAACGTGGAGCGCCGCCGCTCGCCTGTTTGCCTGGTTCTCTTCGCCGATGAAATTGGAACCGGAAGCTGTCCGCGCCCGGCTTCTCGACACCACCTTCGAGCGCAAATTCGCGGTCCTGTTCGGCACCATCAGCGTTCTGTTGGTTGCGGTCAGCGCCGCTCTTGCCACCGGGGATTGGTGGCCCTACGCCTGGATTGCCGCCGACCTGATGCTTTTCACCGTCCGCGTTCTGCTGATGCGGGAATGCGAGCAGGCCCGCAGGCGCGGCTCGAAAGGGCCGCTGGCGGGCCTGATGGCAGCCAGCGGCGTCTGGTCGGTCGTTTTCGGCCTCGGCTGCTATGGCTGTGTTGCCAGCGGGAATATGGCGCTTTCCGTACTTGCCGCCTTGAATGTCGCAGGCGTCGTCGGCGTGGTGTCGTCACGCAATGCGGCGACCCCGCGCTTCGCCATATTCGTCATGTTGGCCGTAAGCCTGCCTTACGTGGTCGGTGCATTGTTTTCTGCGGCGCCCGGAATGCCGATCGTCGGAATTCAAACGCCGTTCTATGTGGCCGGCGTCATCATCGTGCTGCTTCAGAACCACGCAATCAATGCCCGCATGATCCGCGCCGAACTGGACAATCGCGACCTGGCCATCAAGGACGCGCTGACCGGCCTGCCAAACCGCATCTTCCTGCAGGAGAAATTGCGCGACATGTGCCGCGACCTTGCGGCGCCGGCCGCCAATGGCGGCAAGCCGTTTGCAGTGCTCAGCATGGATCTCGACGGTTTCAAACAGGTCAACGACCGTTTTGGCCACGCCGTCGGCGACGTGCTGCTGCGCAAGGTGGCCGAACGATTGAAGCGCGGCTTCCGTCCGGGGGACGTGGTCTTCCGTATCGGCGGAGACGAATTCGTCATTCTTTTGCCCGCAACCTCGGAGATCGAGGCCACCTACCTGGCAAAGCGGGCCATCGAAAAGGTCTCGGTCCCCTTCGACCTCGGGGTCGGCTCCGCCATCCATGTCGGCTTGAGCGTCGGCAGCGCATGCGCACCCGCCGACGGAGGCGATCCGGAAATCCTGCTCACCTGTTCCGACCATGCGCTCTACGAGGCCAAGCGCACCGGCAAGGGCCGTTACTGGGCGCCTGTGCGGGCTACGATCTGACGGTCGCGACAACGGCTTCCGGCGTCTGGCAGGGCGATCCGCGCCTCTTCTGCTCGGCCGCGCGCACCAGTGCCGTAACATGCTTCAGCAACGGCGCCGGCGTGCCGGCCTTTTCGGCCAAACGCAGGACCGCGCCTTGCAGTTCGCCGATCTCCGTCGGCCGGCGGCGCTGAAGGTCATCCCACATCGACGAACGCGCGGCAGGGTCGATGGCAAGCATCCGCCGCGCCAAGAACTTGAACAGCCAGTCGGGCAGGCGAAGCACTTTCGGCAGCAGCGCGGGACGCAGGCCGGCGATGCGAGCGGGTTCGATGCCCGTCGCCATCATTGCCGCCAATGCTTCGTCGATCTGGCCGGCCAGGATCAGCCGCCAGCGGCGATCGGCAAGCTCTGCCGCCAGCGGCAGGCCGGAAAGCGCCACCAGCGCGTTGTTGAGGTTGAGCAGCAGCTTGCCCCATAGCACCGCTTCGATGTCACCATGCGTGGCAACGGCAAAGCCCTCAACGTCAAGCAGTTCGTCAAGGCCTGTCGGACCCTGTTCGATCATCACCTTGCCGCCGCTGGCGCGGTGCAGACGAAGCGGCAATTCGCCCTCCGCCGATTGGACCACGTTGAACGGCACCATGCCCGCGAGCACCCGCCGGGCGGCGAGATGGGCTCGCAACTTATCGGCATTGTCGACGCCGTTCTGCAGACTGAGTACCACCGCATCCGGTCGGGCATGGGCCGCAATAAGCCCGGCCATGTCCTGCGTCGCGCCGCTCTTGACCGTTAGCAGGATGACATCGGCACCGGGGAATGCCGCGGCCGGATCGGCGGTGACCGACAATGCCTCCGGCTTGACGGATCGGTCGCGGCCATCACGGTCGGTGATGCGCAATCCACCTTTTTGCAGCGCCTTCTCGATGCGAGGCCGCGCCAGCAGAACCACCTTTCGTCCGGCAAGTATCAGGCAGCCGCCGGCGTAGCATCCGATACTGCCGGCACCGGCGATTACGATCGTCCTGCCATGCGTGATCATGCGATGGCCCTGTCCTGGTCGAGAGGCCTGGCCGCAACTATACGGCATGAAAACCATAATGTCGGCGGCATGGCTGGCCCTTATGTCTGGCCGTGACAGGCCTTGCGCTTTCGACTATCGCTTTTGCCCATGACGCTGCCTACCGATCCGACCAGAAATCTGGCTGCTCTCATCCGCTGCGCTTCCGTGACGCCCGCCGAAGGCGGTGCGCTGAGCGCGCTGGAAGAAATGTTGAAGCCGCTCGGCTTTGCCGTCGAGCGCCCGGTGTTTTCCGAATCCGGCACACCTGACATAGAGAACCTTTACGCGCGGCGTTCCGGCAACGGCCCGCATCTGATGTTTGCCGGCCATACCGATGTCGTGCCGGTGGGCGATGAAACAGCCTGGACGCACCCGCCCTTTGCCGCCGACATCGCCAATGGCGAGATGTTCGGCCGCGGCGCCGTCGACATGAAGGGCGGCATTGCTTGTTTCGTCGCGGCGGTAGGGCGACATATTGCGCAGAAGGGCGGCCCGAAGGGTTCGGTCTCGCTGCTGATAACCGGCGACGAGGAAGGGCCGGCGATCAACGGCACGACGAAACTGCTCGAATGGGCGGCTGTCAAGGGTGAGAAATGGCATGCTGCGATCGTCGGCGAGCCGACCAATCCCGACGCGCTCGGCGATATGATCAAGATCGGCCGGCGCGGCTCGCTCTCCGGCACGGTCGTCGTCAACGGCCGCCAGGGACACGCCGCCTATCCGCAGCTAGCCGACAATCCCGTGCGCGGCCTGGTGACGCTGGTCGACGCCTTGCTTGACCCCGTCTTCGACAACGGAACAAGGGATTTCCAGCCGACCAATCTTGAGGTCACCTCCATCGATGTTGGCAACCCTGCCACCAACGTCATCCCAGCGAAGGCGGCGGCTACCTTCAATATTCGCTTCAACGACACATGGACCGTCGAGACGATCCAGGCCGAGATCCACAACCGCCTCGACCGGGCGGCGAAACGCAAGAAATACCGCGCCGGCAAGAAGACGCCGGTCGACTACGAGATCGTCTGGCGCGACGGGCCGAGCCATGTTTTCCTGACACGCGACGACAGGTTGATCGAGACGCTTGGCGGCTCGATCATGGCGGTGACCGGCAGAGAGCCGGCGCTCTCCACCTCCGGCGGCACCTCCGATGCCCGCTTCATCAAGGATTATTGTCCGGTGGTCGAATTCGGCCTTGTCGGCAAGACCATGCACATGGTCGACGAACGCGTGGCGATTGCCGACCTCGAGACGCTGACGCAGATTTATCTGCGCTTCGTTGAAGACTGGTTTGCGCAGGACATATCCTAGTGATGCTTTCAGCGGATGAAACCTACGCTTCGCTTGCCGGTGCCTGGCGGCTGATGCTCGGCAAGGCCGACGGATTTCGCCTGCTCGACCTTTCGGCGGACGGTTTCTGGAACTCCTTTTTTGCCATCGTCGTCGCGGCGCCGGCACTGATCGTCGGCTGGGTCGGTATTGCCAACGAGATCGGCGATCCCAACGCATTCGTCGGCCGTTTCAGCATGTTGATCCGCCTGGCCACCGTCGATATCGGCGCCTGGGTGCTGCCGCTCATAGGCCTCGCCCTGGTGGCGCCGCGGGTCGGCGTCGGCGGCCGTTTCGTCCATTATGTCGTGGCCAGCAATTGGGCCTCGGCGATCATCGCCTGGATGATGCTGCCATCGGCGTTGATCCGGCTTTTCCTGACGTCGGCCAACGAAGTCTCCGGACTCGTGTCGCTGCTGTTGTTCGCGCTGTCGATGGTCTTGACCTGGCGGATGACCAACGTTGCGATCGGCAGGGGTGCGGCCGCCGGCAGCGCCGTTTTTGCCGGCATGTTCGTGGCGTCGCTGATCGTCCTGTTCGGCCTGCAGGCGCTGCTCGGGATCAGCGTTCCGGATCAGCCAGGCGTCGGATAATCGACGCCGACGAGAAACAGCCCGTCGGGCGGCGCCACCTGACCGCAGGCGGCACGGTCGCGCGCCTCAAGCGCCGCCTTGAGGTCGGCAACAGTCCAGCCGCCTTCGCCGACACGTTTGAGCGAGCCGACCATCGAGCGCACCTGGTTGTGCAGGAATGACCGCGCCGAAGCGCGGACCTCAATGAAATCGCCCGCCCGGCTGACATCCAGCCGGTCGAGCGTGCGGACGGGGCTGGTGGCTTGGCACTGGGTCGAGCGGAAGGTGGTGAAATCATGCCGGCCAAGCAGCACCTTTGCCGCCTCGTGCATGGCACCGGCATCGAGCTGCTTCGGTACCCACCAGATCTTGCCCTTGTCGAGCGCCGCCGGCGCGCGGCGATTGACGATGCGGTAGAGGTAATGGCGGCCGATCGCCGAGAAACGCGCATCGAAGCCATCCGGCACGACGGCGGCCTTCAGGATGGCGATGCGCACCTTGGCCGCTTGCAGATGCGCGTTGACTGCGTCGCGCACCTTGTCGCCGGGCCATGCCTTGATCAGATCGACATGCGCCACCTGAGCGGTCGCATGGACGCCGGCATCGGTGCGGCCGGCGGCGCGCAGCGAAACCTGCTGACCACAGAACTTCTCGATCGCCTGCTCG
This sequence comes from Mesorhizobium sp. M0522, assembly GCF_040321085.1. NCBI lineage: Bacteria > Pseudomonadati > Pseudomonadota > Alphaproteobacteria > Hyphomicrobiales > Phyllobacteriaceae > Mesorhizobium > Mesorhizobium sp. M0522. Next base: position 405,670 of record NZ_JAMYQW010000002.1, read on the forward strand.
ATCGCCTGCTGCACCGATGGCTGGTTGGCCTGGCGCTGCCAGCCGGCGAAGAGACTGCCGTCATATTCGATGTCGAGGCGAAAACGCGGCATTCCCGGATCGAGGCGAAATCAGGCGGCAAGGGCTGAGCCGAAGGCCGAGGCGTAGACCAGCCTGCCGGTCTCCGCCGCCTCGCCCCAGGCAAGCGCCTGCAGGGCTTCGCCCTGATAGTCGCTGTCGAATTTCGCGGCACGGGCACGGCTGTAGCCGAAACGCCCATAATAGGCCGGATCGCCGAGCACCACGGCGAGCGTCTCGCCGGCAGCTTTCAGGCGGATATGAGCCTCGCGTACCAGGGCACCGCCGATGCCGGTGCCGTGGAACGACGGCTCGACCGCTAGAGGCGCCAGCGCCACCGCCGGGAAACTCTTGCCGCCATTCTGCACGAAGAGCCGTGAAAACAGGATATGGCCGACCACTTGCCCGTCTTCGTCCGCCACCAGTTCGACGACGGCATCACCGCCGGTGACCAGCGCGTCGACCAATCCGGCCTCCGTCTGCTGGCCGAACGCGTGTTCTTCGACAAGGCGGATCGCCTCGCGGTCCCGCGGCGTCGCCGCGCGTATGGACATCATGCTCATGACAATTTCATTCCTTTTTCGAGCTTGGCCCCGCGCAGAAACTCCTGCGCGGCAATGGGCCTTGCGCCCGCACGTTGAACTTCGACCAGCCTGATCGCGCCTGACCCGCAGGCGACCGTCAGACGGTCATCGAGAATTCCTCCCGGTTCGCCGGCGCCTTGCGAGAGCGTCGAGCGAAGCAGTTTCAGCCGTTCCACGCGGCCGCCGATTTCGGCCTCGCACCATGCACCGGGAAAGGGCGACAGGCCGCGAATCTGGTTGTGCACGTCGCCGGCAGGTCGCAGCCAGTCTATGCGAGTCTCCGATTTATCGATTTTCTTGGCGTAGGTCACCCCCACCTCCGCCTGTGTGGTAAATGTCAGCGTATTCCGCTCCAGCCGTTCGAGCGCTTGCACGATCAGCGCAGCACCGAGGACCATCAGCCGGTCGTGCAGATCGCCGGCCGTCATGTCGGGTCCAATGGGACATTTTTCAACCATTGCCACCGGCCCGGTGTCGAGGCCTTCCTCCATCCGCATCACCATAATGCCCGTTTCGGTATCGCCGGCCATGATGGCGCGCTGGATAGGGGCAGCGCCGCGCCAGCGCGGCAACAGCGATGCGTGACCGTTGAGGCAACCGAGCCGCGGCGCCTCGAGAATGGGTTTGGGTAGAAGCAATCCGTAGGCGACGACCACGGCGACGTCGGCGCGCAAGGCGCGGAACGCCTCCTGCTCCGCCTCGCTCTTCAGCGACACCGGCGACCGCACCTCGATGCCAAACCGCTCCGCCTCGCGCTGCACCGGCGACGGCGTCAGTTCGAGCCCGCGCCGGCCGCCGGCGCGCGGCGGCTGCGTGTAGACGGCCGTCAACCCGTGCCCGGCCCCGGCAATCGCCCGCAGCGTCGGCACGGAGAATTCAGGCGTACCCATGAAGATGACACGCAGGGGCATTTCGTCGACGCCTACCCCACCATCTTGCCCGGCGCCTTGTCCCTGGCGAGCTTCTTGAATTTCTTGACCACCATGTCGCGCTTCAGCTTGGAGATGTGATCGATGAACAGCACGCCGTTGAGGTGGTCGATTTCATGCTGCAGGCAGGTCGCCATCAGCCCCTCGGCCTCGATCTCCTGCAGCTTGCCGTCGCGGTCGAGAAACTTCACCCGCACCGCCGCCGGACGCTCGACCTCGGCATAGTAATCCGGGATCGACAGGCAGCCTTCCTCGTAGACCGAACGCTGGTCGGAGCTTTCGAGGATTTCGGGATTGATGAAGACGTGCGGTGCCGGCGTCTCGTCCTCCTTGGCCAGGTCGATCACCAGCATGCGCAAGGGTTCGCCAACCTGGATCGCCGCGAGGCCGATACCGGGCGCGTCATACATGGTGTCCAGCATGTCGCCGGCCAGTTTGCGCAGATCGCCGTCGACACGCTCGACCGGTTTTGAAACCTGGCGCAGGACGGGATCGGGGAGGATGATAAGCGGCTTGATCGACATGGCGTCTCACCTAAGACCTCGCAGGAAAAGCGTCAACCGGGGCGCCTTCGGGTCGTTCACGTTTTGATCTGTGCCGGCAGACCGAATCATCTATGCTGTCGACATGAACGATCTGGCCACCATCCTGTCCGAACCTGTCGCCCGCCTCGGCGCCACCACGATCACGCTCGGCCAAGCCCTGGGTTTCGGCGCAATGCTGTTCCTCGGCCTGTTCGTGGCGCTCGTCGTTGCGCTCTGGCGATCGGCCAAGGCGCGTGCAGTGGCGGCCGCCGAAGCCGCCGACCACGCCCGCGACGCCGAGGTGCGGATGGCTGGTATCTTGGCAAGCCAGGCGGAAATGCAGGGCCGCATGGGCGCCATCGCCGAAGTGTTCGGGGCGCGCCAGGCGGAACTGACACAGTCGATCGGCCAGCGTCTCGATGCCATGACCGGCCGCCTGGGCCAGACCATGACCGAGCAGACGAGATCGACGCATGAGAGCCTCGCCAAGCTGCAGGAACGGCTGGCGGTCATCGATATCGCGCAAGGCAACATCCAGTCGCTGGCCGGCCAGGTCGTGCAATTGCAGGCGATCCTTTCCAACAAGCAGACGCGCGGCGCCTTCGGCCAGTCGCGCATGGAAGCCATCGTCGCCGACGGATTGCCGCACGGCGCCTATGAATTCCAGGCGACCTTGTCGAATGGCAGCCGGCCCGACTGCCTGGTGAAGATGCCGAACGGCGCACCGTCGCTTGCCATCGACGCAAAGTTTCCGCTCGAGGCGTGGAATGCCATCCGTGCCGCCGAAGGCGCCGACCTGCAGAAGTCCGCTGCACAGGCTTTCCGCCGCGACATCGAGGTGCATGTCCGGGATATTTCCGAAAAATACCTGATCCAGGGCGAGACGCAGGACACCGCCTTCATGTTCGTGCCCTCAGAATCGGTGTTCGCCGAAATCCACGAGAATTTCGAGGCCGTTGTCCAGAAGGCGCATCGATCGCGGATCGTCATCGTCTCGCCATCGCTTTTGATGCTGTCGATCCAGGTCATCCAGGCGATCCTCAAGGATGCCCGCATGCGCGAGCAGGCACACCTGATCCAGGGCGAGGTTATCCGGCTGATGGAAGACGTCTCCCGGCTCGACGAGCGGGTGCGCAAATTGCAGACGCATTTCGGTCAATCGGCCAAGGATATCGAGGACATCCTTGTCTCGACATCGAAGGTGACCAGGCGCGGACAAAAGATCGAGGCGCTGGAGTTTGGCGTGCAGCCGGCGGAGGACACCGCTGGTTGGAATGGCAGCGGAGCAAAAGCGGAAATCAGCCCGCGCGTCGCCGATTCGAAAACCGGGCAGTTGAGGCTAAGGGTCGTCGAAGGCGACGATTGAGAGCTACGCCGGAACCGGAGGCTTCGCCCGGGTCTGGCGCTACTGCTCCTCGATGATGGTTGTGCCTTCGAATTCCGGCAGCCAATGCAGCGCCGAGCGGTGCCAGATCTGCTTTCTCGGCACCAGTTGCTCGCGCTGCCGTGCCGTGCCGACCCTGATACCGTAAACCTTCGGTCCCTCGCCCGCCGACGTGGCGTAGAGATGCGAGCCGCACTCACCGCAAAATGCCTGGGCGCGCTTGGCGCCGCTCGAACCGGTCTTGATGTAGATCTTCGGCGTGCCCTTGGTGATCCTGTAATTGTCCTCGGACGCCGGCACGGTGACGCGAAAGGCCGTTCCGGTTAGCTTCTGACAATCGATGCAGTGACAAATGGTGGTCTTTTCCGGATCGACTTCGGCCTCGTAAGTGATAGCGCCACAATGACACGCGCCGTCGATTTTCATCTTCGTTCCTCCTGGAGCTTTTGCCCGCAATCATAACCGGGACTGCCCGATGGCGCAGCCATTTTCCTCAGGCCGGTTCCCCTCCGGACGCCGCCAAGGTCTTGCTCCGGCGTTCCCAGGTGCCGGTGGTCTGCGGCTTGACGAAGAGCCGCGTCACCTCCGGCATCTCCGCCTTCAGCCGCGTCTCGAGGCGCTCGACACAGGTCTCTATCTCCGGCGCCGACAAATGATCCTCGAACTCGATGCTCAAAGCGGCGACGATCTCCTGCGGACCCATATGCAGCGTCAGCACGCCATTTGCCCGTTGCACCGCCGGGTCCTGCTGGACGATGGCCAGCACCTCTGTTTGCACCTCGGGCGAGGCCGGCTCGCCGAGCAGCAGGCTCTTGCTTTCGCGCGCCAGGAAGATCGCGGTCCCGCCCAGGATGAGCGCGATGCCGATCGACGCGGCGCCGTCGAGCTTCGGCATGTCCAGCAATTCCGCCGCCAATATGCCGGCGAAGGCGACAACGAGGCCGAGAAGTGCCGCGCTGTCCTCGAAGAGTACGGTGTAGACACTCGGATCCTTGCTGAGCTGCACCGCCTCGAGCCAGCCGTGGCTGCCTTTTTGGTGGCGGAACTCCTTCAGCGCCACCAGCCAAGAGGTGCCTTCGAAGAGGAAGGAAAGGCCAAGGACAGCGTAGTTCACCTTGGCGTTGGCAATCGGCTCCGGCGCCATGATGTGCGTCACGCCTTCGTAGAACGATATGCCGGCACCCAGTGCAAAGACGAGGAGCGCAACGATGAAGCTCCAGAAGTACAGCTCGCGGCCATGGCCGAGCGGATGCGTGCGGTCGGCCGGCCGGGCGGCACGGTGCATGCCGTAAAGCAGCAGGCTGCCATTGCCGGTATCGACGAGCGAGTGGACGCCTTCCGAGAGCATTGCCGAGCTGCCCGTGAACAAGGCAGCGGCAAATTTGGTCAGTGCGATCGCAAGATTTCCGGCGAGCGCCGCATAGATCACTTTTTTCGACCCGCCATGCGCCGCCATGGTGTACTGCCTTGGTTGATGCACCGAGATTGGCGGAGCGCCCGCCCACGCTCCACAGCTCTCACAACGCCCGAAGTGCCCAGTTGTTCACAAGGTCAGTTGTTCAAAAGCGCAGCGCGACGGGCTATTCGACGACCTCGTCCGTCCAGACCTTGAAGCCAGCCAGCGCGCCCGGCCCGAAAATGTGGGTCAGCGGCACATCGGCGGCATCGCGCCCGGAGGCGATCAGGATGCGCCCGATGCGCGGCGCGTTATTGCGCGGGTCGAACGCGTGCCAGCGGCCGCCGAGATAGACCTCCATCCAAGCGGCGAAATCCATGTCCGACCACGGCTTTGGCAGGCCGATATCACTGATATAGCCGGTGCAGTAGCGGGTCGGAATGTTCAGGGCGCGGCAGAAGGCAACAGCGAGGTGAGCAAAGTCGCGGCATACACCACTCTGCTCGCGATAGGCCTCGGCGGCGGTGCGCGTCGGCCGTGCATTGAAATAGTTGAAGACGATGTGGTTATGGACGAAGTCGCAGACCGCCTGGACGCGCGGAATGCCGAGCGGGGTGCTGCCGAACAGCCGCCACGCTTCATTCGACAGCACGTCGCTCTCGCAATAACGGCTGGGCAGCAGGAACAGCAGCGTCTCCGATGGCAGATCGCGCACCTCGTGCTGCCACGCCGTCAGCTCGCGCGTCTCGAAGGAGCCGGGGTCGCGGATCACCGCGTCGGTGCCGAACGCAAAGCGCCCGGCCGGCGCAACGAAACGGTTGCACCAATTGCCGAAACTGTCGCGGTAGCTTTCGATCGGCACCGGCGGGTTCGACGTCAGGAAGTCCGGCCGCTCAAGATCGGATGCGCGCGAATAATGGACGTTTAGCATCGCGATCAGCGGTGTTTCCTGCGGGAAGTCGAAGCTCATCTGGCAACCGATGTGGATCCGCATTGTCGTCCTGACCGGCCTGCCTGATCATCAGCCGGCGAAACGCAAGGGCTGATGCTGCAGTGCGAAGAAGACCATGGCACGGACCGCTGCGGTTTACGAGGGAATTAGAAACCGGTTGACAGCCATCGGCCAGGGCGACTGCACGGCAGCGGCCTCTTGCAGTCGAGCGTTTTCTCTTGTTTCACTTCGCCAGACATCAACTGGAGGAACGAATCATGGCTAAGGGTGCGATGAAGGCAGGCAAGGAAGCCCGCAAGCCGAAGAAGGACGCGAAGAAACCCGCTCCGGCGCCGGCCCTGAAGGCACCGCCGGTGAAGGCGATGAAGCTGAAGGACAAGTAGGGCCGCAGCTACCGTTTCGGCTTATTTCGACCGGCCGCAAACGCGGCCGGTATGATTGTTCATTAAGCTCACGCGCATCCCCTATGGATGCGGCGAAGGCAATTTTTGCGCTTTTCAAGAAATCGGCCGGAAGCCATCGAAACGGAGCGTTCCGATGTCGTGGATTTTCCTGTTGTTCGCCGGACTGTTCGAGATCGGCTGGGCGATCGGCCTCAAATACACCGACGGATTCTCGAAGCCGCTGCCGACCGTCCTGACGGTAGCCTCGATGATCGTCAGCCTGACCTTGCTCGGCCTGGCGCTGAAGGCGTTGCCGGTCGGCACCGCTTACGCGGTGTGGACCGGCATCGGCACCGTCGGCACGGCGCTGTTGGGATATGGCTGCTCGGCGAGCCAGCGACGGCGATCAGGCTGGCCTGCATCGCGCTAATCGTCTGCGGCATCATGGGACTGAAGCTCGCGGCTTAGCCGATTCTGACGGACGAGCGCGTTCGGGGCCGCTGCAAGGCGGCCCTGATTCTTGAATTCGGCTGATCAGTGCCGGAAGGCGCTATCGCGCGGAGAAGCCGGGCGGCGTCCTGCCGGTGCGCTGCTTGCGCGCCGCATAGCGTGCGTCACGCTTAGCCTTGCGTTCGGCCTCGTCGGCAAGAAAACGGGCGATCCGCTCGTTCTCTTCAGCTTCCCGGATCTTCGCTTCGGCCTGTGCGGCTTCTTCCGCGGCGATGCGTGCCGCTTCGGCAGCTGCCTCGCGCTCGGCCTTTTCGGCCGCTTCGCGCGCCAGCTTTTCCTGCTTCAGCCTGGCCTTTTCGGCCTCGCGTATCGCGCGGGCCTCGAGGATCGCCTTGCGCTCGGCCTGTCGTGCCAGCACCGCTGGATCATCTGGCGCCGGCTTTGCCTTGAAGCGCTCCAGAAGCGCCTTCTTTGCCTCGTTTGCGGCATTGCGCCGCTCGAAAACGTCTTTTTCCCTATAGATAGCCAAGTCCACTTCCCTGAAGTCAATTTGCGAGGCTTACATACGCGCGAAAACCGAGAGTTCAAGCGCCAAAACGGTATGCCAGCCATGAAATTCTGATCTGTTGCAGCCGGGAGACGCCATTTCGATTGAATTCGGCTGAAAGCACCCGCACTGTTCACCATCCAGGCATCTGGCGGGGCGGCGGACTGATCGCTACGTGTAGCGCCAAGACAAAACGCTGAGATGACACACTATGCAACTCGGTCTCTACACCTTCGCCGACGTCAGCCCGGAACCAGGTCCCGGTGCGATCGGTGCGCATGAGCGGTTGCGCAACCTGATCGAGGAGATCGAGCTCGCCGACCAGGTCGGGCTGGACGTCTTTGGTCTCGGCGAGCACCACCGTCCCGACTATGCTGCCTCGGCTCCGGTGGTGGCGCTGGCGGCGGCGGCCGAACGGACCAAGCGCATAAGGCTGACCAGCGCTGTCACCGTGCTGTCGTCCGACGATCCGGTGCGCGTCTTCCAGCAGTTTGCCACCCTCGATCTTCTGTCCGGCGGCCGTGCCGAGATCATGGCCGGGCGCGGCTCGTTCATCGAGTCCTTTCCGCTGTTCGGCTACAATCTCGAAGATTATGACGAGCTCTTCGCCGAAAAGCTCGACCTGCTGCTCGCCATCCGCGATCATGTCAAGGTGACCTGGTCGGGCAGTCTGCGCGCGCCGATCAACGACCGCGGCGTCTATCCGCGGCCCTTGCAGGACAAATTGCCGATCTGGATCGCCGTCGGTGGAACACCGCAATCCGTCGCCCGCGCGGGCGTGCTCGGGTTGCCGCTGGCACTGGCGATCATCGGTGGCGAGCCGGCGCGGTTCGCACCGTTGTTCGACATCTACAGGGATGCAGCCAGGCGCGCCGGCAACGATCCGACAAGCCTTGCCACCAGTCTCAACGTGCACGGCTTCATTGCCGACACCACGGACCAGGCAGCCGACGATTTTTACGGGCCGCAGGCCGAGGTGATGAACCGCATCGGCCGCGAGCGCGGCTGGGGGCCGACATCGCGGGCGCATTTCGACCAATCGCGCGGCCCAAACGGCGCGCTGTTCGTCGGCAATCCAGAACAGGTGGCCGAGAAGATCATTGCCCAGCACAGGATATTCGGCAACGACCGCTTCCTGCTGCAAATGGCGATCGGCACCATGCCGCACGCCAAGGTGATGAAGGCCATCGAACTCTACGGCACCAAAGTGGCGCCGATCGTGCGCCGGGAAACTGCGAAGGCCGTTCCCGCCGTGGCGGCGCCGGTTGCCTGATTCCCAGTCACCTGATTCATTGGCAAGGCCGCGAGGCGGCCTTGCCGGTGACGCCGGCTAACGGAACCTTGAAGCGACAGAGGCGTTTTCGCCAACGGTCTGCACCAATCGCGGTGTGCCGCCGAGGGTCAGAATGAAAGCCGAACCCGACGCTTCGGGCGCAAGCGCTGCCGAAAGCCCGGATCCGCGCGTCGAGGCGCGGGCGGATGCGCATCTGATGCGTTCGCTGCTCGTCGGCATCTTCATCCTCATGGCGATCTACGCGCTTTACTTCGCCCGCGCCTTCTTCATGCCGGTCATTCTGGCTTTCCTGCTGGCGCTGACGCTGACGCCGATCGTTCGCTTCCTGCGCAAGCATGGCATGCCCGATGTCATTTCAGCGACACTGTTGGTGCTGCTTTCGTTCTGCCTCGTCGCCGTCGCGGGATATCTGCTCAGCGGCCCGGTCATCGACCTCATCAACAACACCTCGACGATCGGCCAGCAGCTTACCGAACGTCTGGCACAACTGCGCCGTCCGTTCGAACGGATCGTTGAGATTTCGCGCCAGATCGAGGGCCTGACACAGACATCCCAGGAGCCGGGCGTTCAGAGGGTGGCGACGGCGCCATCCGGTATTCTCTCGCAGGCCGCCGGCAATGTGCTGTCGGCCGGCGCCAGCGTTACCATCGTCTTCGTCCTGTCGCTGTTCCTGCTCGCCTCGGGCACGATGTTCTATGAAAAGATCGTCCAGTCCTTCCCCAGTCTCAGCGAAAAGAAGCGGGCGCTGCGCGTCGTCTACGACGTCGAACGTGAAATCTCGCATTATCTGCTTACCGTCACGGTCATCAATACATGTCTCGGCGTGGTCATCGGGCTCGGCCTTTGGGCGCTCGGCGTGCCCAACGCGCAGGTCTGGGGCGCGGCAGCGGCTTTGCTCAATTTCCTGCCCTATATCGGGGCGCTGACCACCATCACGCTGGTCACGATCATCGCGCTGATCAGCTTCGACACGATTTCCTATGCGCTGCTGGCGCCGGCCTTCGTCCTTATGTGCGATGTCGTCGAAGGCCAGTTCGTGACGCCGACGGTGGTCGGCCGCCGTCTCGAGATCAACGCAGTGGCGATCCTCATCGCCATCGCCTTCTGGTCGTGGCTATGGGGTTTTGTCGGCGCGCTGCTGGCGGTGCCGCTGCTGGTCGTCATCAAGGTGTTCTGCGATCATTTCGACGGCCTCAGCCATGTCGGCAATTTCCTGGCGGCGCAACACACGGCAGCGATCGAGGACGAAGAGATTCCCGAGGTGAAAAAGTAGCGGCTTAAAGGATCAAAAAGCGTCCCCCCCGATGGTGCAGATCACGACCTTGCATCGGTCGCACGTCCGTTGTGCCCTCAGCGCTCCATCAACATTTTGAATTTGCCGCCTCGGCAACGGCTTCCTACATCCCTTCGACCCACAGGAAACCCGCGCCGATGACCGTTCTTTCCGTTCTCGACCTGTCGCCGATCGTCGAAGGCAGCAACGCTTCACAGTCACTCGCCAATTCGCTCGATCTCGCCCGTCATGCCGAGCGGCTGGGTTACCGGCGCTATTGGCTGGCAGAGCACCACAATATGCCGGGCATTGCCAGCGCCGCCACCTCGGTGGTCATTGCCCACGTGGCCGGCGGCACCAATACGATACGCGTCGGCGCCGGCGGCATCATGCTGCCCAATCATTCGCCGCTGGTCATCGCCGAGCAGTTCGGTACGCTTAACGCTCTGCATCCTGGCCGCATCGATCTCGGCCTCGGCCGGGCGCCCGGCACCGACATGGCCACGGCACGGGCGCTGCGCCGTAACCTCGACGCTGGCGCCGACAATTTCCCGCAGGACGTCGTCGAGCTGATGGGTTACTTGCAGCCGGCCGAAGACGGCCAACGCATCCGCGCGGTGCCCGGCGAAGGCGAAAAGGTGCCGATCTGGATTCTCGGTTCCAGCCTCTACGGCGCGCAGCTTGCCGCCATGCTCGGCCTGCCCTACGCCTTCGCTTCGCATTTTGCGCCGGCCGAGCTCGACCATGCTCTGGAGATCTACCGCTCGCGTTTCCAGCCTTCGGAGCAGCTCGACAAGCCTTATGTGATGCTCGGCCTCAACGTCTTCGCCGCTCCTTCCGATGCCGAGGCGCGGCTGTTGTTCACCTCGCTGCAGCAGGCCTTCGTCAATCTGCGCACCGGCCGGCCCGGCCGATTGCCGCCGCCGGTCGAAGGATATGAGCGGGACCTCGATCCAATGGCCAAGACCATGCTCGGCCAGGCGCTTTCCTGCGCCGCCGTCGGCTCCCCGGAAACGGTCAGGCAAGGCATCGAGGCGTTTGTGCGCCGCACAGGGGCCGACGAGCTGATGGTCACAGCGCAGATTTTCGACCATGCGGCGCGGGTGCGCTCGTTCGAGATCCTGGCCGACGCTCACAAATCGCTGTCGGAAGCTGCCTGAGAGTTGGTTCGCCACTTGCCACTGTTGCGGGCAAGGCCGGCCTTAGGCAGGGAACATCGCGAACAGGTGTGCGAAGACATAGCGAACATTTCGCGCGTTTTACGCGGAGGTTTTCGATCCGTCATGCTCGTCCGTTAGCGGGAAACGCGGCGTCCACTAAATAACGATCACCTTGGTGCCGATTGTGGAGCGGTCATAGAGATCGATGATGTCCTGGTTCATGAGGCGAATGCAGCCCGCAGACACGGCTTTGCCGATGGACCACCATTCGGGGCTACCGTGCAGGCGATATCCAGTGTCACCCTTCTCGTTGAAAAGATAAAGCGCCCGCGCACCGAGCGGGTTCACGAGTCCGCCCTCCATATGCGCCGGTATGATGCGGCCTCGCTTCTGCTCGCGCACGATCATCGCGGACGGCGCGCTCCAATCCGGCCATTCGCGCTTCCTCGCAACGTGAGCAGTGCCATGCCACTCGAAGCCCGCCTTGCCGACGCCGATGCCGTAGCGCAGTGCCTGACCGTCTCCCAGCACGTAGTAGAGAAACTTCGCTCCTGTATCGACAATGATGGTGCCAGGCTCCTCGTCAGTTGCATAAGGCACTGTCTGCCGACGGAACTTTGGGTCGACCTTGTAGATCGGAACCGGCGGAATGCGGAAACCGGCGTCGGTGAGGCCGCCATAGGCCTGGGGAAAGGTCTGTAATGCTCCGCCGGTGGTGCAGCCGGAGAATGCGACCATCCCAGCAAGTCCCAGCCCAATTAGGATCGATTTCACGCGCATGACTCAAGCCGGCGCCCGTGTGAACGATCAGCCGCATCTCGTCATATTCCTAATCCGACATGCTTCGATTGCCAAGATTTTCCTGACTGTCGGCTGGCTGATTGTTGGCCACTTGGCTCGATCGGCGCCGCGTCCTTCAATTGCTCGGTTTTCGAACGACGAACGCCCGTAGTGGCTGCGAAGGCCCGGGGTCGGCAGGACAGAGGGAGCGCTGTCCGTCCGGCATTGCAAAGTTTCTGAACAGAGCCCAAGCGCTACGCGCTGACGCTCTGCGCAGTCGCACCTAGCGGACGGCATGAATTGCGGATCATCAGGCGTCCCTTGAGCGTCAGCTTGCGCGGCGGCGCATCCCTGTTTCCGGCGAGCCGGTCGAGCAGCAGATTGGCCGCCTGTTCGCCAATCGCCTGCACCGGCTGTGCGACCGTGGTCAATTGCGGCCGGAACACATCCGACCACGGAAAGTCGTCGAAGCAGGCGACCGAAATATCCTCCGGACAGGACAGGCCGATATCGCGAATGGCCTTCATGGTGCCGATCACCATCGGGTTGTTGGCCGAAAAGATGGCGCTCGGCCGGTCGTGCAGCGAAAGCAGCTGCATGGTGGCATTGTAGCCGTCGACTTCATGGAAGTTGCCGAAGCGGACGAGTTCGGCCTCGGCCGGCAGGCCGGCGGCCTGGAGGGCCTCGCGGTATCCCGCCATGCGGTCATGCATCGGCGAGATATCGAACGAGCCGGAGATGTAGCCGATGCGCCGATGGCCGAGATCGATCAGATAGGTGATGGCGTCGAACACCGCGCGCTGATTGTCGAGAACGACGGTATCGGTGTCGACACCCTGGCAAACACGGTCGAGCAGCACGACCGGCACGTTGGCGTCGTCGACAATCCGTTTGAGGATGGCGCCGTCGCCGACACGCGCGACGATCAGTCCGTCGACCATGCGGTCGAGCAGCAGCCTGATCTGGTCGTCCTGCGTGTTCAGGTGCTCGTCGGTGCAGCACAGCATGACGGCGTAGCCGGCCCTGTCGAAAGCCTGCTGGATCACCGAAACCACGTCGGTAAAGAACGGATTGGTGATGTGTGGGACGGTGAGCCCGATGGTGCGTGTGGTGCCCATCTTCAGGCTGCGGGCAATGGCGTTGCGCTTGTAGCCGATGTCGCGGATCGCCTGTTCGATGCGCTGGCTGAGCTCGGGGCTGACGGTCGCGGTGCCGTTGATCAGCGCCGATACGGTGGCCACGGAAACACGCGCGGCCTCGGCCACATGAAGCATAGTCGGAGCAGTGAATTTGCGCTGCTTTTTTCGTCCTGACGCTGTCATTTTCGAAACGTTTCACCACTCCACGGTAGCAATACGTACGGAATCTTATGATTTTGCGCAAGAATTGAAATGGAACAATCTCAGGCTCCAGATATTGCCTTGACATGATCGAAACGTTTAGATTAGCGTTTGAGGTGTTCGGTGACGACGGAGGGAGGCCGTCCTTGTCATGCAGCACGGCAATTCCATCCCTGCGCAAGGCGTTATGGCGGACGGCTCGGCTATCGTACTGAGCGCCGAGCACATCTCCAAGTCCTTCGGCGGTATCGCCGCGCTTGTCGATGTCGGCTTCGAACTGCGGCGCGGCGAGGTCCATGCGCTGATGGGCGAGAACGGCGCCGGCAAGTCGACACTGATGAAGATCCTGTCCGGCGTCTATACGGACTATAACGGAACGGTCAGTATCGATGGCTATCCGGTGCGCTTTGCCGGCGTCCGCGAAGCCGAGCGCGCCGGCATCGCCATCATCCACCAGGAGCTGAACCTCGTTCCCGAACTTAGCGTCGCCGACAATATCTTTCTCGGCCGCGAGAAGCTGATCGCCGGGCTGATCGTCGACCGCAAGGCGAGCAGCCGCGCTGCCGGCGCGCTCTTGCAAAGGCTCGGCATCGAGCTCGACCCAGATGCGCGCGTCGGTGCCTTGCGCGTCGGCGAACAGCAGCTGGTCGAGATCGCCAAGGCGCTGTCGATGTCGGCGCGCATTCTGATCATGGACGAGCCGACCTCGGCGCTTTCGCCGGCCGAATGCCAGCGGCTGTTCCGCATCATCCGCCAGCTCGCCGACAGCGGCGTGGCGATCGTCTACATTTCGCACCGCATCGACGAGGTCATGCATCTGGCCAGCCGCGTCACCGTGTTTCGCGATGGACGCCACGTGCTGACGCGGGCGATGGACAAGCTCGACGAAGACGCCATAATTTCGGCGATGGTCGGGCGAAACCTGCTTGCTTCCTCCCAGGAGCACCGCATCCCCGGTGGCAACACGGTCCTGTCCGTAAGCGAGCTGTCGCTGTCGAAGCCCAATCGCCATGGTTGGCGCACCGTGCTCGATGGCGTCAGCTTCGATCTTGCCGCAGGAGAAATCCTCGGTATCGGCGGGCTGCTGGGCTCGGGCCGTACCGAAATCCTGGAAACCATCTTCGGGTCCAGCGGCGGACGTGCCGGCGGTGAGATCAGGCTCGATGGCGAGGCAGTAGAAATCCGTTCGCCGCGCGATGCGCGCCGGCTCGGCATCGCCCTGGTCACGGAAGACCGCAAGACGCAAGGCCTGCATCTCGAGGCCTCGATCACCGACAATGTCGCGCTGCCGCTGGTCGGCGCGCTGGCGCGGTTCGGCGTGCGCTCGCTGGCCGGTGAGCAAGGGCTGGCACGGGACGCCGTCAAGGCGCTCGGCATTCGCTGCGAGACCGTCGAGCAGCCGGCCGGCACGCTGTCCGGCGGCAACCAGCAGAAGGTCGTCATCGGCAAATGGCTGGCGACGAGGCCGCGGGTGCTGCTGCTCGACGAGCCGACACGCGGCATCGATGTCGGTGCCAAGCGGGAAATCTACGATCTCATCTTCAAGCTGGCGCGAGACGGGCTGGCGATCGCCGTCATCAGCTCGGAATTGCCGGAGCTGCTGCATCTTTCCGACCGTATCCTGGTCATGGCCGACGGCCGCCAGACGGGAATCCTGTCCCGCGCGCAAGCCAGCGAGGAGGCCATCATGCGGCTTGCGGCGCCGCGACGGACGATGACGAGGCCTGCCGCATGAGCATTTTGCATATCCTGTCCCGGACGAAGCTCTACTGGGGCCTGATCGCCATCTTCCTGATCGGCGTGCTCGGCTCGCCGATCAGCTCCAAGGGCAACAACATCTTCCTGTCCTATGGCAACCTGCTCGATGTGCTGCGCCAGGTGTCGACCACCGGGCTGATTGCCACCGGCATGACTGCGGTGATCATCACCGGCGGTATCGACCTTTCCGTCGGCTCGCTGATGGCTATCTGCACGGTCGTCTGTGCCATGCTGCTGACGGTCCCCGGCGTGACGCCGGCGGTGGTGCTGGGGGTGCCGACAGTTGCCCTGGCAGCCCTTTGCCTCGGCATTCTCGTCACTCGTTTCATCCTGCTGAACATCGAAAAATCCCGCGCCGGCGCGCAGGCCACGCACGACATCAGGTTGGACAGCGTTCGCGGGCTGGTGACACCCGGCATTGTCGGGGTGATCCTGTGCAGTCTGGTGCTGTGGTTCCTGCTGCCGCAGGTGGGCTCAAAATTCGGCGTGCTCGGCGTGCTGCTCGTGGCGCCTTGCGTCGGCCTGCTGTTCGGCGCGCTCAACGGCTTCATCATCGTCGCCGGGCGGCTGCAGCCCTTCATCGTGACGCTGGCGATGATGGTCACTGCGCTCGGCATCGCCCGGCTGACAGCCGGCCAGAACAATGCGGTGCTGCCGGTCTACACCGGCTCGAATGCCACCGCCGATTTCGAAATGCTGCGCTCGCTGGTATTCGGCGTGATCCCGATGCCGGGCCTGTTCTTCCTCGGCGCCATCCTTATCTACGGCGCCGTGCTGCGCTTCACCCCGTTCGGCCGCTATGTCTATGCGATCGGCGGCAATGAGGAGGCGGCGCGGCTGTCGGGCATCGCCGCCGGCCGCGTGAAGATCGCCACCTATGCCGTGTCAGGGCTGCTGGCCGGCATCGCGGCGGTGCTCTATGTCGCGCAGTACCGGCAAGGCAAGCCGGACGCCGGCGCCGGGCTGGAGCTCGACGCGATTGCCGCCGTGGTCATCGGCGGCACCAGCCTGATGGGCGGACGCGGCAGCCTCACCGGGACGTTCTGCGGCGTGCTGATCTTCGGGCTGCTCTCCAACATCCTGCAGCTGCACAACATCAATTCGAACCTTCAGCTGGTGCTGAAGGGGATGATCATCATCGGTACCGTGCTCGTACAGGAGCGCAGTGCCGGTGATCTTCTCTTCTATCTGCGACTGCCCGGTGGGCAAGCGCACAAGGAAACGGCCGCGGCAAAGCGGCCGTCGCAAGAGACCGCGTCTCTGAATATTGGAGGAAACAAGAAATGAAACGACGTGAATTGTTGAAGCTCGCCGGGCTGACAGCGGCACTCCTGACCACGACCGCCATGCTTGCCGGCGGCGCCCATGCGCAGGACAAGAAGTGGAAGATCGGCTTCTCGCAGGTGACGACCATCGAACCCTGGCGCGCCCAGTTCAACAAGGACATCCTGGCCGAAGCGGCCAAGCATCCGGAAGTCGAGCTGATCATCACCGACGGCGAGGACAAGACCGAGAAGCAGGTCGCCGATGTCGAAAACCTTATCCGTCAGGAGGTCGATGCGCTCTTGGTATCACCGAAAGAATCCGCCGGCCTGACCGGTGTCGTGCAGCAGGCGATCGATGCCAAGATCCCGGTCTTCGTGCTCGACCGCAACGTCGAAACCAACGACTACACGCAGTTCGTCGGCGGCGACAACAAGCTGATCGGCCGGGCTGCCGGTGAATATGCCGTCGAGCTGCTTGGCGGCAAGGGCAAGGCCGCCGGCAACGTCGTCGAGATCTGGGGCGGCATGGGCACCCAGCCGGCACACGACCGCCATGACGGCTTCCATGAATTCACCGACAAGGAGCCGGGCATAAAATACCTGCTCGACCAGCAGTCGGGCGACTGGAAGCAGGACCAGGCCTACAACATCATGGCGACGGCGTTGCGCAACAACGAGAAAATCGATCTTGTCTACGGCCACAATGATCCGATGGCCTATGGCGCCTATCTTGCCGCCAAGGACGTCGGACGTGAGAAGGACATCAAGTTCATCGGCATCGACGGCCTGCCCAATGAAGGCGTGCAGCTGGTCGCCAATGGCGAGCTGACGGCGACGTTCACTTATGTGACGCCGGGCGCCGAAGGGCTGCGGCAGGCGATCAAGTTCCTGAACGGGGAGAAGGTGGAAAAGACCATCACCCTGCCGACGCAGAAGATCACCAAGGAAAATGCCGCCCAGATCCTGAAGGACAACGGCCTCTGAGACGAGGCTTTCCTGCCGGGCGTTCAGCGCCCGGCAGGAACAACAACCAAACGCCGGCAGGCAGCAGATTAAGCCAGCTTGGCCAGCAGCTTCATGAAAATGGCCGCTTCCTTGGCGGAAAGCGGCGCCAGCGTTTCCTGCGTAATCTCACGGGCAAGCGGAATCAGCCGCTCGATCGCGTCGCGCCCCTCGGCGGTCAGATTGACCAGCAGGCGCCGTTTGTCGACTTCGTGTTTGCTAAGTTCGACAAAGCCACGCGCTTTCAGCCGGTCGATGACGCCCTTCACGGTCGCCGCATCCATGGCGATCAGGCTGCCAAGCTGGTTCTGCGAGGTCTCGCCGACGTCGCGCAATTTGGCCAAAGCGGCAAATTGCGGCGGCGTCAGATCGGCGATGTGTGCGGCGAAGATCGAGACATGGCGCTGATGCGCCTTGCGCAGGATGAAGCCGACCTGCTCCTGCAAGCGGTAGTCGTTTTCGTCAGGCTCCTCGGCCTCGACCAGCTTGAGCAGATTGTCCTCGGCGCTCACCGCAGCCCATCCCATGCCTTAATGTCCTTGGCCGCCAGCCCACCCATGCGGTCGTGCACGCGCGGGCCGCAGGTCATGGCGAGGCAAAACAGGATCTCGTCGGGACGGGGGCCATCGCTGATGCCGATTTCCATGGCATCGAAATGGCTGCGCACATAGGCGGCGTTGATGTGGCCGAGCGGCACATCGAGCCGCGCGCCGAAGCCGCCGACCTTCTTCGCCGAGGGCACGATCGCCTTGGCGTCGCCGAGCCGTTCGCGCATGGCATAGCCGCCCGGCACATGCCACAGCGCGCCATGCTCCAGCTCGCCCGCCATGCCGACGATGGCGCCCTTGCCGTAACCGTCGATCTGTTTGACGTCGCCGCCCAACGCGGCAATAAGCCTGTCGGAGAGCAGCAGCCCGAGCGGCTTCAAATCCTCCATGGCGCTCTGCAGTTCCTCGACGTAACGGCCGGCGAACGGGTTCTTGACCACAGCCATGGCCGCCGCGCGGCGCCGCGGCACCTTCGCCACCGGCCCGCCTTCGTGAAAAATCTCTTCGGTCAGCACGGCGATCTTGCGGATCGGAAACTCAGGCATGAGCAATTTCCCTCTCTAAAACTTTATTGGCGAGAGCCATCGGACCTGCGATGCGCGCCTGACCGCCGAGGAAAAGCGCCGCGGCGGCAATCAGGCCGCGCCGCCGAAACTCCTCGGCAACGGCAAATCCGCCTTCCAGCGCAATAGCGATTTCAGCGGCGGAAAGCAGCCCCACGCCATGCGTCACCAAACGGTCGCCGAGGTCGCTGTCAGGTGCGAGATCGCGCGCCCGTACGCGCCTAACGGCCGGATGACCGGGCAGGTCGACGGCGTTGGCGATCAAGGTCGCGGCGGCATCGGCCTCAGCACCCGTTCGCGCCAGCACCGTGACCGCGTCGGCGATGCCCAGCGAAAAGGAGCGGCCGCGCCAGCCGCTTGTCGCGACACCGCGGATCCCGTCTTCGGGGCGGATCGTGAGACGATCTGCCAACCCATGACCTGTCCCGGCAATGGCAAGCGTCATCGACTGCCCGTGGCCGAGATAGATCGCGCTGTCGCCGCCATTGTTGACATAGGCGCGCTCGAGCGGGCGGCCGGCAAGCAGCGCGCCAAGCACTTCGTCGGCTACCGAGCCGGCGACGGCCGCCATCGGTGTGATGAATTGTTTCGCTAGCGGAACGACCGCCGCTTCCATGCGGCGCGCCGTCGGGCCAGCGAAAGCACGTGGCCGCGAGGCGGCCGGGCGCCGCAGTTCGGGCAACTCTTCGACCAGTTCGGGCAGGATTGTCTGGAAGCGCGCCACTGCCTGGCGATATGCGGCGCTGCATTCACTCGCCTCGCCGAATGCCTCGACGATCAGGTCGATCGGCCCATGATTGAGATGAAGCCTCCGGCCGTCCTCGAGCCAATGCGCCTGCGGGCCGTTCATCGCCCGGCCCCGTTTGCGGCCGCGCGACGCAACTGCGCCAGCGGCGGCCAGGGATTGTCACGGGGTGCGGCCGTGCCGCGGCGCGGATTGAGATATTCGCCGCCCTTGGCCAGGATATCGTCGACGCTGCGGATTTCGCCTTCGTAGCCGCCAAGCCTGACATAATCGTCGCGGCGCATGGTGAACTCGATCGGCGCCACCAGCGCCGGGGTCGGCACATAGCCGAAGGCGCCTTCCGGCACGCGGGTGACGTCGACCATCAGCGTGATGCCGCCGCCCGGCCAGACATAGACCGGCGCGCCGCCGACCGTCACATAGGTCGTCAAGCCCTGCACCGAGCGGGTCAGATTGACCGGGTTCTCGGTGACGCCGGCGCGCAGCGAGCCGCCGGCGCCGCCGACGAAAAGCACGGTGCAGAGCGCCGGCTCGCAATTGTCCTCGATCAGTTCGACCGACTTCCGCAGCCGCTCCGGGAACGGTTTCTGGACCGGCTTCAGTTCGTCGTCGAGCTCGTAATAGGCGAATTGCTCGCCGGTGGTCGAGACCATCAGCAGCGACATGCCGGGGCGCGCACCCTTTTTGGCGTTCCATTCACCAAGGATCGACAGCGGGTCGGAAATGCTGGTGCCGCCCCAGCCGAGGCCGGGCTCCGACACCTTGAAATAACGGCCCGGCGTCGAACGGCGGCCGATGATCTTGATGCCGGTATCCTGCCAGCCAAGCACCTTGCCGGCCTGATGCTCGGAGACGACGCCGGTGATGTGGTCATCGACCACCACCACCTCGTCGACAAGGCCGCGCCATTGGGTCGCGAACATGCCTATGGTAGCCGAACCGCAGCCGACGCGCATGCGCTGCTCGAGCTTGCCGTCGATGACCGGCGGCTTGCCGGCTTCGACGATGACGGTGGCGCCGCCGTCGATGACGAGTTCAACCGGTTTGCGGTTGCACAGGGCGAGCATGGCGTCGCAGGTGGCGCGCCCTTCAGCCTTCGAGCCGCCGGTCAAATGATGTACGCCGCCCAGCGACAGCATCTGCGAGCCGTATTCGCCGGTCGTGACATGGCCGATCGCTTCGCCTTGGGCACGGACCGTCGCCGTTTCGGGGCCGATATGACGGTCGGTGTCGATCTTCACCTTGACGCCGCAATAGGAGAAGATGCCCTCGGTGACGACGGTGACCAGATCGACGCCCTCGACCTCCTGGCTGACGATGAAGGGCGCCGGCTTGTAATCGGGATAGGTGGTGCCGGCGCCGATGGCGGTGACGAAGCGGCGGCCGGTGTTGACCAGTTCGCCGTCCCATGCCTCGCCTTCTTCGGCAAAGGGTACGATTGCGGCGCCGGTCTCGGCCGCGTGGTCGAGGATGGTCAGTGGATCCATCCGCACGATCCTGCCGCCAACATTGCCGTAGCGGTCGCAGGCGCCGGTGCGGCCTTCGGCGATGTAGCACATGACCGGACAGGCATCGCAGCGGATCTTCTCGGCCACCAGCTTCTCGCCGGGATCGTGTGTCTCGAAGCGTTCGGCAAGCTCGCTCATCGGCGCGCCTCCTTGTCGAGGATGGCGGCGCGGATGCGGGTCGGCGTCGCCGGAATTTTGGTGACCAGCACACCGGTGGCGTGGCGGATGGCGTTGAGGATCGCCGGCGCCGTCGGGATCAGCACATGCTCGCCCAAACCCTTGGCGCCGAAGGGTCCTTCCGGATCCGGAACTTCTATCAGGATGGTCTCGATCTGTGGCACGTCGCCGATCGTTGGGATCAGATAATCGTGCAGGTTTTCGGTGCGGCCGGGGATGAATTCCTCCATCAGCGCCATGCCGATGCCCTGGGCGATGCCACCCTCGATCTGGCCCTCTGCCAGTAAAGGGTTGATGGCCTTGCCGACATCGTGAGCGGCGGTGATTTTTATAAGCTTCACGGTGCCGAGCCTGAGGTCGACCTCCAGTTCGGCGATCTGGGCGCCATAGCCATAGACGGCATAAGGCTTGCCCTGGCCCTTGGCATCGAGCGGCAGCGTCGGCGGGTCGTAGCTTTCCTCGGCGCGGAAGACAAAGCCTTCGGCGTCTACCTTCAGCGAGGAAAGATCGATGCGGCGCGTCGCTTCGCCTTCCCTGATGCTCAGGCTTGTGCCGTCCAGCGCAATCGCCGCCTTTTCCGAGACATTGGCGAAACGCAAGATCTCATCGCGCAAGGCGCGGCCGGCCTTTTCGGCGGCCTTGCCGGTGACGAAGGTCTGGCGCGAGGCCGATGTCTTGCCGGCGTCGGGGGTGATCGCCGTGTCGGCGCCTTTCAGCCGCAGCTTTTCAAGCGGAAGACCCAACGCGTCGGCGCATATCTGCGCGATGACAGTGTTCGAACCTTGCCCGATATCGACCGCCCCCTGATGCAGGACGACTTCGCCCGATGCCGAGATGCCGACCTTGATGGTCGACGGATTGGGCAGCGAGGTGTTGCCGCAGCCGTACCAGCAAGAGGCGACGCCGACGCCGCGTTTTTTTTCGCTGCTGCTACGGGCGTTGAACGCATCGGCGTCAGTTAGGGCACGCCGCCAATGTGAGCGCAGGGCCTCCAGGCAGTCGGCGATGCCGACGCCCGACTCGAGCCGCTGGCCGGTGACTGTTTCGGATCCGTTCCGAAGGCAGTTCTTCAGGCGAAAGTCGAGCCGATCCATGCCGAGCTTGTCGGCTAGCTCGTCATAGAGGGTCTCCTGCATGATCGTCGCCTGCGGTACGCCGAAACCGCGAAAGGCGCCGGCAATCGGGCCGTTGGTGTGGATGGCGCGGCCTTCGGCGCGATAGTTCGGCGTGGCATAGGGGCCGGAGGCGTGCACCGGCACGCGGTTGGCGACCGTCGGCCCCCAGCTGGCATAGGCGCCGGTGTTGAAATCGCCGGCGAAGATCATGCCGGTGACACGGCCGTCGGCATCGGCGCCGATGCTCGCTCTCATCAGAGCCGGATGGCGCTTGGTGGTCGAGATCATCGATTCGGTGCGGCTGTAGGCGAGCGCCGCCGGCCGGCCGGTTTTCATGGCGACGAGGCCGATGAGCGGTTGCAGCGAGACGTCGAGCTTGGAGCCGAAGCCGCCGCCGGTGGCGGTCGGCACGATGCGCACCTGTTCCGGGGCAAGGCCGAGCACTTTTGCCGTGTCGTCACGGTCCATATAGGGCGCCTGCGTGCAGGCGACGACGACCAGCGTGTCGCCGTCCATGAAGGCATAGCCGGCTTCCGGTTCAATATAGGCGTGCTCGACATAGGAGGTGTCGATGGCGCCGGAAACGACGAAAGCCGCACCGGCGAGCGCGGCTTCGGGGTCGCCACGCTCGACGAAGCCGGAGGTGAGCAGGTTCGAGGGCCGGTTTTCATGGACCAGTTGCGCACCGCCGGCCTGCGCTTCGCAAGGCTCCAGAAAATGCGGCAATTCGGTCCAACTGACAGGAAAATCGGCAAGGTCGAGATCGAGGATAGCCTCGCGTTCGCCGGCAACCAGCGCCACCGCCTCGCCGCGAAAGCGCGAAAACCCTTCGGCGAGCGCCGGCTGGTCGGCGAAGGGTGCGATGACGCCGAAACAATTCTTTCCCGGAATGTCGGCGGCGGTGAAGACGCCGGCAATGCCGGGACGGGATTTCACCCAGCCATCGAGATCGCCGAAGCTGAAGGCCGCATGATAATGCGGCGAGCGGACCACCAGCACCGACAATGCGTCGGCCGGGAATGAATCACCGCCGAATTTTTCGCCGCCAGTGACTTTCGGAAGGCCATCGAGGCGGATCGGGGAGGAGCCGACGGCATGGCCAGAGGATGGCATGCGCTGATCGAGGCCGTCGGCGTGGCGCCAAGCATCCATCACCGCGGCGACGATCTTGCGGTAGCCGGTACAGCGGCAGAGCACGCCGCCCAGCGCATCCTGCGTTTCGGCCTCGCTCGGGCAAGGCGTCCTGTCCAGGAGTGCCGTTGCGGCGACCAGCAGGCCGGGCGTGCAGGCGCCGCATTGCGCTGCGCCATGGCTGAGGAACGAAGCCTGCAGCGCCGACAACCGGCCATTGGCGAGGCCTTCGACGGTCGTCACCACGGTGCCGGAGGCGGAAGCCGCGGGCATCAGGCAGGCGCAGACCGGCTCGCCGTCGACCAGCACCGTGCAGGCGCCGCAATCGCCGGCATCGCAGCCGATCTTGGTGCCGGTCAGCCGCAGTTCGTCGCGCAGCACCGCGGACAGCCGCCGCACCGGCGGCACGCAAACGCTGACGGCGGCGCCGTTGACTTCGAAGGCGATGTCGGCGCGCTCCATGCCCATCAGGCGGCCGCCCTTTCGTCGGGAACAGCGCCCATCGCACCAAGCACGGCGCGGGCGACGATCTCGCGCGCAGCGTCCAGCCGATATTCGGCGCTGCCGCGCACGTCGCCGATCGGCGACAGCTCGTCCATCGGTGCGGATTGGATCGCAGTGGCCAGCGCGTGGCCGACGGGCCGGCCGCGTAGCGCCGCCTCGACACCCGCCAGGCGCCTGGCGACAACCGAGCAGGAACCGACGGCGACGGCCGCGTTCCTGACCATACCATCTTCGACGGCCAGGCGTGCGGCGGCCATGGCGATGGAGATGACGAGATAACGCCGCGCGCCGAGTTTCACGAAGGCGGAGCTGCCGGCGGTCGCGGGTTTGGGAATGCGGATTGCCGTGACCATTTCGCCGGGCTGCAGTGCGGTGCGACGGTTGCCGAGGATGAATTCTGCAAGGGGCAGATGCCGGGTCGCCACAGCGGAACGCAGTTCGACTTCGGCATCGAGCACCAGCAGCGCCGGCACGCCGTCGGCGGCCGGCGAGGCGTTGCAGAGATTGCCGGCAATCGAGGCAACGTTCTGGATCTGCACCGAGCCGACTTCCCGCGCCGCCTGCTTCAGCGCGTCGAAAGCCGCCGGCAGAGGATGGCGGACGAGATCGGTCCAGGTGGTGCGCGCGCCGACGAGCCAATGGTTTTCGGCTTCGGCAATGCCGCGCAATGCCACCAGGCCATTGATATCGAGGACATTGTCGCGGAAAGGCTTGCTGCCCTGTGCCGGATAGAAGTCGGTGCCGCCGGCGAGGATGCGCCATTGCCCTTCGCCCAGCAAAGCGAGGGCGTCGTCGACCGTGGTGGGTTTTGCGTAACGGATCACGCTTTGCCTTCCCAGAATGGGCTTCCCGAGAGGGGATCCTGCCGAAAGATTTTCCCGAGCATTCAAGGCAGGAAATTCATTCGTATGCAAATGATATCAAGCCGGCAGGAATTGTCAAAGCCAGAGTTTGCACGGCTGTTGGCACCGGTGCACCCGGAACGCATTTGTTATGCCATGAGAGGTTGACGCAGCCGGCCATCTGGTCAAGTTTCTGCGTCCGGTCGCGTTTTCATTGGAGCCTAAGCTCAAGACCAAGAAAATAAGGAGGCTCCATGGCCGACGAAGCGCTTGTCGTTATCGACCTGCAGAACGATTTCTGCCCGGGTGGCGCCCTTGAAGTGGCCGGTGGCGACGAAATCGTGCCGTTGGTCAATGACCTGATCCGGCGGACCGAGCACGTCCTGCTGACGCAGGACTGGCACCCTGCCGGCCATTCGAGCTTTGCCTCCAGCCACCCCGGCAAGCACCCGTTCGAAACGATCGACGTGCCTTATGGCCACCAGACGCTGTGGCCGGATCACTGCATCCAGGGCAGCCTGGGATCGGATTTCCATTCGGGCCTCGCCTGGAGCAAGGCCGAGCTGGTGATCCGCAAGGGGTTCCGTCCTGCGATCGACAGCTATTCCGCATTCTTCGAGAACGACCGGACGACGCCGACCGGCCTTGCCGGCTATCTCCGGGATCGGAACATCGAGACGCTGACCCTGGTCGGCCTGGCGACGGATTTCTGCGTCGCCTTTTCGGCGCTCGACGCGGTCAAGCTCGGTTTTGAGACATCCGTGCGGCTCGACGCCTGCCGCGGCATCGATCTCAACGGCTCCGTGGAGAGGATGCTGCGCCAGATGCGCGATGCCGGCGTGACACTGATTTGAACGTCATCCAGCCGAACCTGACAGACTTTTGAGGGGCTTCATGCGGTTTGCGGCGTTGACGGCAAGTGCTGCACTTATTGCAGCAATCTTTTCTCCGAATGCGGTTCTCGCGGCCGAAGCGCACGAATTGCCGGGCGCCGCCATGTCGCTTTGGTGGGTGCTGCCGTTTGCCGGGCTATTGCTTTGCATCGCGACCGGCCCGCTGCTGTTCCATCATGCTTGGGAGCACCATTACGGCAAGATCGCTGCCTTCTGGGCAGCGTTGGTGATCGGGCCGCTGGCCATCGCCTTCGGCATCCCGTCCGCCACGCAGGCGGTGCTGCATGCGCTGCTCACCGAATACATGTCGTTCATCATCCTGCTGTTTGCGCTGTTCACCATTTCGGGCGGTATCTTCGTTGCCGGCAACATACACGGCACGCCGCTGGTCAATGCCGGGCTGTTGCTGGGAGGGGCGCTGCTTGCCTCGATCATTGGCACAACCGGCGCCTCGATGATCCTGATCCGGCCGCTCATCCGCGCCAACGACAACCGGCGCTTCAATGCCCATGTCGTCATCTTTTTCATCTTCCTGGTGTCCAATATCGGCGGGTCGCTAACGCCGCTGGGCGATCCGCCGCTGTTCGTCGGCTTTCTGCGCGGCGTCGATTTCTTCTGGACGACAGTTCACCTGCTGCCCGAGACGCTGTTCGTCGCCGGCGTGGTGCTGGCTGTTTTCCTGGCGATCGACATCATCATGCATCGCCGGGAGGAAGGCGCGCCGAAGATCAAGGATCCGACGCCCGACAGCAAGGTGCGCATTCGCGGCCTGGCCAACATCCCGCTGCTGGCCGGCGTAATCGCCGCGATCCTGATTTCCGCTGCCTGGAAGCCGGGAGTGAGTTTCTCTTTTCAGGGCGTCAGCCTCGAGCTGCAGAATCTGGTGCGCGACGCCGCCATCCTGATACTGGCCTTCACTTCGCTTGTCGTCTCGCCGAAGGAGTTTCGCGGCGCAAACGCCTTCAACTGGGGGCCGATTGCCGAGGTGGCGAAGCTGTTCGCCAGCATCTTCATCTGCATCGTGCCGGTCGTCGCCATATTGCGGGCCGGGCTCGACGGCGCGCTGGCGCCGTTGGTGCTGCTGGTCAGTTCGCCGACCGGCGCGCCGGACAACCTTGCCTATTTCTGGCTGACCGGAGCGCTGTCGTCCTTCCTCGACAATGCGCCGACCTATCTGGTGTTCTTCGAGCTGGCTGGCGGCGATGCGCAGCATCTGATGACCGAGCTCGCCTCGACGCTGGCGGCGATCTCGGCCGGCGCGGTGTTCATGGGCGCCAACACCTATGTCGGCAATGCGCCGAATTTCATGGTCTATGCCATTGCCAGGCATCGCGGCATCAAGATGCCGAGCTTCTTTGGCTATATGGCGTGGTCGGGCGCCGTGCTGATCCCGACGTTCCTGCTTGCCGGCTTGCTGTTCTTTGCCTGATCATCCGACGCCGACATAGCGACGGACCGCCGAGGGATCGGCACGCAATTCCTCGACATCGACCGTCTCGCGGTTGCGGCCGTTTTCGATGAAGCAAACGCGGTCTGCGACCGACAGCACAGCATCGACGCGCTGCTCGACAAGAATTGTCGACACGCCAAGCGCACGCAGCTTCGACACGGTTTCGCGGATCTTGGCGATCATCGACGGCATCAGCCCTTCGGTCGGCTCGTCGAGCAGGAGCACCTGCGGTTCCAGACACAGGGCGCGGGCCATGGCCAGCATCTGCTGCTCGCCGCCGGACAGCGTGCCGGAACGCTGCCTGAGGCGCTGGCGCAGCAGCGGGAAAAGATCGAGCACGTTTTCGCGCGTCGCCTTGCCCTTGTTGCGGGCCATCAGGCCGATCTCGATGTTTTCCGCCACCGTCATCTCGGCGAACAGCCGCCGGCCCTGCGGCACGTAGGCGACGCCGGCCTTGGGCACCTCGTGCGCCGGCAAGCCGGTCAATTCCCGCCCTTCGAGCCTGATCGAGCCGGCGGCTGCCGGCACCAGGCCCATGATCGCCTTCAGCGTCGTCGTCTTGCCGGCGCCGTTGCGGCCGAACAGGCAAAGCACCTCGCCCTCGTTCAGAACCAGATCCAGCCCATAGAGCACCTGGACCTCGCCATAGAAGCAATCGAGCCCGGAAACGGTCAGTGCCTTGGACTGGACCTCAGTCATGGGTGGTCCCCAGATAAGCGTCCTGCACCGCGGCATTGGCGCGGATCTGCTCGGGCGTACCTTCGGCCAGAATCCTGCCGGCGTTGAAGACGGTGATGCGGTCGGCGAGTTGCATGACCACCGGCATGTTGTGCTCGATCAAAAGCACGGTGGCGCTATCGGCGATCTCGCGCACCAGCTCGATGAAATTGTCGATCTCGCTGTCGGCCAGCCCTTGCGTCGGTTCGTCGAGGATCAGCAGGCGTGGCTTCAGCGCCAGCCCCATCGCCACTTCCAGCAGGCGCTGGTGACCGTAGGACAATTGCCCGGCCGGCATTTGAGCGCGATCGGCAAGGCCGGTGCGCTCGAGAGCCGCCATGACGCCGGTGTGAACCGCGCCCTTCGAACGGCCATCGATCAGCGTGCGCTGCACCGGCAGGGCGACATTGTCGTAGGCGCTGAGATTGGCAAAGACGCTGGTGATCTGGAAAGTGTAGGCGATGCCAAGGCGAACCCTGGCGTAGGCCGGCAGATTGGTGATGTCCGCGCCGTCGAAGACGATCATGCCCGACGAGGGCTGGATACGGCCGCTGACCAGGCTGACGAAGGTGGTCTTGCCGGCGCCGTTGGGGCCGATGATGGCGCGAATCTCGCCCGGTATCAGCGCGAAGTCGACGCCGTCGACGGCACACAAGCCGCCGAAACTGCGCGACAGGCCTTTGGTGGTGAGCAGCGGCATCATGGCAACCACCCGAGCCAGCGCTGGCGGATGCTGCCGAGAATGCCTCTCGGGAAGAACAGCACCAGCAGGATGAGCGCCATGCCGACGATCAGCAGATAGGCCGAGGTGTAGCCGCTGGCGACGTCGATGACATAATACATGAACAGCGTGCCGATCAGCGGACCGAGCGTGGTGGCGGCACCGCCCAGCAGCACCCAGAGCAGCGGCAGGATGGAATATTGCACCGAAGCGAAGCTCGAGCCGACATAGCCGAACAGCAGCGCATAGGCCGCGCCGGAAGCCGCGCAGATGCTGCCTGAGATGACGACGGCGGCGAGCTTGCTGGAGAACGTATCGTAGCCGAGCATCTTGGTCCGCTCCTCGTTCTCGCGGATGGCGACCAGCACGCGACCGTAGCCGGAGCGGACTATCGCCAGGCTTATGAGCAGCACGATCGAGAACAGTGCCAGCGCGCTCATATAGCGCACGGTCGGGTTGGTGAGGTCGAGTGACGTGCTGCCCAGGACAAGGACACGCATCGGCTGCGGCACGACCATGCCCTGGTCGCCACCGGTCCAGGCAGCGAAATAGAGGATGACGAGATAGAATACCTGCGCGAACATCATAGTGACGATCATGAAGGCGACGCCGAAGGTGCGCAGCGCCAGCAGCCCGATCCCCAGCGCGAGAAGCGCGCCGCAGGCAAGCCCGGCTGCGAAGGCGGCCGGCACGCTCCAGCCGAGATGGATGACGGCAAGGCCGGCGCCATAGAGCCCGGCTGAAAAGAACATGGCATGGCCGAGGCTAAGCAGCCCGACATAGCCGAACAGCAGATTGTAGCCCATGGCGAAGACCGCCAGCACCATGATGCGGGCGAGCAGGCCGTGATGGTATTCCGGCAGGACGAAGCTAAGCCCGAAAAGCAGGGCGATGGCGCCGAGGTGCAGCGCATATGGCTTTGCCGGCGAAGCATCCTTCATCGCGATGTCGTCCCGAACAGGCCCTGCGGCCGGAACACCAGCACCATGGCGACGAGCAAGGTGGCGATGATCTTGGCCAGCGTCGGTGAGAAGAACACCGAGATGATGCCGTCGGAAAGGCCGATCAGCACCGCGGCGACGACCGTGCCGCGCAGCGAGCCAAGGCCGCCGATTATGACGACGATGAACGAGAGCAGCAGCGGATCCTGCCCCATCAGATAGTGCGCCTGGCTGATCGGCACGATCAGCACCGCGGCGACAGCAGCCAGCATGGCGCCGAGCGCGAAAACACCGGCATAGACTCTGGTCACCGGGATGCCGAAGGCCTGCGCCGTCTCGCTGTCATATTGCGTGGCGCGCATGACGAGGCCGATTTTCGTGCGCGTCAGCACCAGCCAGGTCGCGACCAGCAGCAGCGCCGACGCGGCGATGATCGACAGCTTGTAGCCGGAATAGCCGAACCACGGCAGGAGGATGCGGTAGCTGAACGGCGGCTCCACCGGCCGCGCCTCCGGGCCGTAGAAGGTCAGCGCCAGTTGCTGGATGATGTAGAGCATGCCGATGGTGGCGACGATGGTGGCTTCCGGATTGTAGTTGAGCCGGCGCAGCACCAGCCGTTCGGCGAGCAGCGCGATCAGGCCGACGATCAGCGGCGCCAGCACCAGGGCGGCCAGGAAGCCGAGCGCCGGATGGCCGGATATCGCCGTTGAGATCGCCCAGGCAAGCACCGCGCCCAGCATGAAGAACTCGCCATGCGCGACATTGACGACGCGCATGACGCCGAACACCAGCGACAGGCCAAGCGCCGTCAGCGCCAGCACGGCGGAGGTGACGAGGCCTTCGAGAGCGGCGAGGAGCAGGTGAGGTCCGAAGTGCATCGGTTACACACCCATCGCAGGTGCGAGGCGCACCCCCCTCTGTCCTGCCGGACATCTCCCCCTCAAGGGGGGAGATTGGCAGTTCCCGCGAAGGCGGCCACCTACCGGCCTTTGCGATTGGCGAAAGCGCTGGTGACAGCCAATCTCCCCCCTTGAGGGGGAGATGTCCGGCAGGACAGAGGGGGGTGGGCCGAAGCGCACTGTGCTTAATGAAACCAAGCTCACAGCGTCTGCGTCGTGTAATCCCCCTCAGGCTCGTAGAGGCCGTCCTCGATCTTGGTCTTGTGGACGACATTCAGCCGGCCGCCTTCGACCTTGGAGATGTTCTGGATACCAAAGCACTGGTGGATCTTGCCGTTGAAGGTTTTCGGTCCCTGCGGATGCTCGGGCCCCTCGGCGAACTCGGTCAACGCCTCGGTCGCCTCGACCAGCTTGGCGCGGTCTTCCGGGCCCTTGTAGCCGGCATCCTCCATCGCCTTCTTGACGACGTAGAGCGTTTCCCAGCAGCCGAACATGTGCGCGGCGGTGGAGACGTCCTTGGGATCGCCGACGGCGGCACCATTGTCGTCGATGCCGACGGCGGCGCGGTAGGCCTTCTGTGCAGGGGAATCGTCGGGCTGCGCGTAGCGCGGCGAGCCTTCCCAGAAATGGCTACCGTCGAGGAATTCGAGGCCGGGGCTGTTGATGTCGGTGGCTTCGAGCGAATCGATGAAGCCGAACAATTGCGGCCGATTGGAGCCGTAGAACTCGCCGAGCTCCTTGACGAAGGTGAGCACCGCCGGGCCGACCATGACGTGGTAGATCACCTCGGTCTCCGCGGGGATCTGCGGGAAATATTTGGTGAAGGAGGATTCCGTCGGCGGAATCGCGATCTGCGCAATGACCTCGGCGCCTTGCGCCTTCAGCGCCGGCGGCAGGTAGTCGCGATGGTCATAGCCGAAAGCGAAATCGGGGAAGATCTGCGTCACCTTCTTGCCGGCATTGGCGGCAATCCACGGTGCCATCGACTGGATCTGGCTCTTCACATCGGTGATGCCGGGCTGGAAGACGTAGCGGTTCAATTTGGTCGAGGCGACGTGGTGGCCTTCGCTGACAACGAAATAGGGCATCTTGGCCTCGCCGGCGGCCGGCGCCGAGCCGATGACGACATGCGAAAACAGCGTGCCGTAGACGATGTCGGTCTTGTGCTGGGAGGCGAACTTGCCGACGACTTCGGCGCCCCGGCCGGGATCGGTGCCGTCATCCTCGATGATCACGTCGACCGGCCGGCCGTTGATGCCGCCGGCTTCGTTGATCGCCTTGACGGCAGCCGCTGTGGTCTTCTCGTACCAGCGGCCATAGGCGGCGCCGATGCCGGTGCGGTGCGACTGGAAGCCGATCTTGATCGGCGCCGAGCTCTGCGCCTGGCTGTAACGCACGAAACCCGGCGCGACGGCAAGACCGGCGCCGGCGGCAAGGCCCTTCAGCGCCGTGCGGCGGGTGAGAGCGGATCTGGAGAGATCGAAAAACCCATTCTTGTCAGTCACGGCAGTTCCCCTTGTTTTTGAGCTTTGACCAATGGCTGTAGCAGGCAGGCCACTCTTGTTAAGAGGGGCGAAAATTGCATGTGTACAAACTAAATCACCAAAGCTCTGACGTGGCAAGCGAGCTTTCCCCAAGGTTCGATTGGCGGGCATCGCACACCTCGTTCATCCGGCGCTCGGCGTCGCAAGCAGCCATAGGCCGAGGACGGTGTAGGCGATCATCAGCACGGTGAGCGGGAACTGGCTGAGCGCGGCGCGAGCCGGAATGGCGTGCAGCCGCCAGGCCAAGCCATGGGCGACAAGCACAGCAAGCATGTGGCCGGCTATGATGACGCCGGCCTGGAGGTTCCACAGCCACCACGCCGAACCGGCACCGGCGACGACGCCGGCTTCAATTGACATGTCGGCGGTACCGAACAGGTTCCAGCCCAGCGCAAACGGGTCGGAGAGACCGGCAATCGCATATTGGCCGTCGACCAGCAGCGCCGTCAGATAATGCGCGAAGTGGTAGGCGAGCGCGATCGGTACGATCGACCAGACCAAAAGCCCGGCGGCGTGACCGAGCGAATGCTTGCTGCCGGCAAGGTTCTGGCCAAGAAAGACGGCGAGCGCGAACACGGCCGCAAGCACGGCAAAGCTCAGCACAAGGCCGAAGCTGCCGATGCCGATCAAAGCGGTGCGTCCCGGAAACTCCAGCGGATTGATGCCGAACCAGCCTAGCCAGAAGAAGGTTTTCGACAGGCCGTCGAAGGACACCGACGACAGCGCAAGCAGCAGGAAAGCGACGCCGCTGCGCGGTAGCGGCGCGGCACCGAGCAGCTTGGCGCCCGGCCAGCAGAGTTTTAGCCGGCCGTCTGCGCTACGTTCGACGATGGCGAAGCGCGCCACCATGGAAAAGAACACGGTCAGGAACTCACCGCGCAGGGTCCAGTCGCGGTAGCCGAAGACCTGCATGGCGGCGAAGCTCAGCAGCCAGTAGAGGCCGGCGGCCCAGGCCAGCCGCGCCGGATCGTCGGGCGCAGGGTCGATCAGCTCGAACCAGGCGAAGGCGAAGAACAGCAGGAAAGCCGGCCAATAGCCGAGCCGTTGGGGGAGCAGATACGGCTGCGTTCTGCCGGACAGGCGCGAGGCGACGCGGCATGGCCCGTACCAGGGGTTGAGCCACGACCAGAGATCGCCGCCGAGCCCCTGCAACAGAGCCAGGCCAACCCAGAGAAGCGTCCATACGGTCAGCGGCATCGGATTGGAAAGCGGATCGCGGCTGCCGAACAGGCCGGCGGCAATCAGAATTGCAAAGCCGGCAAAGGATACCAGGCTGACGGCAGTCCGCGCGCCGTCGCCGAAGGTAAAAAGCGGCAGGCGTTTGCGCCAGAAGCGGTCGAGGGAGTCCGGCGGCAGTAGCGCCAGGACAAGGAAAATGGCGGCAACCGAGAGCGCGCCACCGACGACGTAGTAGCCGGTGGGGAGGAGCAGGACGTGGCCGCGGTCGGAGGCGTGGGCGAAGGCGGGCGTGGATGGGAATGCCAAGGAAGCGACGAGGCCGGGAAAGGGCCTGATTGCAGAAATGCAGCGCTCTACGGCGCCCCCCTCTGTCCTGCCGGACATCTTCCCCTCAAGGGGGGAGATCGGCGGTTCCGCCGTCGGCTCTCCTTCTGCAACTTTAGCGATTGGCGAAAGCAGCAATGAGGGCGCAATCTCCCCCCTCGTGGGGGAGATGTCCGGCAGGACAGAGGGGGGCGCGAAGGAACTCATACTACGCAAGAGTTCCCCTACCTCACACCTTCACCAACTGCTCCACGCGGTCCTTCTGGCCGAAGATGCGCAAATAGCGCTCGATCTCTTTCTCGTCGCCTGTCGACTTGGCCGGATTGTCGGAAAGCTTGACCGCCGGCCTGCCGTTGGCTTCGGTGACCTTGCAGACCAGCGAGATGGCGTCTAGCCGGTTGGTCTCGGTCGGCGCGCAGCCCTCGAAATCGTTGGTCAGGTTGGTGCCCCAGCCGAAGGACATGCGCACCTTGCCGCGGAAGTGGCGGTAGGTTTCCTCGATGGTCTCGACCTCCAGCCCATCCGAGAAGATGAGCAGCTTCTGCTTGGGGTCCTTGCCCTTTTCGCGCCACCAGGAAATGATTTTCTCGCCGCCTTCGATCGGCGGCGCGCTGTCGGGGCGGAAGCCGGTCCAGTCGGCGACCCAGTCCGGTGCATCGCGCAGGAACGCCGCGGTGCCGAAGGTGTCCGGCAGTACGATCAGCAGGTTGCCGCCGTAGTAGCGCTGCCAGTCCTGCAGCACGTTGTAGGGCGACTGTTTCAATTCCTTTTCCGAATTGGTGAGCGCGGCGAACACCATCGGCAGTTCATGCGCATTGGTGCCGAGCGCCTCGAGATCGTTGTCCATGGCGAGCAGCACGTTGGAGGTGCCAGTGAAGGCCTCGCCGATGCCCTCCTTCAACGCTTCGACGCACCAGCGCTGCCACAGGAAAGAATGACGGCGGCGGGTGCCGAAATCCGAGATGCGGATGCCGGGCAGCGCCTTCAGCCGCTCGGTCTTGGCCCACATCTTGGCCTTGGCGCGGGCATAGAGCACGTCGAGCGCGAACGGCCCGAACGCCCGCATGGCCGCGCGAGATCGAAGTTCATTGATAATTGCCAGCGCCGGGATCTCCCACAGCGTCGTGTACATCCACGGACCGCTGAAGGCGAGTTCGTATTGACCGTCGCGCTTGGAAAGCTCGTATTCGGGCAGCCGGAAATTTTCCAGCCAGGCGAGGAATTCCGGTTCGAATATCTGCTTGCGGCCATAGAAGGTGTTGCCGCCGAGCCAGATCATCTCTTTCTTAGAGAAGCGCAAGGTGCGGGCATGGTCGAGCTGCTCGCGCAGCTCCGTCTCATCGATCTCCTCGGCAAGGCGGACCGAGGTGGTGCGGTTGATCAGCGAGAAGGTGGCGTCGACCTTGGGATACATGCCCCAGATCATCTGCAGCATCAGAAGCTTGTAGAAATCGGTGTCGAGCAAGCTGCGGACGATCGGGTCGAGCTTCCAGGTGTGATTGTAGACGCGCCGCGCTATATCGGTCTTTGCCATCGCTCAATGCGCCTTCGCTGCTCGGTCTAGCTTTTGTCTAGCGCAATTCCGGACGGAAAACCGCTGCGCACTTTTCCTGGAATTGCTCCAAATGCCTCTTAGCATCGAATTTTTGAACGCGCCTCCCGCTTTGCGGGCTGGCCCGACAAAAAGAAGCCCCTGCGGCAAGCGGCGCCTACGGCAGTTTCGGCCTCAGGATGCGGTCTTGGCGCCGACCACCTTGAGCGCTGGACGCTTGCGGCGAATGCCGATGCGGCCTGCCACCGGCGCGTCGGCGCGGCGGTCGGCCTGCTCTTTCTCGGCAAACAGCCAGTCGATGAACAATTGCACGATCGGTGCCGACCGCATCTCGTTGCGGCAGACGACGTAGAAATCGTCGACGGCCGGCACGGAAAGACTGAACGGGGCGACAAGCAGGCCCCTGGCGAGCAGTCCGCTTGCCGTCACCGTGTCGCCGAGCGCCACGCCATGGCCGTGGACAGCGGCCTCGGTCGCCATGCGCGCGTCGCCAAGATGGTGGCGGCGGCCGCGCTCCAGGTCCAGCGCGTCAGCGGCGGCCAGCCAGGTATGCCATTCGCGGCCGTCGTCGCCATGCAGGAAGACGTGATCGGCGAGGTCGCGGACGGTGCGGATCGGGCGGTTGTTGATCAGCGTCGGGCTGACCACCGGGAACAGTTCGAGGCCCGACCATTTGCGCATCCAGCAGTCGGTCCAGCTGCCGTCACCATAGTGTACGCAGACATCGATATGCGGTGCGCGGACGTCCTTGGCATCATTGGATGGGATCAGCGTCAGCCTGATATCCGGATATTGCGAGGTGAAGCTGCCCAGCCGCGGGATCATCCACAGCAACAGTAGCGCCGGCACGCAGGATACAGAGAGAACGCCGGTGCTGGCCGGCCTCGTCATGCGCTGCGTGGCGGCGGCAATGCCGTCGAAGGCGGTCGACACCGCCGGCAGCAACTCGGCGCCGTGCGGCGTCAGCTTCACCCGCTGACCGGCACGCTCGAACAGCTTGACACCCAACGATTGCTCGAGCGCCTTGATCTGATGGCTGATGGCGCCGTGGGTGACGTTGAGCTCAGCCGCCGCCTTGCTCAGCGAGGCGTGGCGCGCCGTCGCCTCGAAGGCGCGCAGCGGGTTGAGCGGTGGCAAACGCTTGGCCATTTGGACCCTAGGCTCTGTGAGATTTTCTCACAGATAACACACTAACAATATCAATTGATTTTTCAATGCAGCTACGGGACACTTTGCCCAGGCATTGCATCAAGACGTGAAATCTGCAGGCAGCCGACGGCTGCGGCTATCGGGGCCGCTGTCCGCGCCGCACCAGCCATGGAGGACCGACATGGGTTACGACCGCGGCAAGCTCGAAGCGTTGCGCCGCAAATACGGCGAGAGCCATGGCGGCGAAATGTTCGACCCGAAATTCCAGCGTGTCGCCGACAAGATCTTCTCCAAGACCGGCACGCGACTGGCGCCCTATTCCGGCATCCCGACCTTCCTCGCGGCGCCCTATCGTGAAATCGCCGCCGACAATCCGGATTTCGGCGATCTGCAGGTGGCGATGATCGGTGTGCCGATGGATCTGGGCGTCACCAACCGGCCGGGCGCCCGTTTCGGGCCAAGGGCGCTGCGCGCCATCGAGCGCATCGGCCCCTACAATCATGTGCTGGAATGCGCACCGACGCATGAGCTGAAGGTCGCCGACATCGGCGACGTGCCGTTCCAGAGCCGCTACCGGCTGGAGACCAGCCATGACGACATCGAACGCCGCACCAACCAGATCGTCGACGCCGGCGTCCTGCCCTTGTCTGTCGGCGGCGACCATTCGATTAGCCACCCGATCCTGAAGGCTGTCGGCAAGAGGGCGCCGGTGGGCATGATCCATATCGACGCGCACTGCGATACCAGCGGCCTGTTCGACATGACCAAGTTCCACCATGGCGGGCCGTTCCGCAACGCGGTGCTGGACGGCGTGCTCGACCCGAGCCGCACCATCCAGATCGGCATTCGCGGCTCGGCCGAGTATCTGTGGGAGTTCACCTATGAGTCCGGCATGACCGTCGTGCATGCCGAAGAGGTGACCGGCCTCGGCATTCCCGCAATTATCGAGAAGGCGCGCAGGATAGTCGGCGACGGCCCGACCTATGTCTCGTTCGACATCGACAGCGTCGATCCGGCCTTCGCGCCGGGCACCGGCACACCGGAAGTCGGCGGGCTGACGACGCGCGAAGTGCTCGAGCTGCTGCGCGGCCTGAAGGGACTCAACATCGTCGGCGGCGACGTCGTCGAGGTGGCACCGCAGTACGACGCGACCACCAACACGGCGCACGCCGGCGCGCAGGTGCTGTTCGAGATCCTCAGCCTGATGGTCTTCAGCCCGGCAATCACCGGCAAGGCGGGCTGACACGCTCGACCATGATCCCGAAAGTGGGAACCGGTTTTCGGAGAAGATCATGGTCCACTAGAGAATCCAAAGGCGACCGCCGCGCTGGAGCCGGCGGTTGCACTCAAACAAACAAGCTTCCAGCAGGGGAATGACAATGACACTTCACATGAAGCTCAAATCCTCCATCGCCGCCGTGCTGATGCTCGGCGCGACCGGTCTTGGTTTCACCACCCAGGCCGCCAATGCCGACGCGATCGACGACATCGTCAAGGCCGGCGCGATCAATGTCGGCATCTTTTCCGACTTCCCGCCTTTCTCCTCGGCCAGCGCCGATATGAGCATCAAGGGCTACGACATCGACGTGGCGCAATCCATCGCCGACCAGCTCAAGGTCAAGCTCAATCTGGTCAGCGTGACCGGCCAGAACCGCATTCCGTACCTGACCGACAAGCGTGTCGACCTGCTGATGAGCGTCGGCTACTCCAAGGAGCGTGAGCAGGTGATCGATTTTGCCGCCGCCTACGCACCCTATTACATCGCCGTCATCGGCCCGGCAGCACTTGCGGTCAAAGGCAAGGAAGACCTTGCCGACAAGTCGATCGCCGTCAATCGCGGCACGCTGGAGGACACGTCGCTGACCGAGGCGGCACCGGCCTCGGCCGACATCCGCCGTTTCGACAACTACAATTCCGTCATCCAGGCCTTCATTTCGGGTCAGACCCAGCTGATGGTGGTCGGCAACGATGTCGGCGCCCAGGTGCTCGCCCGCCAAGAGGCGCTGAAGCCGGAGCAGAAATTCCAGCTTCTCACCTCGCCCTCGCATATCGGCCTCAACAAGAAGGAAGACCGCCTCAAGCAAGCGGTCAACGATGCGGTTGCCAAGATGCTGGCCGAAGGCAGACTGGACGAAAGCTCGAAGGCCTGGCTGAAGACGCCGCTCGATCCCGCCAATCTCAAGGATTGATCGCCGGTGACCTATAGCCTCGACTTCGGCTGGCTTGCCGGGGCGACAGGGGCGATCGCGCGCGGCGCGGCCACGACGATCCTGTTGATCGCTGTGACCACGCTGGCGGGAACGTTGCTCAGCATCCTCGGCGCCGCAGGGCGGCGGAACGGTCCGCTCCTGCTCAAGCGGGCGATCGGCGTCTATGTCGAGGTGATCCGCAACACGCCGTTCCTGGTGCAGCTATTCTTCATCTTCTTCGGGCTGCCCAGCATCGGCGTCAGGCTCGATCCGGTGCTGGCAGCCATGCTGGCGATGACGCTCAACATGGCTGCCTATACGATCGAGATCGTTGGCGCCGGGCTCGACGCGGTGCCGCCCGGGCAGACGGAAGCGGCACTGGCGCTTGGGCTCAGGCCGCGCCAGGTCTTCATCAAGATCGTGCTGCCGCAGGCGCTCAAGGTGATCTATCCGGCGCTGACCAGCCAGATCGTCATCATGATGCTGGAATCCGCCGTGGTATCGCAGATCGCCGTTCGCGAGCTGACCTATGAAGCCGACATGCTGCAGGCGCGCACGTTCCGGGCTTTCGAGACCTATTTCATCGTGACGATGGTCTATCTCATCCTGTCGATTGGGCTGCGCCGGCTGCTGGTCGGCGGCGGGCGCCGGCTTCTCGGAGCCGGCGTGTCATGATCGAATTCACCTTCTGGGACATTCTGCGCAACCTGCTGCTGGCGGCGCGCTGGACGGTGCTCTTGTCGCTGGCCGCCTTTGTCGGCGGGGCCGTGGTCGGCATGATCGTGTTGTTCTTCCGGATCGCCAAGAATAAATGGGCGCGCCGGTTTGCCTCCGGCTACATCGCGCTTTTCCAGGGCACGCCGCTGCTGATGCAGCTCTTCCTGATGTTCTTCGGCTTGCCGATGCTGGGCCTGCGCATCGAGCCGTGGACCGCGGCGGTGCTTGGCCTGACCTTCTTTGCCAGCGCCTATCTCGCCGAGATCTGGCGCGGCGGCGTCGATGCACTGCCGCGCGGCCAGTGGGACGCCGGCGCCAGCCTCGGCCTGCACTATCTGCAGGAACTCCGGCTGATCATCTTGCCTCAGGCGTTTTCGATCACCCGCGCACCGACCGTCGGCTTTCTGGTGCAGCTGATCAAGTCGACCGCGCTGACGTCGATCATCGGTTTCGAGGAGCTGGTGAGGACATCCAACGCGATCAACAATGCGACCTTCGAACCGTTCAAAGTCTATGGGCTGGTAGCGCTGATCTTCTTCGTCATGTGCTTTCCGCTGACGCAATACGCACGTTTGCTCGAGCAGCGGGCGGCGGCCCGCTGAGCGGGCGACCAGCAATTCAACGCCCGAATACCAGCGGCGGCGCGATCCTGTCACGCCGCAGCCAGCGCCCTAGCAAGAGCGCCGCAACCACCGCCAGTCCCGACGACAGGCCGATCCAGATGCCGACGCCGTTGAAGCCGAAACGGAAGGCCAGCAGCACGCCGAGCGGCAGCCCGATGCCCCAATATCCGATCGCGGCATAGATCATCGGCACCTTGGTGTCGTGCAGGCCGCGCAGCATGCCGCTGGCGACCGCCTGCGCACCGTCAAAAACCTGGAACAGCGCGGCAAAGGCGAGGAACGACACGGCAAGCGCCACCACCTCGGCATTAGCCGGATTGCCCAGATCGATGAAGGCGCCGATCAAGAGATGCGGCCACAGGATCATCACCAGCCCCATCAGCGCCATGAAGGAGACACCGACGACATAGGCGGTCCAGCCAGCCCGGCTGACACCTTCCGGATTGCCGGCGCCGTGGGCAAGTCCGACGCGCACAGTCACCGCCTGGTTGAGGCCGAGCGGCACCATGAAGGTGATCGAGGCAATCTGGATGGCGATCGCATGGGCGGCAAGCGAAGCGGCATCGATCAGGCCCATGAGAAAGGCCGCCGCGTTGAAGATCGTCACCTCGAACGCCAGCAGGCCGGCGATCGGCAGGCCGAGCCGCAGCAGGCCCTTGAAGCGCGGCCAATCGGCGCGCCAGAAGCGTCCGAACAGACGATAGCGCCGGAATTCCTTCTCAAGCATCACCACCGCCGCCATGCCGGCGAACATCAACGTGCTGGACAGAGTGGTGGCGAGGCCGGAGCCGGCGATGCCCATCGATTGGATGCCGAGATTACCGAACATGAACAGCCAGTTGAAGAAGGCATTGCAGGCGACGGCAACGAAGACGATGATCAGCGCCCAGCCCGGCCGCTCCAGCGCCGAAATGAACGAGCGCAGGACGATGTAGCCGAAAAAGGGCAGCACCGCCCATTCGAGCCAGCGCAGATAGATGCCCGCCTGGTGCGCCAGCGCCGGTTCCTGACCCATGGCCAGCAACACGCTCTCGCCGTGCCAGAGAAGGGCCCATATCGGAATGCAAATGAGGATCGCCAGCCACAGACCCTGGCGCACGGTGCGGCGCAGGTCGCGCACCGAGTGCCGGCGACGGCCGAGCTCGGTCGCCATCATCGGCGAGGTCGCCAGCATCAGGCCGAGCCCGAAGATGAGCGGCATGAAGTAGAGGTTGGCACCAAGCGCACCGCTGGCCAGCGTGTCCGGCCCCAGCCGCCCCATCATCATGACGTCGGTAGCGGTCATCGCGGTCTGGCCGAGATTGGTCAGCACCATCGGCCAGGCGAGCGCCAGCATCGCCCTGATTTCCCGACGCCAAAGGTTTTCCGGCGCGCGAGCGTCGGCTTCGATCGCAGACATTCTAGTTTTCCGCCTATCCGATTGCGGCACGTCGGCAAGAGCCGGAAGCCGCGTCTCAGCGCGGAAAATGGCCAAGACCGGCCGGATTCCGCATTACGACGGGTTTGTCTATCAAATGGGCACCGGTGGCAAGAGGCTGACTTGCGGAAGGGTTAAGCCAGTCGGTTCAATGCAGGCTATTGGAGAGGCTATGGAAGCCGCTATGGTCGCGGCAGATCCATTTGAAAGGCAGCCTGATGAGCGCGTTTCCCGAAATCTATCTGGTTCGGCATGGCGAGACGGAATGGAGTGCGTCCGGAAAACATACCGGCCGAACCGACATACCGCTGACGCCGGCCGGCGAGGAAGCGGCAAGGCGGATCGCTGAGCGGCTCGAGGGCCTGTCCTTCTCGGCGGTGTGGTCGAGCCCGTCGCAGCGCGCCTTCAACACCTGTGCGCTGGCCGGCTTCGGCTCGTCAGGCGTGAAGAAGGACGATCTGGCGGAGTGGGATTATGGTGCCTATGAGGGATTGACCACCAAGCAAATCCTCGCCGAGCGCCCCGGCTGGCGTCTCTTTCGCGACGGCTGCCCGAGCGGCGAGTCCGCCACGGATGTCGGCTCGAGGGCGGACCGGATCGTCAGCCAGTTGCGCGAGGTCGACAGCAATGTCCTGGTCTTCTCAAGCTCGCATTTCCTTAGGGTGCTGGCCGCACGCTGGCTCGGCCTGCCGCCGCAAGCCGGCGCGTTTTTCGTGCTGGATACCGCCAGCATAAGCGGGCTCGGTTATGAGCACGACCTTGACGAGCCGGTCATCCGGCGCTGGAACCAGAGATAGCAACCGATCCCGATTTATCGGATCGCGTCCAGCGCCTGCCTTTGCCTGTGCATTTCGAGAAACACGCGGTAGTCGCGATCGAACCGGCCGGCGGCAGCCGGATTTGGCTCTCGCGTCCTGCCGCCCTGTTGCATGGCGACGCAGGCAGCGTTCAAATCGGGAAAAAGCCTGGCCGCGGTGGCGGCAATCATGCCGGTGCCGAGCAGCACCGCCTCGTCCGCCAGCGGCTCGACCACCGTGCAGCCGGTGGCATCGGCATAGAGCTCCATCAACAGCGGGTTCTTGGTGTGGCCGCCGGTGACGTGCAGTGTGTCGATCAGATAGCCGTTCTCGTTCAGCGCTTCCAGCACATGACGGACGCCAAGCGCGATGCTGACGGCGGTGCGCCAGTAGAGCTTGCACAGACTGTCGAAGGAGGCATCCAGCGTCAGCCCGCTGATGACGCCGACGGCATGCGGGTCGGCGAGCGGCGAGCGGTTGCCGTGAAAATCGGGCAGTACGTGCAGCCTTGCGGCGAGGTTGTCGCCCTCGGCGGCGCGCAGCTCGGCGACGCGGTGGGCAATCCTGGCATGCATGGCGGCATCCGGCTCGCCGCCGGCGCCATGCCAGCGGATGATGTGGTCGAGCAGCGCGCCGGTGGCCGACTGGCCACCTTCCGACAGCCACAGGCCGGGAAGGGCTGCGCCATAATATGGGCCCCAGACACCGGCGAAAGGCTGCGGATCGGGCGACATCGCCATGACGCAACTCGACGTACCGGCAATCAGGGCCAGATGGCGGCCGATGTTCGTCGCGTCACCGGCGAAACCGCCGAGCACGCCAAGCGCGCCGGCATAGGCATCGATGACGCCGGCGCCGACCCGGCATTTTTCGGTGAGGCCAAGCTCCGTCGCGGCTTGCGCGCCGAGCGGGCCGATATCGGCACCGACCGGGCTTGCCTTTTCCGGCAGGTTGCCGTGCTCAAAGATATCGCCGAGCCCGACGGCTTCGAAGAAGTCGCGCCGCCAGCCGGTCGCTTCATGGGCTAGATAGGTCCATTTGGCGGTCAGCGTGCATTGTGAACGGGAGAGCGAGCCGCTTGCCTTCCAGGTGAGGAAGTCGGTGAGGTCGAATAGATAGCCGGCTTCGTTCCATGTTCCGGGCAGGTTGCGCTTCAGCCACATCAGCTTCGGCGTCTCCATTTCCGGCGACATGACGCCGCCGATATAGTCGAGCACAGCGTGGCCGCTTTCAGTGCATTCGTCGGCCTCGGCAATTGCGCGATGGTCGAGCCAGACAATGGTGTCCCAGCGCCTTTCACCAGTGACGGACACGCTGAGCTGGCCGCCATGCCGGTCTCGCACCACCAGCGAGCAGGTGGCATCAAAGGAGATGCCGACGATATCCTCGGCCCGCACGCCCGCCTTTTCGCGGGCAGCGCGGACGGCCATGCACACCGCCGACCATATATCCTGCGAATCGTGCTCGGCATGGTCGGCCTTCGGCTGCTGCATTGCGATCGGGTGCTCGGCGCGGCCGAGCAAGGCGCCACTGGTGTCGAGAATGCCGGCACGAGCGCTTCCGGTGCCGACATCGACCGCGCAAACGAAACTGTTGGTCAAGGTGTTCTTGCTCTCGCTCCCAGGCCTGCAATCAGATCGGGCAATTGCAGCATGTCAGCGAATATAAAGTCCGGCTCACTCGACGCAAGCCGCGCTTTCAATGCCGGGTTGCCGGTGTGCGAGCCGCCGGTGAAGGCAAGGACGCGCATGCCGGCCGCCCGCGCCGCTTCGATGCCGGCCGGGCTGTCCTCGACGACGAGGCAGTTTCGCGGGGCCGCTCTCATTTTATCTGCTGCATGGAGAAAGAGATCGGGCGCCGGTTTGCCCCGCGCCACCATGGCGGCGCTGAACAAATGCGGCTCCAGCAGCCCAAGCAACCCGGTGACGTCGAGCGCATAGCGGATGCGTTCCAGGGTGCCGGAGGAGGCGACGCAGCACGGTACGCCGAGCCTCGGCAGGACCTGTGCGATACCTGGCATCGGTTTCAGCTCCTCGCGGAATCTGCGCATCAGTTCGGAGCGCATCTCGG
Source organism: Mesorhizobium sp. M0522 (assembly GCF_040321085.1). Classification (NCBI taxonomy): domain Bacteria; kingdom Pseudomonadati; phylum Pseudomonadota; class Alphaproteobacteria; order Hyphomicrobiales; family Phyllobacteriaceae; genus Mesorhizobium; species Mesorhizobium sp. M0522. Next base: position 449,063 of record NZ_JAMYQW010000002.1, read on the forward strand.
TCAGATGCTGGTCGGTGAGATCGAGCCCGAAGTCGCTTGCGAGGATTTCGCGGACGCTCTTCATGCTCTTGCCGAGGAAGTGCTCGTAGGCAATGTCCTCGCTGACGTTGCCGCCGGCAAGCGCGATCATCTCCAGCAATGCCGAGACGGACAGCATCTCACTGTCCACCAGCACGCCGTCACAGTCGAAAATGACCAGTTCAGGCGTCATCGCGCTGGATCGGCTTCAGAGGTCGCCGGCGAGATAGCGCGTCAGTGTCGCGCGCGCGCCGTCCGCCCACAGCAGTCTCAGCGCTTGGCCGAAGGCTTCAGCGAACGGCGGCGAGCGGCCGACATCGCCATAGATGTCCTCCATGGCAAGCCAGGCGGCAGGCATGTCCCTGGCCGCCTTGGCCGTCGCCTGCAACCGGCCCCAGTTCGGGTCGTTGGGCTCGGTGACGGCACCGGAATCCGTCGTGCCGAAGCAGTAGCGACACCAGAGCGCCGATTCCAGCGCAAGGCCGGTGACACTTTTGCCAGCCTTCAGCCGGTCGGCGATGGTCGGGATGATGAATTTCGGCTGGCGGTTGGAGCCGTCGAGGCAAAGCCGGCGTATGGTGTCGCCGATCTTCGGATTGGAGAAGCGGTGCTCGATGAGCTGGTAGTAATCTTCGAGGTCGGTGTCCGGAACCGGCGGCACGGTCGGGATGATTTCGTCATGCTCGAGCTTGTCGAGGAAGCCGCGTACCAGCGGCTCCTGCATCGCCTCATGGACGAAATGGATGTCCATCAGCCCGGCCGGATAGGCGATGGTCGCATGGCCGCCATTGAGGATGCGGATCTTCATCAGCTCATAGGGCGCGACGTCGCTGACGAACTGCACGCCGACCTTTTCCAGCGGCGGGCGGCCGTCGGTGAAACGGTCCTCCAGCACCCATTGCTTGAACGGTTCGCAAAACACCGGCCAATTGTCGTCGAGGCCGAACTCGCTGGAGAGAATGCCGCGCTCGCGGTCGGTGGTGGCCGGCGTGATGCGGTCGACCATGCCATTGGGAAAGGCAACGTTCTCGCTCACCCAGTTTGCCAAACCTTCGTCGATCAGCCGCGCAAGGCCGATGACGCCATCTGAGGTGACGTGGCCGTTATGGGGGATGTTGTCGCAGGACATGATTGTGAAGGGCACGATACCGTCGGCGCGGCGGCGCAGCAGCCCGGCGAGGACGAGGCCGAAGACGGTCTTCGGGGTCGCCCCCGGCTCAGCGTCGGCAACGATGTCGGGATGTGTCGGATTGAAGACGCCGGATGCCGGATCGATGAAATATCCGCCCTCGGTAATGGTCAGGGAGACGATCTTGATCGCCGGATCGGCAAGCCGCTCGACGATTGCGGCCGCATCGCCCGGCACCAGGAAGTCGATCATGACGCCGGTGACGCGCGCGCTCATATGGCCGCTGTCCTGCTCGACCACGGTGGTCAGCCAGTCCTGCTCCTGCAACTTGCCGCGGCCGACCTTCTCGCCCTCGAAGACGCCGGCGCCAACAATGGCCCAGTCGTGGCCGACACCCGAATTGAACAGGTCGTCGAGATAGACGGCCTGGTGCGAGCGATGGAAATTGCCGACGCCGAAATGCACGATGCCGGCCTTGAGCGCGGCGCGATCATATTCCGGGCCGGCGACCTTGGGCGGCAGCTTGGCGAGGATGGAAGAAGAGAGTTTCACGGTCATCTGCTTTTACCCTTTAGCGGGACGGCTCTTCCCCCCGTGGAGGAGACGGGGGGAAGAGCGCCTTCGCCCCCTCAACTCATCCACTGGCCGCCATCGACATTGTAGGTCTGGGCGACGATGTACTCGGCCTCATCGCTGGCCAGGAACACCGCCATGCCGGTGAGGTCTTGCGCCGTGCCCATGCGGCCATAAGGCACGGCTTCGCCGACCAGCCTCTTCTTCTCGCCCCTCGGCCGGTTCTCGAACTTGGCGAACAAGGCATCGACATGGTCCCAATGCTCGCCGTCGACGACACCCGGGGCGATGGCATTGACGTTGATGCGGTGTTTGATCAGGTCGAGCCCTGCCGACTGGGTGAGCGAGATGACCGCCGCCTTGGTGGCGCAGTAGACAGCGACCAGTGCCTCGCCGCGGCGCCCGGCCTGGCTTGCCATGTTGATGATCTTGCCGCCCTTGCCCCGGGCAATCATCGAACGGGCGGCGGCCTGCAACGTAAACAGCGTGCCGGCGACGTTGACCGAAAACAATTTGTCGTAGCTTGTCTTGGTGATCTCGACGATCGGCGCCAGGTCGAACAAAGCAGCGTTGTTGATCAAGATATCCAGGCCGCCGGCCCTGGCTTCGACCGCCTTGACGGCCTCATCGATAGACGCGAGATCGGTGACGTCGAGCTTTACCGCGTAGGCGTTGCGGCCGATTTCCGAAGCCGTCTTCTCGGCGGCTTCGAGATTGATGTCGCCAATCGCTACCGTCGCCCCTTCGCGCATGTAGGCTTCGGCAAACGCCCTGCCGATGCCGCGCGCCGATCCGGTAATCAGCGCCGATTTACCCCGGAGCCTCATTGCAGCATCGCCTTCCCGTCGGCGCCGAAACGATGCAGCTTGGCCTTTTCCGGCGTCAGGTAGATCGTGTCGCCGTGATGGGCGGCCAACTCGCCGTCGGCACGCACCGTCAGCTGCCCGACACCATCCGCCTGGACGTGCAAAAACGTGTCGGAGCCGAGATGCTCGGCAACCCCGACCGTCGCCTTCCAGTCGCCTGACGTCTTCGAAATGTTCATATGCTCCGGGCGGATGCCGACTGTCTTGGCGCCATATTTGGCGGCCGGCGCGCCTTCGATCAGGTTCATCTTCGGCGAACCTATGAAGCCGGCGACGAACAGGTTCTTCGGCGTCTTATAGAGCTCCATCGGCGAGCCGACCTGCTCGATATTGCCGGCATTGAGCACGACGATCTTGTCGGCCATGGTCATCGCCTCGATCTGGTCGTGGGTGACGTAGACCATGGTTGTCTTGAGCTGGTGATGCAGCTCGCTGATCTCCAGCCGCATGGTGCCGCGCAGCGCCGCGTCGAGATTGGACAAAGGCTCGTCGAACAGGAAGGCCGACGGCTGGCGCACAATGGCGCGGCCGATGGCGACGCGCTGCCGCTGGCCGCCGGAGAGCTGGCCGGGGCGGCGGTCGAGGTAGTTGGTGAGGTTCAGGATCCGCGCGGCGTCCTTCACCTTCTTGTCGATGGTCGCCTGGTCCTCGCCCGCCATCTTCAGCGGGAAGGCGATGTTCTTGGCCACCGTCATGTGCGGGTAGAGCGCATAGGACTGGAACACCATAGCCAGCTTGCGCTTGGCCGGCGCCTCGCCGGTGACGTCGCGACCATCGATGATGATGGTGCCGCCGCTGGTATCCTCGAGACCGGCGATCAGACGCAACAGGGTGGATTTGCCGCAGCCCGACGGGCCGACGAAGACGACGAACTCTCCGTCCTCGATGACGAGATCGAGGCCGGGGATGATGGACGTCGCCCCGAAGGATTTGGAGACGTTCTTGAGCGTGATGTTTCCCATGGTTTCCTCCCCCGAAGGGCTATCTTTTCGTTTTGCGTCAGGCGATGCCCGCTACTTTACCGCACCGAATGTCAGGCCTCGGACCAGCTGCTTCTGGCTGAACCAGCCCATGATCAGGATCGGCGCGATCGCCAGCGTCGAGGCGGCCGAAAGCTTGGCCCAGAACAGCCCCTGCGGGCTGGAGAAGGAGCTGATGAAAGCGGTGAGCGGCGCGGCCTCGGTGGTGGTCAGCCGGATCGTCCAGAACGCCTCGTTCCAGGCGAGAATGATGTTGAGCAGCATGGTCGAGGCGATGCCGGGGACCGCCATCGGCGTCAGCACATAGATGATCTCGTTCCAGAGCGATGCGCCGTCCATGCGCGCCGCTTCCAGGATCTCGCCCGGGATCTCGCGAAAATAGGTGTAAAGCATCCAGACCACGATCGGCAGGTTGATCAGCATCAGCATGACCATCAGGCCGATGCGGCTGTCGAGCAGACCGGTATCGCGGAAGATCAGATAGATCGGAAACAGCACGGCGACGGCCGGCATCATCTTGGTGGAAAGCATCCACATCAGGATGTCCTTGGTGCGTTTGCCCGGCGAAAACGCCATCGACCATGCCGCCGGTATGGCGACGAGCAGAGCCAGGATGGTCGAGCCGACCGACAGGAACACCGAGTTCAGGAAGAATTTGAAATAGCCGTTCTGCGCCTGGACCTCGGAATAGCTCTCCGTGGTTCCCGACGGGAACAGGTTGAAGCCCTGGATAGCCTCCTGCTCCGACTTGAACGAAGTGATGATCGTATAGAGGATCGGGAAGAAGATCAGCAGCGCGACGATCCAGGCGGCCGCGGTAGCAATCGTCTTGTGCTGGGTGGTGACTGCACGTGCCATGGTCAGGTCCTCCCTATCGGCGATGTTGGCGGCAGGGTCGACCCCCACTCCGGTTTGCTGCGCAACCCACCTCTCCCCCGATCGAGGGGATGGAGGAAGGGCGCGGTTTCGATGCAGGCCTTTCCTCTACCCCGGGCAGGGGGAGAGGTGTCCCGCGCAGCGGGACGGAGTGGGGGTGGTTCAGCGCACGTGCCATCTTATCCTCCCTTATTTATCCAGGTTCTTGCCGACAGCGCGCATGGCGAAGAAGGCAACGATGTTGGCGAGAATGACGGCAATGATACCGCCGGCGGACGCCTGGCCGATTTTGAACTCCAGCAATGCCTTCTGATAGACGAGGAAGGGCAGGTTGGTGGAGGCGTAACCCGGGCCGCCATTGGTGGTGACGAGGATCTCGGCATAGACCGACAGCAGGAAGATCGTCTGGATCAGGATGACGACGGTTATGGCGCGCGACATATGAGGCAGCGTCAAATAGATGAAGCGGCTGATGAAGCCGGCGCCGTCCATTTCGGCGGCTTCCTTCTGCTCGCCGTCGAGCGACTGAAGCGCGGTCAACAGGATCAGCGTAGCAAACGGCAGCCATTGCCAGGCAACGATGATGATGATCGCCAGGAGCGGATGCTGCCCGAACCAATCGATCGGCTGCCCGCCGAAGAAGCGCGCAATATCGGCGAAAACCCCGTACTGCGGATGCATGATCATGTTCTTCCAGACCAGTGCTGCCACCGGTGGCATGACGAAGAACGGCGAGATGACAAGGATGCGGACGATGCCCTGTCCCCACATCGGCTGATCGAGCAGAAGGGCGAGCAGAATACCGCCGATCACCGTGATCAAAAGCACGCTGACGACGATGGTGAGCGTGTTGAGGATCGACTGCAGGAATGCCGGGTTGGAATAGAACAGCGCGTAGTTCGAAAACCCGACGAAGCCGTCGCGCATCGGATTGAGCGGGTTGTATTGCTGGAAGGAAAACCACAGCGTGAATGCCAGCGGCACAATCATCCAGACCAGCAGCAGCACCACGGATGGCGCCATCATGAAACGGGCAAGCGAACGGGTCTGCTGAGTAGCCATGACGGTCACCCTTCGAGGTCGGCCAAGTTTTCAGCGGTGTGAAAGCTGGCCGCCCGAACTGGGATTCGGGCGGCCGTTGCCGGTCGCCATTGGCAACCGGCACCGGGAGGAGCTTACTTGATGTAACCGCCCTCGGTCATCGTCGCGGTGGCGGCGTCCTGCGCCTGCTTCAAGGCATCGTCGACGCTCGACTGGCCGGCAAGTGCCGCCGAGAAGAGCTGGCCGACGGTGGTGCCGAGACCCTGGAACTCAGGAATGGCGACGAACTGGACGCCGACATAAGGCACCGGCTTGACGGTCGGGTGCGTCGGATCGGCGGAGTTGATCGAGTCCAGCGTCATCTTGGCGAAAGGTGCTGCCTTCTGGTATTCGGGATTGGCATAGAGCGACGAGCGCGTTCCCGGCGGAACGTTGGCCCAGCCTTCCTTCGAGGCGACGAGCTCGGCATAGTGCTTGCTGGTTGCCCAGGCTACGAACTTTTGAGCGGCGTCGGCCTTCTGCGTGCCGGCGGGGATGGCTAGCGACCATGCCCACAGCCAATTGCCGCGCTTGCCGAGGCCATTGTCCGGCGCCAGCGCATAGCCGACCTTGTCGGCGACGGTGGAGTTCTTCGGGTCGGAAACGAAGGAGGCAGCGACGGTAGCGTCGATCCACATGCCGCATTTGCCCTGCTGGAACAGCGCCAGGTTTTCGTTGAAGCCGTTGGACGACGCGCCCTCGGGGCCGTCGGCCTTCATCAGGTCGACATAGAACTGCAGCGTGTTCTTCCATTCGGGCTGGTCGAATTGCGGCTTCCAGTTCTCGTCGAACCAGCGCGCGCCGAACGAGTTCGACATGGCGGTCAGGAAGGCCATGTTCTCGCCCCAGCCGGCCTTGCCGCGCAGGCAGACGCCGTTCACGCCGTTGGCGCGGTCGGTCATCTTGTCGGCGGCCTGCTTGATGAAGTCCCAGGTCGGTGCATCGGGCATCTTGAGCCCGGCCTTTTCCATCAGGTCCTTGCGGTACATGACGAAGGAGCTTTCGCCGTAGAACGGGGCTGCGTAGAGCTTGCCGTCGACCGACAGGCCGCCGGCTATGGCCGGGATGATGTCCTTGACGTCGTAATCGTCGCCGAGTTTGTCGAGCGGCAAAAGCCAGTTCTGCTTGGCCCAGATCGGCACTTCATAGGTGCCGATAGTCATCACGTCGTACTGGCCACCCTTGGTGGCGATGTCGGTGGTGACGCGCTCGCGCAGAACGTTTTCCTCGAGCGTGACCCACTGCAGCTGGACGTCGGGATTCTTGGCGGTGAAGTCGTCGGTCAGCTTCTGCATGCGGACCATGTCGCCATTGTTGACCGTGGCGATGGTGATGGATTCGGCATGCGCGGCGAAAGCGAGCGCGCTGGCCGAGAACAGGCCTAGGGTGAACGTGCGAAGTTTCATCAAAATTCCTCCCATAAACCAAGATGAGCATTTGCCTTGGCTGTGAGCAATTACTCACTTGCGATGAATTATGTCAAGACGGATTCGTTGCTGCAGCGCAGCACGCCGGGTCTTGTGCAGCGGCAAGCCTGGGACGTTTGCGGCATGTCTGACGAAGGATTCGGCCGGGCTGATTGGGCCCGGCGCTTTGCTATCGGGCTTGCTGGGATTCAGCCTACTGGCAAGCGATTTCACTCAGGATCCAATCGCGGAAGGCGCGGATCTTCGGCACGTTGCGTCGTGCCGTCGGATAGACCAGCCAATAGGCGTGGCCGTCGTCACCGACCAGATCAAAGGGCTGGATCAGGCGGCCGTCGGCAAGTTCGGTCTTGAACAGCGCCTTGGTAACGATCGCCACGCCGTGGCCGGCAATCGCGGCATTGGCCTCGTAGGCCTGCGCGCCCATGCTGGTGCCGGGACGCCTGGCCAGATCCTCGACCGGCAGGCCGGCGGCGGCAAACCAGTCCCGCCACCAGATGTCACCCGGGTCGAGGATCGGCAGCCGCAGCAGGTCGGCCGGCTCCTTGACTCCGCCGATGCTTGCCGCGAGCTTTGGACTAAGGACCGGCGTGAAATCGGCCCTGAAAAGCATATGGGTCTCGACGCCCGGCCAGTTGCCACCGCCGGAGCGGATGGCGATGTCGATATCCTCTCTGGCAAAGTCGACAACCCTGTTCGAAGTATCGACGCGCACCGCCAGCGACGGATGCGCGACCTGGAACGAACCGAGATGCTGCGCCAGCCAATTGGAGGCAAATGTCAGCAGCGTCGAAACGCAAAGCAAGCCGTCGGCGCCGGTGCGCGCGGCGGCATAGGCGCCGCTCAACAGCGCGAACGCCTCGCTGACCGCGGGCGCCAGGCGCTGGCCGGGTTCGGTCAGCACGATCTGTTTTGGCTGGCGCAAGAACAGGGGCGCGCCGATGCGCTCCTCCAGAAGCTTGATCTGATAGCTTGCCGCCGCCTGCGTCATGCCAAGCTCCTGGGCGGCCTTGGTGAACGAGAGATGCCGCGCCACCGCCTCGAACACCCGGATCGCCTGAAGCGGAGGAAGCTGCGAAACCAGCTGTCGTGAATTGAGCTCCGGCATAAGCCCTCCTTATGGGCAGTGATCGACGTTTGATTGGCGGCACCGGCCGGTCCTACCGATATTCCGTATTGAAGATCAATTACGCCTAGGGATAGCGAAGGCTGACGATCATGACCACAATACAGGAAAAGCTGCTTCTTGCTCCAGCCCATGGCTGGTTTTCACGGTTGGCGCGGGGATTGGCAAGGCACGCGGCGCGGAAACGGGCCTATCTCGACGTCCGGGAGCTGCCGCCGCATCTGCAGCGCGACATGGGCTTTCTCGACGGCAACGATCCTTGCGGCCGGCACCAGTAGTGACGCTCGTTTTATCGGGGATTCAGATGCGTTTCGATTTCACATGATCGTTTCCGACCGCCAGCGGCTCGGAGATCATGCGCCCGCCAGCAAGGCGGCGGCGGTCCGCTCATCGGTGATGAGGCCGTTGACCAACCGCCGGTTGACGGCGGCGAAGATGCCCGGCAGCTTGCGGTCGCCCATGGCAAGCGCGATCACCAGCGACTTTTCGCGCGACGGCAGCGGCGCCGACGACACCCGATCATTGGTGATGCCCTCGATCATGCGGCCGTCACGATCGAATACCCAGCCGACGATCTCGGCGACGCCGCCGGCCTTCTGCAGCGCCTTTAATTCGCCCTCCGAAATGAAGCCGTCTTCGTAAAGCGGCGCTTTCGGGCCGAGATCGCCGATGCCGACAAAGGTGACGTCGGCCTCGGCCGCAAGCGCCAGCGTCGGCTGGATCATCGGCTGGCTGAGCAGCATCTCGCGCTCCTCGGGCGAGGAAGCGATGACCGGCAAAGGCATCGGAAACGAACGCGCCTTGACCCTGTCGGCCATGGTGAAGATGACGTTGTAGAAGGCCGCCGAGCCGTCCGGCGAGATGTTGCCGGTCAGCGACACCACTTTGTGCTGCGGGCATTCCATCGGCGGCAGTTGCTCGATCGCGGCCTTCAGCGTGCGGCCGGGGGCCGGCGTCAAGCTCAACCACACCGACGAGAAATATAAAAAAAACAACACCCCCAAAGCACACAAAAAAACTAAAAAAAGAACA